>JBPCIO010000218.1:0-35227 GCA_051006215.1 Chloroflexota bacterium
CTCCTTGCGGAAGTGGAGCAGCGCCGTCAGCGCTTTGGTTTCGTACACACGCCGAGCTTGACACGCCTTCACCAAAACCGGAAGACCCCTTGACGTTCTGGGCCGCTTTTAGTCCAAAGTCGAGTTACTGGTGGGTTAACAGAACGCGGTTTAGCCGCTGAGTTTGACAGTACACGCGCCGATTGAGACGGCAGTTCCAGGCTGGAACCTGGCAGCTGGCGGCCGATCATGAGCGCCGAGTTTAACATTCCGATGCGACAGTTAGACTCGCCGGCGCCGCGTTTCAACCCCACTCTCGGGCGGCGCACACTCGTGTTCACCGTATCGAACTGAAGCCATCGGGCGCTATTTCCGACGCGGCAGTTCGCAAACCCGGACGACATGCGGTGAAGCGCTTGTGGGACGACGAGGAACTGGCGACCGAGTGGACCGAGCAGCGCGAGCTGGGCAATGGTCTGCAGGACCGAGGGCTTTGCGGTCTGTCTCGTTCGGCTGCACGCGCCCTGAACTGTCTCAGGACACGCATTCAAGATACAAGGGCTACTCGCCCTGGACCTCGCCTCCAGGTGAGTTCGAAACACAACTCCCACGGCCGCCCGCTGCCGCTCTCTCGACGACTTTCGTATTCAAATGACGGCGGTTCAGCCGAACTGAAGACGGTGCCCGAAGGTGCGACCCAGAAACGGTTGTTCAGGCGGGTGTTGCGAGCATTCGTTGCGCGAAAAGCGACGATTGCCTCGCGGAGTGCCTGCCGCACATCCGATTGGATGGCAAGTTCTTGCACGAACGCTGGAGGATGTGTGGTCACTCGCCCGGGCTGCTTGTGCTCCGCCGCCATGGTGCGACCTCGCCATGGAGGAGTGCTCCGAGCGGTGGACCTCGGTGGATGCTCAACTTCAGCAGTGCGCGCTGATCAGCGGATCGGAATCACGAAATCGACGGGTCGATCGTCAGCTGGCGCAGCCGCTCCGGGTCGGCGATGACATCGATCTCGACAACCTTGCCGTTGCTGACCGTGAACGCCATCAGCGTGAACAGCCGGCCGTTGACCAGTACGAGCACTCCCGCGGCGCCGTTGATCAGGACAGGCCTCACTACCGCCGTTGGCAGGGCGGCCGACTGCGCGCTGCGAGCCACAGCTTCGGCGCCCCGAACCGTGCGTGAGAGTTTGGGTCGGGTCACGCCGCCGTCGGAGCGCAGCACGACGTCCGGATGGAGCACCGCTACCAGCGCCTCGAAGTCACCGGCCCGGGCCGCGGCGAAGAAGGCGTCGACCACCTGACGTTGCCGCGTCAGGTCGGTGTCCGGGGTGGGTGCCGCCCCCTGTACTCGTCGACGAGCCCGGCTGGCGAGCTGCCGCGCCGCGTCGGGCGTGCGACCGACCATCGACGCTATGTCGTCGAAGGGCACGTCGAACATGTCGTGCATCACGAAAGCCAATCGCTCAGCGGGCGCTAGCACGTCGAGCACTACCTGGAGTGCCAGTCCCACCGAGTCGGCCAGCACCGCTTCGTGCTCGGGGTCGACGTCATCTTCACGGCTGATCAGCCCATCGGGCACGTGGACGCCAACGGCCTCCTCGGCGCGCGAGTTGCGCGCCCGAATCACGTTCAGGCAGACGCGCGCAACGACGGTCGTCAGCCAGGCGCCGAGATCGGCCACGCCATCGCCGCCGGCACGGTTGAGGCGTAGCCATGTCTCCTGGACGGCGTCATCGGCCTCAGCCAGCGACCCGAGCATGCGGTAGGCCACACCCTTCAGGCGCGGCCGCTGCTCCTCGAAGCGACGTGCTAGCCAGTCACGTTCGTCCATCTGTCACATTCCTCCGTCGCCGCGTGTCATAGCAGTGACCCGCCACGGTGGGCAGATGTGACACGGAGATAGATACCCATGAAAGCTCGCATCAACAACGTAGCGGCGATTGTGCCCGGCGCGCTGGAAGCGCTTCAGGAGCTCGGCCAAGCAGCTGGTCACGCTGGCATCCCTGAGACGACTGTCGACTTGGTGCACCTCCGCGCCAGCCAGATCAACGGCTGCAGCGTGTGCGCCGACATGCACTCCCGTAGCGCCAAGAAGCACGGCGCGACGGAGCAGCAGCTGTTCACACTGGCCGCGTGGCGGGATGCGCCGTATTTCAACGACGCCGAGCGCGCCGCTCTGGCGCTAACAGAAGCCGTTACTCGTCTCGCCGACAGACCCGACGCGGTGACGGACGACGTCTGGAACGAGGCCGCACGGCACTATGATGAGAAAGCGCTGGCCTCGCTGCTCATCCATATCGCCGGGATTAACGCCTTCAACCGCTTGAACGTCGCCACGCGACAGCCCAGCGGCGATTGGGTGGCCAACTTCGCCTAGCGCGCTCGACGAGGAGGGGCGTGGCGGTTCCACCGTTGCGCCCCTCCTCGTCGCTCGGATACTCCAGCGCCGACCCCGCTCGAGGAACGCGACCGGCAGCAGATCCAACGCCGCCTCGTCCGGCGACTGGAGGACTTCGGCTACAAGGTCAAGTTGTAGCTCACCGCCGCCTGAACCGCCGGGAGCAAACTTTCACAGCAAAAGAGGCCAGGCCACCGTCGTGCAGAAGTGATACTCCCAAATCCGAGGTGGCTGCTGAAGCGGCGATGTCCAAGGCAGGCGAGTCGGTGCACCCGTAGGATTGTCTTCGCAGGCGGCGAAGAGCGAGCGAATTTCGCCCGGCTGCACTGCTCGCCCGCGCGGTAGCCGCAAGCCGCGCACCGGCTCTAGGTCCGATGCGCGCTGAAACTCTTCGGCACTCACGTGGCCGAGGCGCCGGCACTCCTTGAGCACGCCGCGCAGGGCGGCAAGGTGGCGATTGGCCGTCGCGCGCGTAGCGTAGCGGCCGTCGGCGAGCAGCGCGCGCAGGGCGGTCGTGTGTCATCGCCCCTGCGCGGTGAGGTTGACCGCGCTATCACGGCCGGCGAGGATGACACGTATGACCAGCGACGCCTCTCCGTATCAGGCTCTCGATCTTTCAGCCGTGTGTAACGCGGGCGTCGAGCTGCTCGATGTAGATCAGCATCCGCGTCCGGGTGTGCAACAGTTCCACGGCCTGCCGTTTCGCATTGCCGAAGGAAACCAGGCTTTCGTCGCCTTCGGGCCAGAGCTGAACCAGAACCCGGTCACCATTCCCATCGGAGCCGCCGCGTACTCGGTGATCGTGGCCCACCGACTTCTCGAATCGCAGTTGCAGTCGGGTGGCCCGATGGGCCAACCAGTTGCCGAGTACGTGTTCCGACTCTCGAATGGCAGCCAGCACCGCGTCCCCATCCGCGAGCGGTTCGAGATTGCGGACATCACCACCTGGGGCCAGCAGCCCTTCCTGGCGCTTGCCGACGAGAAGAACGGGCTGCGGGACCGCTGGGCCGGCGCGTGGTCGGCCGCGGGCTACCGTCAGACCGAGACAACCCAGGGCTGGCCGCGCACGTTTTTCCTCTGGCACTGGACCAATCCCGCGCCGGAGATCGCCATCGAGTCGCTCGAGATCGTGCCCCTCGGCCCGCCTTTCCTCGTCGGCGCGATCACACTGGGGCTGTCGGACGAAGAGCCCTTCGTTCGAACCGGCACGGTGCCGGTGCGCATCGACTTGAAGGACGAGCGGCTGGCAGAGCGTCCCATGGAGCCCGGTCTGCGCAGCATGGAGCTCGGGGTCGACCGCGGCGTCGCCAGCTACGTGTATCAACTGCCCGAACGCAACGCGGACGGGTTCCTCGCGGACACGTTCGCCGGTTGGGGCGAACAACAGAACACCGCATCCAGCCCGGCCTACGCGGAGGTCGCCGCGATACCGTCGGCGACGCTGGCTGTCAACTTCGGTGAAGAGACCGTCGATTCGGTGCGCTGGGGCGACTTGCTCGAGACAGGCCTGGTCGAGACCGAGCACGTTCGCATCCAGATCGTCGAAGACGGGCGCAACTGGGTGGAGACAGTCATCGTCGACGATGCCACCGGCCAGCCAGTGCCGTGTCGAGTGCATTTCCGCTCGCCGCATGGCGTGCCGTACCAGCCGCACGGCCATCACGGTCACGTCAACTCCAACAACGAGACCTGGCACATCGACGTGGGTGGTGACTTGCGGCTCGGCCAGATCAGCTATGCGTACATCGATGGACGGTGTCAGGGTTGGCTACCCCGCGGAGAGGTCCTGGTCGACGTTGCGCGTGGGTTCGAGTACGAGCCGCTCCGTCAGCGCGTTACTATCGAATCCGGCCAACGACGGCTCGAGCTTCGATTACGGCGCTGGACAGACATGAACCAGCGGCGCTGGTTCAGCGGCGACACCCACGTGCACTTCCTGTCGACCCAGGGCAGCCTGCGCGAGGCTCAAGCGGAAGACCTCAACGTGGTCAACCTGCTGCAGTCGCAGTGGGGCAGCCTCTTCACCAACACCGAGGATTTCACTGGAGAGCCGATGAGTTCTCGAGATGGCCGCACGGTCGTGTGGGTCAACCAGGAGAACCGCCAGCACCTCCTCGGCCACATGATTCTGCTCGGCTTGAAGCAGCCCGTGTACCCGTGGTGCTCTGACGGCCCGAGCGAAGCGGAGCTCGGCGGGACCATGGAGACGACGCTCGCTCGGTGGGCCGACGCCTGCCACGCCCAGGGCGGCACCGTCATCCTGCCCCACTTTCCCAACCCGAACGCTGAACCTGCCACGCTAGTCGCTACCGGACGCGTCGACGCCGTGGAAATGATCAACTTCATGCCCTTCAACCACCTGGAGTACTACCGCTACTTGAACTCCGGGTATCGCCTGCCGCTGGTGGGTGGCACGGACAAGATGTCGAGCGGAGTTGCCGTGGGACAGTATCGGACGTACGTCCGCATCCCACCAGAGGAGGACTTCACGTATGACAATTGGTGTCGCAACCTTCGGCTTGGTCGGACGTTTCTGAGTGGCGGTCCGCTGCTGGAGTTCGCGGTCGACGGCGCGCAGGTCGGCGACACGCTGCGCCTGCCGAGCAGTGGTGGAACTGTCGAGGTCCACGCGAGTGCCAATTCGGTGCTGCCGGTGCATTCGCTCCAGGTCGTCCAGAATGGGCGGGTTGTCGCCCAGAGCGACGCTGCCGCGGGCGGCGCGCGAAGCCTGAGTCTGCAAGCCAGCTTGCCTGTCGCATCGGACAGCTGGCTGACTGCTCGGGTATCGGGACCGAACTATGAGCCGGTCGCACATCACGACGTCTGGGCGCGCGGCGTATTTGCCCATACCTCGCCGATCTACGTCGCGTGTGGCCAGCGTGAGTGGACGATGGCGGACCAGCGTGGTCTGCAGTACATGCTGACGCTGATCGGCGGCAGTCTGGAGTACATCCGCCAGCGCAGCTCCCAGCACCGGACTGGCACGGTCACTCACCACCATGGCGAAGACGACCACCAGGCCTACCTGGAACGTCCGTTCCTTGAGGCCCAGGCGATTCTACGCGCCCGCCTGGCACTGGGCCGGTAGCGTCACTCGCGGAGTGGGCGACTCGCCGATCAGGAGCGAGAGTCACACGCTGCCAGGGTCCCCGACGCGGGCTGCCTGGGCTGAAGAGGGCGCGCGCCTCCTGGTGCTCCATCGAATCAGATCCTCTCGCTTGACCGTCAGGAACACGGCGCGTATCGTGTCGGATCGAGCCAGTTGGCCCCGTCCAGCCGCCGCCGCCTCGTTCACGTAGCCGTAGCGTCCTGGCATTGTCTGCTTCACGCCCGGGCAATGATGGCGTCTTCGCCGACCGGGCCGATGGTCGCCTTCTAGATGTCCAATATCGTCGAACGAGCGCAGCGTCGGGCACTTCTGCTAGTCCGCCGAGGAGGAGTCCAGCGGTGGGGAGCGTAGTCCCAGCAGGTACTGCGGTGAACCAGGGATGGAGGTAGGCGGGCTGAACGCCAGGCATCCGGGAGACGCCGAGCAGACCGCCAGCCGGCCAGGAACCTAGCCACAACCCCCGTGAGCACCTGGGCAGTCACACGGGTGGCAGGCTGCCGCGACCTCGACAGTCCGGTGGTTCCGGAGGTCGCCATGTCCGATGCCCAGCTCAGCCCGCCGTGTCCAGGCCAAATGATCTGAAGCTCTCGAAGCTTGGCTCGGTCCGCGGGTCCGGCAGTCTGAATGCGCGGAGACGTGTCGTCCCGGCTATGGGTTCGTTCTTCCAGCCGGTATTGACCTCGAAGTAGCGGACCGCGGTGGCCACCGAGGCGTAGCTGCAATCATCCAAGATCATCAATCCGCCCGGGCGCACGAGCTCGCGCAAGTAGAACAAGTCGACAAACACGTTGTGAAAGATGTGGCTGCCATCCACGAACGCTGCGTCGGCGACGAGGCCATCCCCCAGGAGCCGGGCAAGCGCGATCTGGGATCGTTCCTCAACGAGCGAACAGAGGTCGGTCAGTCCTGCTCCGACGATTGCAGCCCATCCGGCACCATGGAAGTGATCCTGGTAAGCGTCGATGATCACGTGGCGAGCTTGGCGCGATCCGACGGCGACCAGTGCTTCTGCGATGGCCAGCGCGGAACTTCCATAGGCCAGGCCGATCTCGATCACCATGCTTGGTCTCTCGGCTAGGAGGAGGTCGCGTAGGACATCGCAGTCGGAACTGGGGACCGATACGCGCTCAAAGTCGCCGTCGGAACGGAGATGAGCTGGGCCATCCGCCGCCAACCTGCGGCGCGTTGCGCGGATAGTAGCAACTACATCTTGGACGTTCGTCACTCGCCGATTATTGCTCAGCTTCAGTTCCCTGGCCACGGCTCGACGTGGCGCCAAGGTTACACCGGGCCGAAAGCGACAAGCTCCTCTGCGGCAACGAGCGCCTGATCCACTTGCAGCCCGCGACCCTTGCGTACCGCTGCCGCATAGTCCGCCGCTGGCAACGCTACCCGAACCTTCGCGTCGGTGGCTGCGAACAAGTCCTCATACAAAGGGATGATGGCCTGCACCCCGTCGGCGTGTGCCGTCTCGGCTGACGCCAATAACTGCGCGGCTGCCTCCAGGTTGCCCCAGGCGGCAGCTGTCGCGGCGAGCCCTTCCAATGCCAACGGGAGGTTGCCACTGTCTCCGACATCACGGCAGACGCTAAGACTCTCGAGATAGTGATGCGCCATGGTGTCGTAGTCGGCCCGCTGGCGCGCCACCATTGCGAGCCCCAACAACGTGTTATTCACCCACTTCCAGTCACCCATCTGACGTAGCGTACCGAGCGCGTCCTGCAGCTGAGCCTCCGCCTCATCTACGAGCCCGAGTTGTAAGAGTCCCAGCCCGAGAGGGGCTGACGAAATTGCCGCAAGCCAATCATCGCCCAACGCCCGGCACCGTTCGACGGCGCGGCGACCCTGTTCGCAGCTCGTTTCCAAGTCTCCCACTTGCGCCGCGCCGATCGAATAGCACATGGTCGTAAACGCCAGCAGCCAGGCGTCGCCGGCCGCCTCGGCGGCCCCCAAACAAGTGGCAAAGTGGGGGTGCAGGTTCTCGCGAGGGTTCGGCAAATTACTGTGAATGACGGACAGTGCGTACGCCAACCTCTCGGCTGAGCCCAGCCGCTGTGCCAGTGCTACTCCTTCCATCCCAAACCGTGCTACCGCTGGTCCGTCACCCGCCGCCCAGGCCGTGACACATGCCGTGAACAGGGCTTTGGATCGCACCAGGTCCGAGGCTTGCACTCCCGGCAGGCTGAGCATGGCCTCCGCCCAGCCCTGGCCCTCGCGAAACGACAGGAAGTACCACAACCACAGTGCGCCGACGATTCGCAAACCAGGCTCCGCACGGCGCGATTGGACAGCCCAGCTGAGCGCCCCGCGAAAGTTCTCCTGATCTGCCCGAAGGCGTTGGATCCAAGCCATGCGTCTGCCACTTGCGAGGTGTGGGGCGAACTGGTCTGCCAGATCGGCGAACAGATCGGCGTGCAAGCTGCGCATTACCTCAGCCTCACCGCTCGCCTCGAGTTGCTCCAGCGCGAAATCGCGAATCGTCTCGAGCATGACGAATCGTGGTTCGCCTCCCGGCCCACTCTCACGCCGCACCAGGCTCTTGTCGACCAACGACGAAAGGCCATCGAGCGCGTTATGATCCGGACCCCGAAGTTCGCCGGTCAGCATCTCCGCGGCGCCGAGCGTGCAGCCTCCGTCGAATACTGCCAGGCGGCGGAACAAGCGTTGGTCGCCGAGCGAAAGCAGGTCGTGACTCCAGGCAATGGTGTCCCGCAATGTTCGCTGACGAGCCGGTAGATCGCGCGCGCCGCCGACAAGTACCGTCAAGCGATCCTCCAGTCGCTCCAAAAGGAGCGCAGGCGACAAGGTCTTCGTTCGTGCTGCCGCCAGTTCGATCGCCAATGGCAAGCCATCCAGGCGCAAACAGATGGCGGCAACCACACGTGCATCTTCGTCCGCGATTGTGGAATTGAAGGCTATCTGGGCCGCGCGTTGCAGGAAGAGCTCGACTGAAGCAGATTGCGTAATCAGCGACAGGGGCGTGTCCCGTAACAATGGCGGAAGCTCAAGCGGTGGCACGGAGTACTCTTGTTCCTGCTGGAGATGGAGCGGTTCTCGGCTAGTTGCCAGCACGCGCAACTCCGGGCATGCGGAGAGCAGGTCCCCCACGAGTGGGACAGCGTCCAGCACATGTTCGAAGTTGTCGAGCACCAGCAACATGCGACGGGGGCGCAGGTAGGCTACGAGCGTATCTCGCAGTCGCTGGCCGGCAATCTCACGGATGCCGAACGACTGGCCAATAGTGGCCGCTACGTGCTCCGAGTGAACCACCGGCGCTAATAGTACGAGCGCGACCGCATCCTGATGAGACGCGTCTACAAGCGAACGCGCGACCTCGAGTGCCAGACGAGTCTTGCCTGATCCGCCTGCACCTGTCAGAGTGACCAAATGCCCGCAATCCAGCAGATGGCGAATCTCCATCAACTCGCGCTGGCGACCAACGAAGCTGGTCCGCGGGAGCGGAAGAGAGGTGATCTGCGGACCCACCATCACGCGGCGGGAGTGAGCCGCGGCGATGAGCGCGGCTTGCTCCCCCGCGTTCAACTTGAGTGCGTTGCTGAGCTGCCGGAGCGTGGCCGGATATGGCTTGCGGCGGGCGCCCCGCTCGAGGTCGCCGATCCCGCGCCGGCTGAGACCCGCAAGGTCGGCCAGCTCTGTCTGCGTCAGGCCCGCGGCCACGCGGTAATCCTTAAGCAGCCGCCCGAACGTTCCCTCATCGCTTAGCGTCGCCAAGGTGTTCTCCATCTCCCACCCGAGGGTACCGCGCCGCCCAGGGCGTGTCGCCGTAGAATGCGTGCAAGGTGCGTGCACGCTGCGCGTCGCCCAGCGATCGTTGCGGGCTGAAACTGTGCTTCGTGTGATCGGTATCCGACTCCACATCCAGGCGTACACGTTCAAGCGGAGAGTGACGAATGAGCAAGACTGAGTCGAACGACGAAATGCAGCGACGGATCATCAATCCGTGGACCTGGCAGGACGCGTGGGGGTACGTGCAGGCAAACGAGATCACCGGCGCACGCCGCGTGCTGATCCGCGCCGGCCAACTTGCCACCGACGCTGACGGACATCTGCTCCATGCCGGTGACATGCGCGGCCAGATCGGCCAAACGCTTGACAATCTGGAACGGGTGCTCAGTGGAGCTGGGCTGGGCCTGGGCGACGTAATTCGGTTGAACTACTACACGACCGACGTGGACGCGTTCCTGGAAGCTATGGCGGACTTTGGCGAGCGCCTGGCGACCGCCAACTGCCGGCCGGCGAGCACCTTGCTAGGCGTCGCGCGACTGGTTTTTCCCGAGCAACTCGTAGAGCTCGAGGCCACAGCTGCGACCTAGAGACATGGATGGCCCGGCGGCCGTTTCCTGGCGGTGGGTGGTGGGACGGGCGATGACATCCGAGGACTCGGGCAACTGTCGTGCCCAGGAGTTGGGTCGTCGGTCAGGGCCCACAGGGTGTCGCCGCCTGCCGCCCGAACCAAGTGTGATGCGGAAGTGGAATTCGGAGCCCGCCCACTTGTTGTGGCTGCAGCAATGTCTGTGTACGACCTTCAGGTGCTGGCGCTCGACGGCAGCCAGATGAACCTCAGCCAGTTCAAAGGCAAAGCCAGCCTGGTAGTCAACGTCGCCTCGAAGTGCGGCCTCACTCCTCAGTACGCTGGTCTCGAACACCTTCACGAGCGGTTCAAGGATCGCGGCTTCACCGTTGTCGGGGTGCCCTGCAACCAGTTCGGTGGCCCGGAGCCCGGCACGTCCGAAGAGAGATCGCCACGTTCTGTTCGTCCACCTACGGCGTGACCTTCCCGATGACCGAGAAGCTGGAGGTCAACGGCCAAGCCCGCCACCCGCTGTACGCCGAGCTCACCGCCACGCCGGATGCCGATGGCAAAGCTGGCGACATCCAGTGGAACTTTGAGAAGTTCCTGGTCTCGCCCGAAGGCACTATCGTCGCCCGCTTCCGTCCCCAGACCGCACCCGAGTCGGACGAACTGGTCAAAGCGGTCGAATCGGTCCTGACCTCGTAGGCGCGGCCGGTTTACGGCGTCTGGAACGGGTCCGCTTGACGAACCGGCCGGTGCCGCGCTGGCCCACCGATTTGCCGTCCTCGACCACCGTGCTGCTGCGCGGCAGACCGGTGGTCGGTACGCCGCTGACCTGACGGCCTTCGTACAGGCTGTAGTCCACCCGAGAGTGGTGCGAGCTGGCGCTGATGGTCGTCGTCATGTTCGGGCGAAGACGACGATGTCCCGTCGGTGCCAACAGCAATGGTCCCCTCGCGTGGATACAGCCCCATCAGCCTGGCCGGATTGGTGGCAACCAGCTCGACGAATCGGTTGAGTGTCAGTCGCCCGTGGCGGACGCCTCCGTCGTACATCAGCGAAAGCCGCGGCTCCACTCCGGGCGCGCCATCCGCACTCCATCTGGCGCTCGTCCAGCGGCAGGCTGGCAGTTTACAGACCGTGTTGCGCGCTTTGGGCTGCGTTACACAGAACTGCCAGCGAAATGAAGGCCGCCCCCGATACCAAACTCGGCAACACCTTCTTGTATGAGATGCCCAATGCACGCTGACATTGAGCGCGCTACTGTAGATCCAAGTCAGGCGGCGGCCGCGGTCCCCATGCCACCTCCCCCCGCGGTCGCCGCCCGACCTATTGCGTAGCGATTGGAAGCAGACCAACGGCGCATGCCGTTCGTGGCGTCTCTCGTGGCGTTGGTCCAGCAGGGCAGGCACGTCAGTAGAGTGGCCCCCAGGGTCGATCGTGTATCCTGACACGTGGGCCGCCCCGCCCTTGTGAGTGGGATGAACCGCTGGACGTTGACCGCCGCGAGTCTGGTGCAGCGATCGACGGCACCTGACCAGGAGTAGCCGCCGTGACTGCTCGAATCCTTCTGGCAGGCACACACAGCTCGGTTGGCAAGACGATGGTCGCGGTCGGCATTCTCGCCGCATGGCAACGCCAGGGTCTTCGACCGTCGCCCTTCAAAGCCGGTCCGGACTACATCGATGCAGGCTTGCACGCTCAGGCAGCCGGTCGCGCGTCCCGCAACCTGGATGTATGGCTGCTGGATGAGGTCGCCCTGCGCGGCGTTTTCCGCCGCGGCATGCGCAATGCCGATGTGGCACTGATCGAAGGCGTCATGGGGCTGTTTGACGGCATCGGCGCCACCCAGGATGCGAGCACGGCTGCGCTCGCGCGGACTCTGGAGTGCCCAGTGATCCTGGTGGTCGACGTGGCGGCTATGAGCGGCACCGCCGCGGCGCTGGTACTCGGCTGCCAGCGTATGCAGCCAGGGGTCCAACTGGCTGGCGTCGTGCTCAATCGTGTCGGCAGCGAAGGCCACCTCCAGTCAACCTCGGAGGCTATCCGGGCCACCACCGGTCTGCCCGTGCTCGGCAGTCTGCCGGACGAGCCAGCGTTGGCTGTCCCCGAACGCCATCTGGGTCTGGTGCCCGCAACCGAGGGCGGACTATCGGCGAGTACGTTGCATAGCCTGGCTGACCTGGTGTCACAGCGCTTCGACCTCGCGGCAATCCGGCGCATTGCCGAAAAGGCCCGCCCGCTGCCACCGCTGACCTCACCCGACGTGGAGGCTTTGCCAGCGGAGGTGCGCATCGGCGTAGCCCAGGAGCGGGCGTTCGGCTTCTATTACCAGGATACAATCGACGTATTGCGCGAGTGCGGTGCCGAGATCGTGCCGTTCTCGCCAGTGAACGACGAGGAGTTGCCGGCCAACACCCATGGCCTCTATCTCGGAGGCGGGTTCCCCGAGTTGTACGCACCAGAGTTGGCGCGGAATATCGGCCTCCGCACGGCCCTGCAGGAACACGCTCGACACAGTCGTCCAATCTATGCCGAGTGTGGCGGCCTGATGACGCTCGGGCGGAGTCTGAGCACTTTTGACGGCCAAACATTACCGATGTTCGGACTCCTGCCGCTGGACTCGCGCATGCAGCACGAGCGGCTGACGATCGGTTATCGCGAGGTGACGGCCCTCCGTCAATCTCCGCTGATGGACCCTCAGACTCGTGTCCGGGGACACGAGTTCCACTGGTCGGTAGCCGATCCACCTACGGAGTCGATTGCCGCGTACCGTGTTGTCGCGGAAGACCGTCTGGAAGGATTCTGTATCGGAGCGACGCTGGGGTCGTACGTGCATCTGAACCTCGCCGGAGCACCAGCCATTGCCCGCCGGTTTGTGATGTCCTGCGCTCTGTCCAGGCGCGATCCTACTGGCTGATGACGCATGTGGATCCGCGCGTCCGCTACCGCACCGCGCTCGAGGGTGGGCGTGGCGTAGCCAGTGGGGCGAAATCCTGGCCTCGGGGCCAGCGCGTAACTCGGCGTGTTGGTAGTGACCACCAATACCGGGCCGGCTACGACCAGCTCGACAGCGTTTCTGGAGCTGGGCGTGCACCGGTTAGCTCACCAGATGCCGGGGATGAGGCGGGACCGACCGCCGCAGTACTCGATGTAACTGTCCCCCAGTCCGCCGCGCAACGCGGCCTCCTCAACCGCGATCCGCTTGACGAGCCCGACGGCCGGCAGAACGATCATCACCACCGCGCTGGCGAGGTCTCCCAGCGCAAGCCCGAGTCCGAAGAACAGGATCAGCAGACCCAGGTAAGACGGGTGGCGCACGAGGCGATACGGCCCGCTTGTGACCACCCGCTGATCCGCTAACACCTGGACCCTGGTGGTGAAGAACCGGCCCAAGCTCAGCACGGCCCACAGGCGCAACAGCATCCCCGCCCACGCGACAACGAGACCAGAGCCGAGCCACACGGCGGGGACGGGCAGCGTGAAGGCATGTACAGCCGCGAGGGTGATAGCGGTAGCGAAGCCGCCGGTCACCGCGGCAACGACCCAGAAATAGGATCCGGCGTCCTGTTTGCCTTTCCAGGCGCCCGACCGAAAGTCACGGAACGTGAGGACCCGTTCGCCGATGCCCCAGACGCCCAGGGTCACCCAGAACGGGATCTCGGCAGTGGCTGTGAGAGACCCAGGGATGTCAGCCACGCACAGGCTCCACTACCCCGCGCGCTCGCCAGACGGTCAGACCCACGAGCAACAGCGCAAACAGGCCGATTGTGACCGGGTCGCTTGCCAGCCCACCGAGCTCGCGGTCGACGACGTGTGAGATGAAGTGGGCCACACCTGCGACGGCGTTCGCACTCAGGACAACCAGCAACGCATCGGCCACGGGGAGAGCGAGGACCAGGCTGGCGCCAAGACCAAGCAGGAACGCGCCGAGGTCGTGGACGAAGTGGCGGTTGAACGGCGGGTAGGTCGCAACCAGGGAGTAGAAGCTCCCGGGCGACAGCATTGCCCACAAGCCGGAGCCGACCAGCACAAGACCTGCCAGACCGACCAGAAATCGACCGGGGGCGCTGGCGGATCCTGATCGCCGAGTAGCAGCAGACGTCGACAGTTCTCCATGCTTGGGCGAACTCGGCGTCAGTTTCGATGCATTGGACATCAGTTGTCTCGACTCCACATTGCTAGCGTTCTTGTCCCTGAGACGCGCCGTACCTCCGCGGTGTGATATTTCGCATCGCTGGTCAAGTGAGCCCTGGGGTTCGAAAACGCGCTACCGGGTGATGCGTCTCGCAGGGCTACACTCCCAATTCCATTCTAGATCCAATAATGATTTCAAGAGCGTGCCACCAGCGGCGAGTGCGCTCCACTTGGCGGCCCAATTGGTGACATGCCAAATCTCCGCGCCACCGGCCTGGTCGACGCGGTCATGGGCAGAAAGGTTGATGGAACACCCCCACCCTAAGGACTACCTATGGGCTGAGTCGGTTGATGTCGCGCGGGAACAGGGCAGTCTCGCGGATGTTCGCGGCGCCCACAAGGCGAGCAACCCAGCGCTCGAGGCTGAGCGCGCAGCCGCCGTGCGGCGGCATGCCGTGCGCGAACGCTTCCAGGTAGCCGCTGAAGGGCTCGGCGGGCAATCCGCGCTCCGCGAGGGCGGCCATGTACTCTTCGTGGCGGTGTAGCCGCTGGCCGCCGGTTACCAGCTCCAGGCCTCGGAACAACAGATCAAAACTATTGGAGTGGGTTGGTCGGGACGGCTGCGGGTGAGTGTAGAAAGGCCGCTTGGCCATCGGGTACCCGACTACGAACAAAAAGTCCGATTGGTGCGTGCGGCGTGCCCATGTATCCAGCCAGCGCTCGTGGGCCGGTGCCAGATCGGGCTCTGCCATCACGTCCTCGCCGGTACTGTCGCTGATCAAGCGAAGTGCGTCGACGAAGTGGATCACCGGAATCTCCGCTGGCACGGCTGGTAGTGTCACCTGCAGCTGGCCGAGTGCTTCGGCAGCCTCCTCGCGCACTGCCTCCAGCATGCCCCGTAACACGTTGGTCAGCATAGCCATCACGGTCCTATGGTCCTTGATGAACCCCATCTCGAAGTCGAACGACACAAATTCGTTCAGATGGCGGGGTGTGTCATGGGGTTCGGCCCGAAAGACAGGTCCAACCTCAAAGACGCGCTCGTATACCCCGACCATGATCTGCTTGTAGAACTGCGGGCTCTGCGCCAGAAACGCCTGGCGTCCGAAGTAGTCGACCGCGCAGACGTTGGCACCCCCCTCCGTAGCCGAGGCGACCAACTTGGGCGTGAAGATTTCCACGAACTCGTGCGTCCGCAAGGTCCTTCGATACCCCTCGGCAGAAGCCGCCGCAATACGGTGTATGGCTCGGAAGCGGGGATGGCGCAGCGCGATCGCCGCGTGATCGAGGATGGTTGGCAGCTGGGCGTTGAGCACTGGCCGAAACAGGTCGATCGGCGGTGACTCGACGGGCACCGACACAACCTCGAACGACGGCTGGTGTACCTCCACCCCACCCGGTGCCGCTGCCACCAGCACGGCTGTGCCGGCCACGCGCAGCACCGTTTCGGTCGGTAGCCGGGCCAGCTCGTCGACCTGCTCGGCGTCTTCGACAACCACCTGCGCTAGCCCCTTACCGTCGCGCAGAACGACAAAACTGACCTGGCTGAGACGTCTGAATCGATGGAGCCACCCTGCGAGCTGCACCTTCTGCCCAGCCCTGGCGGCCAACTCCGTTGACCAGATCCGTTCCATGGGACACCTCCGCACATGCGCGCCCCCTCGTCTATGCGGACGAGGGGCGTTCGTGGTGCCACCGCACTTCGTCGCGGTTGCCTGAAGCTGCCGCGACCTTGGCGCCCGATCACGGGGGCGAGCCGTCGGAGCCTACTGAGCCAGCCTCGGCCGTTCTTCTCCGCACTCGGGAGGGTCTTCGCGAGCCCCTGGACGCCGCCTTCCCAGCCTCGGCGACTCTCTGGAATCCAGATTGGGTTCGCTACTTGGCTCCGTCGTCGCTTTCGAGCAAACTATAGACGCCGCACCGCCGACGTGCCACCAACGCCCACACGATGTAGCGATTCAGAGTTCGATCGCTGGGGAAAACCCGGGACGGCGATCAGACACGCGAGAAGTTCGAGCAGTCGCTCAAAGGATAAACACGGGTGATGCAGCTAAGCATTGCGCAGAAACAAAGCTTCTACCGGGATGGGTTTCTTCGGCTGCCGGGTGCCGTCCCCCAGGAGCTTGTGGAGGCGGCTCGCCGCGCGATCAACGCCTCCCTGGGTGATCGAGGCATCGACCCTGCGCAGCTGGACAGCTTCCGCTCAAAGAGCTATTGTCCGGAATTACAGGCCGCATCCGTCATAACCGATCTGGGCAAGAGCCCTTCGGTGTGGAGCTACGCCGAATCGGCCATTGGTCCCGATCAGATCCGACCGTTGGTGAGTGGCCAGATCGCCCTGCGCTTCCCGAGCACGGAGCCGCTCCGCCTGCCGCATCCGCACATCGACGGCATGCATACCCCGACCAATGGTGTGCCCAAAGGGACGATTAGCAACTTCACGGCACTTGTCGGCGTGGTGTTGAGCGACATTCCGCATGCCGACATGGGTAACCTTACTGTCTGGCCAGGATCGCACTTGCTGTACGAGCAGTATTTCCGCGAGCTCGGCCCGCAGGCTTTGCTGGACGGCATGGCGAACGTTGCCTTACCGGACCCGGTGCAGCTTACAGGCGAGCCGGGTGATGTCGTCCTGTGCCACTACCAGCTCGGCCACGGCATTGCTGGCAACAGCTCGCCCAACATCCGATACGCGATCTATTTCCGGCTCAAGCATGTCGATCATGACGCGATCCACTGGGAATGCATGACCGATATCTGGCGCGAATGGGCAGGGATGCGCGACGTGCTCGCAGCGCAGACGTGATGCCGGCCGCACGAAATCGCGTCGCGCTTGCCATTATCAACGCCTGGACGCCGCCAGGAGACGCCCTAGGCGAGGTGTGCCCCGGCGTGCATTGGCTTTGGATCTGAGCCCGACGGTGTTTGTCGCCGCACCTCGCCGGTACACGGACAAGACCTATCGCCGCTCGGGACGCAGCGGTCTCAAGCTGCCGGCTGCATCGCGTACTCGCCGCTGGCGCAGGGCGTCCTGACGAGTCGCTACCTGGCAGGCGTACCGAGGGATTCGCGGGCGGGTCGGGGTGGGACGCTGCGGGCGGAGCGTTTGAGTCCGCAGATGCTTGCAAAGGTCAGCTCCCTGGCTGACCTCGCATCACGCAGAGGCCAGACATTGGCCCAGATGGCGCTCGCCTGGGTCCTGCGCGACTCACGCATGACATCCGCAGTCATCGGCGCCAGCAGCGTCGCACAGCTAGAAGAAAACCTCGGCGCCCTGGCCGAGGTCGATTTCCCGCCCGAGGATCTGGCCGAGATCGAGCAAATCCTGGCCTCTACGCCGGTCGTGCAGCCGAGTATCCCGCCCGTAGAGGGTGGAACGGCGGGCGTCCGGCCAGCCTGAGCAGCAGGGTGGTGGCCTCACGACCCGGAACGCACCGCGATGCGCAGAGCGCAGGTCGGCTATGGCTGGGATCGGGGGTCCGCGGCTGCCGACGATTGGCATCTGGCGCCCGGTCGAGGTGCTGCGACAGCGGCGTGCGGCGCTGGTCGGAGTGTGCGCCTGATGGCTACCAACGACACTCTGGTGGGGGGCGTCGCCCGACGCGCGGCAACGCGCAGTCCGCGGGGGCAGCCGGCTTATTGAGGCTGGGGTATGCTTGATGCGCATCTTTGCCCAGATCTTCTTGCCCCTGGCTCGGCCCGGCGTAGCGACGCTGGCACTGTTTACGTTCACCCAGAGCTGGGACGCGCTGCTCTGGCCAATGATCATCGCCCCAAAACCCGAGACGCGGACTCTGCAAGTTGGGCTGGCCTTCATCAACCAGACTGCGCTCACCTGGAACAACACCATGGCGGCCGTTGTCCTGTCGGTGGTTCCGGTACTCCTGGCGTTTTTACTCGCCCAAGGCCAGTTCATCGCCGGCATCAGCGCTGGCGCGGTCAAAGAGTAAATGGATGCGTCGACAACTCGACGGACAGCCTAAAGGAGTCCATGCATGGCTCACACGCGTGTCTGTTTCATCGGTGGTGGCAGTTACAACTGGATGCCCAAGCTGCTTGGCGACCTGGCGCTGACGCCGGATCTGGAGGGCACGGTGGTCCTGATGGACATCGCTGAGGCAGCCTTGGCTGACATTGAGCGCTACGCGCGCAAGGTGTTCGCCCGCAGCGGCTCGAACTTTCGCATCGAGACGACAACGGACCTCGATCGCGGCTTGAGCGGTGCCGAGTTCGTCGTGGTTACCATTACGACTGGCGGCCTGGATGCCATGGCCGTGGATTTGGCGCTTCCCGAGAAGTACGGGATCTACCAGTCGGTCGGCGACACGGTTGGCCCGGGTGGCCTGTCGCGAGCACTGCGAAACGTGCCTGTCATGGCGGACATCGCTCGATCGATGCTGCGCAACTGCCCGAACGCCTGGATGCTCAACCTCACCAATCCCATGACCGTGCTGACCCGCGTCATCGGCATGACCGCCCCGAAGATCAAGACTGTCGGCCTGTGCCACGAGTTGTTCGGAGTCAGAGGTGGACTCATCCGCATGTTCGGTGGCACGCCCACAGATTTCGAATTTCGAGTCGCCGGCGTGAATCACCTCATCTGGGCGCTGGACATGACCATCCGCGGGCAAGACGGGCTGCAGATGGTGCGTGAGTTCGTCGCCGAAGGCCGCCCGCTGCCTATACCCGAGGCTCGCGGTGGGTGGCACCAACCGTTCGTCGACCGTTGGAAACTCAAGCTGGAGCTATTCGACCTGTATGGCGCACTGCCGGCGGCGGGCGACCGCCACCTTGCCGAGTTCTTTCCGTACTACCTGACCGAGGCGACCGGTCGTGGCGAGGACTATGGCGTGCTGTTGACGACCATTTCCGATCGGCGGGAGCAGCTCGCTACGGCGCGCTCGAGCGTCCAACGGGCAATTGGGGGCCAGTTGCCCGAACTTTCTCGGTCGCCCGAGGCTACCGCGGACATCATTTCGGCGGTGGCGAATGGCCACTCGGTGCGCACGATCGTGAACCTGCCGAATACCGGCCAGATCGATGAGCTGCCGCGGGGCACGGTCGTGGAGACACTCGCCGAGATTACCCCGACTGGTCCGCAGCCCCTGACGGTTGGGCGGATTCCGCCGGGGGTGCTCAGCACGCTTCAGCCACACGTCACGAACCTGGAGATGATCGCGGTTGCCGCCCTCGAAGGCGATCGCCGCCTGGCGCTGCAGGCGATGGTCAACGATCCGCTTGTGCCGAATCTGAAAGTCGCCAGCTCACTGCTGGACGATCTGCTGGACGCGCATCGAGAGTACCTGCCACAGTTCAAACAGCACGCCCGCGCGGCTGTCTAGCCGCTATGCTGGTCCACGCCAGTCACCTTCGGATGAACGCCAGAATGGTCGCCAGACCGGGCGTGTAGCCATCGGAGGTGTCCACCACCAGCGTTCGCTGGCCAACACACAGGGGGAAGGCACGCTCCCAGGCCGGATCCACCGCGCCTGCCCGGACACGTTCCAGGCGCGCCGCGTCCTCGAAGCACCAGTGGCGCTCCCCGCGCTCTACCCGTTCGGCGAACCGGCGGATGCTCAGCTCGCGCGCCGTTTGGCAATACACGAGTGCCACATCTGCCTGCTCTGCTACGGCTCGTACACTCGGCTCGGCTGCTCCGCGGTGCAGATTGGTTTCGGCTACCACTCCCACGCCGGCGTGCACCTGCAGGTCGATTAGCCGCCAGAAGACGGCGAAACTCGGCTCCACCAGTTCGCGGCTCGTACGCGTGAGCGTGTCGGCCAGCGCCTCGGTGATGATGTCGCGCGAGATGAACGGCAGCCCGAGCGCACCCGACAGATGCCGTGCCAGAGTGGTCTTGCCACTTGCAGGTCGGCCGCCGACCAGCACGACGAGCGGGCGACCCATCAGGCGTGACACCCGGGGGCAACCCCAGGTGCACGCCTACGCCGCGCACGCCCCGCCTGTATGGGTTCCTCCTGCCGGAGCACATGTCCATCCTAGTCCAGCGCTGGCGTGCCAGACGGCGGAATACGTTCCTATCGACAGGCTGAACTAACTCGTCGAGAGCTTGAAGTGCGGATTGCGGATCAAGCCGATAAGCTGCCCGAACGGATCACGTACTGTGGCTACGACGATTCCGTCGCCGACGTCGTGCGGCGCTTCGGCGATGGTGGCGCCCTGATCGACGAGCTCGTCTACCCCGGCGTGTGGGTCGTCGACACCCCAGTAGGCAACCGGACCATCAGTCATCTCGGCTCCGGGATTGAGCCCGAGTTCGTAGCCAGCGATGTCGAATCCAACGTAAAACGGCTGATCAAAGTACGGAGCGACGCCGAAGGCCTGGGTAAACCAGCGCTTGGCAGCGTCGAGGTTGCGAGTTGGATAAATGAGCGTGCGTAGTCCCAGAGCTTGCATGTGCTGAAGCATGCCACGCTGGTGTGACAGCGGTGTGTCGGATATCGTCGAACGCGAGCATGAATCGACTGGAGCGGCTCTACGCCATCAGCGACCACCTTCGGCGCCACGCACCAGCGGCCCTGTCAGCGCAATCGCTGGCGAGCCGCTTCGATGTCAGCCGACGGACCATCGAACGTGTGTGGCAGCGCTGAAGGAGGTCGGCCTGGCCTTGTCCGCCAGCCGCGGAGCCCATGGCGGCGTCCGACTGGAGAACTTCGGACGGGTGTTGTTGGTGCTAACGCCGGCGGAGGTGACGGCTGTGCTGCTGGCCGCCACGATCGCCGGCGATATGCCGTACGCCAAGGCAGCCAAAACGGCTACCGGTACACTCGCCGAAACGTTGCCACCGGCGACGCGGGTCCAGGTCGAGAGCCTGTGTCGACGTATTCAAGTTGTGCCCGCTGGCATGCCGAGCAGGTCGCCGCGTGAGCGTTCCGTTCTCGAGGATGCGCTACGGGTCAGTCGGGTGGTGCGTATCGGCTACACCGACCGGAACGGGCAGCGCACCGAACATGCTGAGTTAATGGCGGAAACGGCCCCACCCCGCGATTACGCCGAAACGCTTGGCTACATACCAGATCCAGGCGTACGGCCGGATTGGGAGTAACGCGTAGTGACACCCACACCCTGACCGGCCTGACGGCCGAGGTCACGGTCCAGATGAGCGTTCCCGTATGATCGGCACGTGGCTTCGGGGGACATCCGTCAGACCCCAGCGCTGAAACGTCCAAACGGAGCAACCATTAAGGACGTCGCCCGTCGCGCAGGTGTTTCGCATATCACTGTGTCGCGCGTGATGAACGGCAGTCGACTCGTCGTCCCCAGTACGGCTGCACGCGTGAAGGTGGCCGCTCGTGAGCTCGGGTACGCACCGAACATTCTGGCGCGGGGGCTGGTCCGCGGCGCCAGTCGGACCCTGGGACTCCTCGCCTCGGACACCACCAGTCCATTCGTGGCGGAGCTGGTGCGGGCAATTTGCAAACTGGCCGACGATGAGGCATTCGGGGTCAATATCTGTGTGACAGATCTTGATCCCGAACGCGAGCTGCGAGCACTCGCGTCGTTCGTCGAGCAGCGGGTCGCCGGACTGGTTGTCGGGCCGCCAAATCGCCCCGCGGGTGACGCGCGCATCTATGAGCTTGCCGAGGCCGGTCTGCCAGTGGTCTCGGTGCAGCGCCACATGGATCATCCGGCCGTCCACCTGGTCACCGGCAACGGCAAAAGTGGTTCCGTGCAAGCTACAACGCACCTGCTGGAGCTGGGGCACCGGCGCATTGCCTACATTGCCGGCTCACCTCAGGTTGGCGTCGCTCCCGACAAGCTGCAGGGGTATCGTGAGGCGCTGGCAGCGTACAACGTGCGTCCGGACCGGGCTCTCCTGGTTGAGAGTGGGCTGTCCCCGAGCGACGGCTACGCCGCCGCACAACACTTGCTGGCACGCAAACCACCTCCCAGCGCGATTCTCGCGTTCAGTGATGCAGTGGCGATCGGCGCGATGAGTGCGATCGCCGTGGCAGGACTCCACGTCCCGGAGGATGTCTCGGTCATTGGTTTCGACGACGTCGCCTCAGCTGCGTACACGTTGCCGCCACTCACGACCGTGCACCAGCCAATCAAAGAACTTGGCCAGCTCGCCGCTCGAACACTCATCGCCTCGATCGCCGGGCTGCAACCAACGCAGGTGCGCATCGTTCTGGATTGCATACTCGTTCGTCGAGGCTCGACAAAGCCGGTGCAAGATCGGCCTGGATGCTGACCCGGGCTAGTGCGGCCGAGGTGGCGACACTTGACGCTCGCGAAGTAGAGCCATAAACTCCTTCTGACCACGTGAACATGCCCGTGGTGGAGGGGGGGAGCAATGCCGTTTAACCGCCGCCGTCTTCTCAGGACAGCCGGCCATGGAGTTACCCTGGGGCTGCTCGCGCCCGGCCTCCTCGCTGCATGCAGTGGCCCACAGGTTCCTGCCGCGACCACGCAAGCCCCAGCACCTGCTACCAACTCTGCCAAGCCCGTCAACTTCTGGTTCACCGTCAAAGGTGGTGACGCGTACGCGGCCACCTATCAGCAACTTGCCGACCAGTTCAACACGTCGCAGACCGCGTACGCCGTGACTGCCAAGCCGATGTCGATCCCGGCGAATAGCTCAGTGCTCGAGCAGGTGACGACGGCGATCGCGTCCAACACGCAGCCGGACGCACTCGCCGCCAGCGCCTATCTGCCATGGCAGTTTTACGCGCAGGGGCAGGCAGCGGATGTCGATGACGCCGTCAGTCAGATGCAGACTAATCAGACATCGGCCGACTTCGATGCCGGCGTGCTCGACGTGCTCAAGTATCAAGGCCACTACGTTGGCCTGCCGACCGGTTACGACATGCTCATCCCGTACTACCGTAAGGATATTCTTGCCAAGTACGGCGTGGGCGAGCCGAAGACGTGGGACGACCTGATGCGTGCTGGGGCGACGCTTCAGAAACAGGGCGTCTATCTGTTCGCGCAGGGATCCGGACAAACCGGATGGCAGCAGATGATGTGCTTTGTATTCAACAACGGTGGCGGACTCTATGACGAGAAGGGGAACGTCAACGCGACCAGCGCCCGCAACGTCGAAGCCTTGACCTTTCTTTCGGAACTGATGAAACAGAAGTACATCAGCCCGTCCACTGCCGGGCTGTCCGACGACGACATCACGCGCATGTTCGCCACGGACCAGGCGGCCATCATGTACTACCACCCTGGGTTCCCAGCCCAGCTATCGCAGCTCGGTGCAAACCTGCAGTTACTGTCGCCATATACCGGTCCACATGGCGACAAGGGCACGCTGTACTGGGTCAACAATGGTCTTGTCTTCAGCAAATCGGCAAACTCCGCGGGAGGTAAGGCATGGCTGCAATGGCTCGTGCTCAACAACGGCCCGCTGTTCTGGCAAGGCCTGGCCCGCCAGGCCCCCACGCGCAAGTCCTACGCCACGAATCCGTATTTCGCCAACGACATATCACGGACCATCGTTCAGGACTGGATACCGGTCGGCAAGACGATGGCCAACCTGGATGGTGAGCTCTTTCCACAACTGGCAACCCTCGAGGGCGGCACCATCCTGCCGAATCTCCTCAACTCGGTCCTGCAGGGGGATGATCCCAAACAGAGCCTGCAGACTGCTCAGACGGCCATCGAGGCCATGATGCAGGCCTAGCTGGCAGGCCGACGGTGGGTCTGAGCAAGCCACACGCTGGTCTCTTGACTCGGCGGCCCGAGCCCAACTCGAGCCGCCACCCCATGTGGCAGGCTGCGCGCGTCAATCGGGTTTTTCTCGTGCCATCGCTGGTCGTATTTGCGGTCACTATGGTGTATCCGTTCGCGCAAGGCATCCTGTATAGCTTTCGCCAGGGGTCGCTGATTCAGCTCGGTGGATTCGTTGGCCTGCGGAACTACCTCGCTGTGCTGCAGCAGGATGACTTTCGCCAATCTCTGGTATTCACGGCGGTTTTCGCCCTCGGTACTATCGTGGGCAGCTACACGATCGGACTTGGGCTGGCGCTACTACTGGACGCCGAGCTACCCGCGGGTGGATTGCTGCGCGGGGCGTTGCTGTTGCCGTGGATCATCCCGGGCGTCGTGGCGGCGCAGGGATTCCGGTGGTTGTTCAACCAACAGAGCGGGCCCATCGACAGTTTTCTGGGCGGTGTCGGACTCCCGCAGATTCCGTTTTTTTCCTCGGCGCCGTGGGCGGTCTTCACCGTGGTGCTGGTGAAAGTTTGGCGGTCCGTTCCGTTCATGATGATCTCTTGTCTAGCCGCGCTCCAGACAATCGCTCCGGAGCTAGGCGAGGCCGCTGCCGTGGACGGAGCGAGCCGCATCAATTGGTTTCGCTATATCGCCTGGCCACACATCGCACCCCTGTCGCTGTTGATGTTCGTGATGATGGCGATCTTCGCCATCCAGGATTTTGAGACACCGTATCTGATGACGCAGGGTGGTCCGGGCAGCGCCACGACCAGCCTCATGGTCTTGTCGTATACCAATACGTTCGTACGCCAGAGCGTCGGCCAGGGAACTGCCGTTGCCGTGTTCGCCCTCGTATTCCTGGCCATGCTGGGCCTGACGTTGCTGAGGAGCCGCCGAAGTGAGCTCGCGTAGGAAGAACTCCTCGCACGTGCGAGTGGGCATCCTGGCTGCTCTGGCGTTGGTGGCGAACATTCCGGTCCTCGCTGTCATCGTGAATTCACTGAAGTCGACCCAGGAGTTTCTCACGTCCAACAACCTGCTGCCGGTGCATTGGACGTTCGAAAACTACGGGTTGCTAAGCGTGCGGATCAACTACCCATCACTGGTGAGAACGAGCGTCGCGGTCGCGGTCAGCACCACCGTCATAACCATCTGTGTGGGCGCTCTGGCGGGATACAGCCTGTCGCGGTCGAGGTCGCGGCTGTCCGCCATGTATGCGCAGGCCACCGTGGTCTTGCAGATGTTCCCGCACCTACTCGCCCTCGTGCCACTGTTCATTGTCTTTGCGGCGTTGGGTCTTATCAACACCGTCTACTCGGTTATCCCGCTCTACGTTGGCGCAGCACTCCCGTACGGCATCTGGATGGCGAAAGGCTTCTTTGACAGCATCCCACGTGACCTGGAGGAAGCTGCCTGGGTTGACGGGTGTTCACCGCTACGTACGTTCATCCAGGTGGTGTTGCCTCTCTCTGGACCCGGGCTAGCCGCCATTGGGATTTACGCGTTCCTCCTGTCCTGGAACGAATTCCTCATCGCGTCCGTCTTCCTCCGTAATCCGGGCACCGAGACAATCCCGATTGGGATTTTCTCATTCGTTCAGGAGTCGCTCACCGACTGGGGGCCGCTCTTTGCAGCTAGCTCGCTGGCGCTACTACCCGCGTTTGTATTCGTCGCATTCGCGCAGCGGTATCTGGTCCAGGGAACGCTCAGCGGGGCCCTGAAGGGATGACCCCGATCATGCTTGGCGCTGCCATTGGCGCACCGCATTCAGAGCGCACGTGGCGCAGGGCTGAGGTGTATGAAAGTAACGTCTGTTGAATTGATTCCCGTCAGCTGTCCGGCCCCCAGTGTCTTGCGCTGGGGCCGATCCGAAACGCGGCACCTCCGCGGTACGGTTGTCCTGATACACACGGACGAGGGCCTTACTGGCGTGAGCGCAGCGCCGGTGGGCATCGAGATGTAGCGCGTTTTGTTGAGCAGTCTGATCGAGCCAATTGTGATCGGCTCGGATCCTCAGGCGATCGAGTCGACGTGGAGTCGATTGGCCGCTCGGGTGCGTGGCCAGGAGGCCGCCGACCTGGTGGGCGCCGTCGATGTTGCCTTGTGGGACATTGTAGGGAAGATCGCGGGGCTTCCGCTCTATCGGTTGTTCGGTGGAGACCGCTCCTGGTTGCGGTGCTACGCTGCGCCGTCGATGCGGCCAGATGTCGACCAGCTTCTGGACGAAGTCGCGGCCTACCGCGACCTGGGTTTCCGCGGCGTCAAGCTCCGCATTGGGCTTGGCCCCGTCGGCTGGGCGGGCGACAATCCGCGCGACCAGCGAAAGGACTTCGCCATCCTGACGGGCGCACGCAAACTGCTTGGGGATGAATATACAATCGGCGCCGACACTGACAAGACGTACGACTTTCGTATGACTCTGAGGTTAGCGCCGCTTGTGAATGAGCTGGGGCTGGCCTGGTTGGAGGAGCCGGTTGGAACCGATGAGCGGATGCAGTACATCCGCGAGCTGCGTCGCGTCGGCAAACATGTGCGCGTGCCGATTTCCGGTGGCCAGGAGTTTTTCGGCCCGGAGCAGTTCGATGGCTTGTTGCAGGCCGAAGCCGTCGACATAGTTCAGCCCGACGTTTGCCACGCGGGCGGCCTGACCCCGCTGCGCAAAGTAGCCGCCATGGCTGAGGGTCGGCGGATGGGGTGTATGCCGCACGTCAATTGCGGCAGCGGACACGATCTCGAAATGCTGGCGGCAGCCCATGCGCTTGCCGCTATGCCGGGTGATCAGTTGCTGTGCTACCCGGCCTATGACTCCCCGCTCCGGACTGACCTGGTCAGGCAGCCGCCGCGCGTCACGAATGGCTATCTCGAACTACCAACCGCACCTGGACTCGGCATCGAGCTCGATCCACGCGCGCTCGAGCACTTGCGGGCCGACCGGTAGCAACGTCATCGCGGAGGCGCTGCCCGCTAGAGCCCGAGCGGTCTCAGTGCTGCCACTTGGCTATTTGGAACCAGCGCAGCCTCGCGCGCAAAGATGGCGTGCCCATCCCCCGCAGCCCACTGGTACGGATGGGCTGCAATGCGCTCCTCATCCAGCTCGATGCCCAGGCCAGGACGGGTCGGGACGGTGATATAGCCATCCTTGATCTCGAGTGGCTCTTTGACCACATCCAGCCGGCCACTGCCAAGCTCCTGGATAAGAAAGTTGGGAGTACACACGTCCAACTGGACGGCAGCCGCAAGCGACAGCGGTCCGAACGGACTGTGGGGCGCAACCGCAATGTAGTAGGTATGCGCCATCGCCGCGATCTTCTTACACTCCAGGATCCCACCGGCGTGGCAGAGGTCTGGCTGAATGATAGCCGCGGCTTGTTTCTCGAGAAGCTCGCGAAAACCCCACCTGGTGTATAAACGCTCGCCGGTCGCGATCGGCACTCTGGTAGCGCGCGCCACCAGAACCATAGCGTCGACATTTTCGGGAGGAACAGGCTCTTCGAACCAATACGGTCGGTACTCCTCGATAGCATGCGCCACCTTGATGGCGTTCGTCGGGCTCAGGCGCCCGTGGGCTTCGATCGCTAACTCGACTCCGTCGCCAACGGCCCGCCGCACCGCCTCCACCCGTGCTACCGCCAGGCGGATCTCCTCGTCGGTGATAAACAGCCCAGCGGACCCGAACGGGTCCCACTTGAGCACGCTCCACCCCTGATCAACTGCCGCCAGCGCACGCTCAGCGAACTCTTCCGGTGCGCGTGCTCCCCGATGCCAGTCACCCCAGTACGCACGCAGCCGGTCCCAGCAGCGCCCCCCCAGGAGCTCGTACACGGGAACGTTCAGCAGCTTTCCTTTGATATCCCACAGCGCTTGCTCAATGCCGCTCATCGCACTGGTGAAGATTGAGCCGCCTTTGACGTTATGGTGCATCTGGTATATCTCTTGCCACAAGAGTGCAATCTGCATCGGGTCGCGGCCGACGAGAAATGGGCTGAGTCCCGAAATCGCGCCCGCGGTCGCTTCCGGAGCATTTGTCGCCTCACCGTAGCCTACGATGCCGTCACTGGTCACTACCTTGACGAAGGTGAAGTTTCTGCCATTCAGATGACAGATCAATGGCGTTACGGTGTGGATGTGCATCCCAAACCGGCCTCCGTTTCGAGAGTGGTGCGCGCCCAGACAGCGCTAGGATTGTTCACGTGATCAGGAGTCTAGAAATTAGGCCCCATGCTGTCAACTCACGCGCCCGCGTGTTCGCGCGCTCGCGTTCCGCCTGAGATCTGCAAGCGCTCGTCGAGCGGATTGGGTAAGTTGCGTTCCGTTGCCACTCAACACCCACAATCTTCCGTTGAAGGAGATAGACATGTCAGCAACGCATGGCGAGCTACGCGGCCGGGTCGCGTGGGTGACGGGTTCGTCGCGAGGTTTGGGACGAGTTATCGCCGCTCACCTGGCGAGTCTCGGGGCCAAAATTGTTGTCCACGGCACGACTCCCACGTCGAGTCGGGCGTTCGACGAGGCCGACTCACTGGCGGCGGTCGCCGACGGCATTGCGACCGAGCATGGGGTCGAGACGCTTGCCGTCCACGGCGACCTGAGTCAGCCGGACACCGTCGACCGTGTAGTAGCCCAGATCCGGGCGAGGTTCGGCGTAATCGACACCCTGGTCCATGCGGCCGGCGGAGATATCGGAGCAGGTGGCACCAGCGCGCCCAGCGCCGGCAAACCAGATCCGAACGACGCGGTTTTTGTTTCGCTGCCAGACGTGGAGGCGGTCCTCAACCGCAACCTCCTGTCTGGGATCTATGTCTGCCGGGCGGTGGCGCCCGAGATGATGGAGCGACGAGCCGGGCATATCGTCACCATCAGCAGCGTGGATGCGCTGCACGGCACGAGCAACGGTGCGATCTACGCTACGGCCAAAGCTGGGCTGACCGAGTATTCGCGTTGCCTGGCAACCCAGCTGCGGGAATTCAATGTGCGCGTAAACGTGATCGCCCCAGCGGCAATCCTGACCCCTCGCTTCCGCGCTAGCCGGGTGCTCGACGCCAGTCGGCTGGTGGAGGATGGCACCCTGATCCGCTACGGCCAACCCATCGAGGTTGCCCGCGCGGTTGGTTTCCTGGTGACCGAGGGCGCCTCATTCATTACCGGCCAGGTCCTGCGCGTTGACGGCGGGCTGCAGTCCTGGCCCGCGTAAAGCGGTCTATACGCGGAATTTGGCGATCTTATCGGGGTCCGGTTCGATGCCCAAGCCCGGCCCTTGCGGCACCACGATATCGCCATCTGAATTTACCTGCAGCGGCTCGGCCATGTACCACTGGAAGTCCGCGGCGGACATCCCCGGCGGTTCGTGCAGCATCTCGAAGTAGCTCGAGTTGGGAATGGCGCAGGCCAGGTGCAGGTGTGCGGCCAAGCCCAGACCGCCTCCGCCATGGTGCGGCGCCACCAGCTTGTGGCGCATCTCGCCGAGCGCCGCGATCTTGCGCAGACTACTCATCGTCTCGGCCACCATGGCTTCTGGCTGGATCACGTCGTACACGTCCTGTTCGATGAGCCAGCGCAACTCGTGCAGTCCGCGGTTGTTCTCGCCGCCCGCGATCAGCAGGTCCACTTCGGCACACAGCCGCTTGAGCCCCTCGAAGTCGTAACGGTCGAGCGGTTCCTCGAGCCAGAACACGCCCAGGCGCTGAAGCTCGCGGGCGGTCTGCAAGGCACGCTCGTAACGCCAGACTGGGCCCTCATCTGGTTGCGGGGTGCCCGGCTGCTGGGCTTGGTTCGCGTCGACCAGAATCACGAAGTCGTCGCCCATCGCCCCGCGGACCTGTTCTACCTGGGCAATGTCGGAAGCCAGCGTCCAGTCGTGTAAGCGGAGCTTCATCGCTCGCCAGCCCTCTGCTCGCCGCGCAGCGGCGTCCTCGGCCCGCTGCTCGCCCGAACGCAGCTCGACACAGCTGGCGTAGCCAGGTACGCGGTCACGGAAGCCGCCCCACAGTTTGTACAGCGGCTGCCCACACGCTTTGCCGATGATGTCCCACAGCGCGATCTCGACGCCCCAGGCGCCTCCGGCGTTGCGGAAGGTGCGCGCGTGCTGTTCAAGAGCGAAAGGGTCCTGACCGAGCAGACGGGGTTTGATCCAGCTCTCGAGCAGCGGCGAATCCGCGTACCCGGGCACGCCCCAACCCACAATCCCCTCGTCTGTGGTCAGCTTCACGAGCGCTGCCGGACGGCTCGACCAGACTGACCCAGGCGCCCACGCCGGGCGCACCGGCTCGGACAACTCGGGCCCACGCAAGCGGATGATTTCGAACTCGGTAATCTGCATGCTGCGCATTGTGGCGGTTTTCGCTAAACCGGGCCGTCGCCCGGCTTCGTGATGCATCCGTGACGTCTTGCCACAGACTTGACCGGAATACCAGGCGTACGTTGAAGGTAGCCACCGCGCTGATCAGTCCTGCCGGAGGAGCGCCGCTCCATGCATCCGACAACCTCGTATCGTCAAGTCTCCACCTCGAAGCACCCGCCATATGGATTGTTTCTCGATCCACATAAGGGCCGCCACCACTGGACGGCCGTGAACCCATACCTGCTACTTGGGATGGTCTCGATCATCGGAGGAACGGGCGCACTGCTCGCCTTCATCACCCACTGAGCTGAACTACAACAGCAACTGCCCCAAGCGCGAGGCAACCAGTCCATCGTCTTCCTCGCGCAACGTGACTGGATTGATGGTTATCGCGTCGCCATCACGACCGACGGCAATGGCTGGTGCGCCACTGAGCAGACCGTTGACGACGCCGGTGGCGTCGTGCCGCGAGAGGGCTGGATCGAACGCTAGTCGCAGTACCCGCGGTGCGGCGCCGTCGCCGTGAACGAAGCTCAGCGTAACCCCCTGGGCTCCTTCCAGCTCGTTGGCAATCGCTTTGAGTCGCCGATCGTAGCTCGCCAGGCGGGCGTCGTGGTCGGTCTCGAGCCATTCCTGGAGCGCGGTGACCACCGCCACGATGGTCTGGCGGTCCAGCTTGAGTGGTCGGCCGAAGCTCTTCTCCCAGGCCGCCGTTTCGAAGCCGATGAAACCATGCAACGCCGCCGCCTGGACCAGGTCCGCGCGGCCGCATAGGATGCCCGAGGCATTCAGCGCGCCCAGATATTTGGCGCCGAAGGCAACCAGGTCGGCGCCCGCGCGGGTGTAACTGCGGAACTTATCGAGCGGGTAGACGCGTCCGGCAGCGTCGACCAGGACCGGAATGGCGTGTGCGTGGGCGATTGCGAGCACTTCTCGCAGAGGCAGGGTGCCAGGTGCACCGTCCAGGTGGGCCGGGAAGAATACGGTCGCGGTGGTGGGGCCCAACGCAGCTTCCAGCTGGGCCGCGGTGGTGCCGTTTGCATCCCCGACTTCTACCAGCCGCCCGCCGGGCACGGTCACGGCACGCTCGTAGTGATAGCGGTGGCCGGCTTGAATCAGGACGGTGCCGGGCATACCCGTCGTGTCGGGTAGGCGCCCCATCTTGTCGGGATCGGCGCCGGCCATGCACGCCGCCGTGCCCAGAGCGAGCGCCGCTGCCGCGCCGGGGGTGACGTACGCAGCCTCAGCTCCCAGCAGATCTGCAATTACGGCGCCAGAGCGCTCGAGCAGCTGCTGCATGTCCACGTAGTAGCGCTCGACCTCCTGCATAGCGCGCCGCACGCGAGGCGAGGGTGTGGACCCCCCCAGCACGGTGTTGTTTCCCCGCGCGTTGATGACCGGGGTAATGCCAAGCTGCTCGTAGATGCTGGTGGGGGGAGCCGTTGATGTAGACATAGCGATTACTCTATCCAGACGCGCCGCGGCTGTGTTGCCCTGGTAGCGTAGGGACCATGACGGTGCACTCCACAAATCAAGATTGGCTCGCATTGACGGTCGAGGAGCCGCTCGACCCCGGCCTGCCCATTTGCGATCCCCACCACCACCTCTGGGACATGCGGACCTCGCGCGTCAGCGAGCGCTACCTGCTCGACGAAGTCCTAGGGGATGTTGTCAGCGGCCACAACGTGGTGTCCACGGTGTTCGTCGAATGCGGCGCCATGTACCGGGCCGATGGCCCAGAGGCGCTGCGCCCGATTGGCGAGGTCGAGTTCGTCAACGGGATCGCCGCGATGAGCGCTTCGGGGCTCTACGGGTCCACCCGCATCGCCGCCGGGATCGTCGGGACGGCTGACCTCAGCCTTGGCGCGGGTGTGGGTGCCGTGCTCGATGCGCAGATCGCCGTGGGAGGTGGGCGGTTCCGCGGCATCCGGAGGTCGGCAGCCTGGGATGCCGATCCTGGCGTGCCAGCTCAGCGCGTCAGCCGCGGGCCTGGGCTGTTCGGGCGCGACGACTTCAGGGCCGGATTTGCTCAGCTGGCGCCGCGCCAACTGAGCTTCGAGGTGTGGTGCTACCACCCCCAGATCCCCGAAGTCATCGCCCTCGCCAGTGCGTTTCCTGACACCACGATCGTCCTGGACCACTTCGGCGGCCCGCTCGGCGTCGGCGCCTATGCCGGTCGAGCCCAGGACGTGTTCGCCGAGTGGCGTACCACGGTCGCGGAGCTTGCGAAATGTGCGAATGTCGTCGCCAAGCTGGGCGGGATCAACATGGAGTTGAACGGCTTCGGCTGGCACGAGCGGCCGCGGCCACCTTCAAGTCAGGAGCTCGCTCAGGCGACGCGGCACTACTACGAGTTCGCCATCGAGAAATTCGGCCCCGACCGGTGCATGTTCGAGTCCAATTTCCCGGTCGATAAGGCCAGCTGCAGCTACACGGTCTTGTGGAACACCTTCAAAGTCATCGCGCAGGGGTACTCTGAAGCCGACACAGCAATGTTGTTCCACGACACGGCTGCCCGCGTGTATCGGCTCTAGGGACTACGAAGCCAGTCCTCGAACGCGCGCGCAAGAAGCACGGGGTCCTCGAGAAAGAAGTCCGTCTTCGGCTGGATGGTGTTCACGGGAACGCGGAGCAGCAGCGGGCCGTCATGCTCTAGAGCCCAGTTGAGCGCCTCACGGAGTCCGTCCGGCGTGCTCTCGACATCCCGCCCGTCGGCCCACCCGCACGCCCGAGCCACGGACACGAAGTCTGTGTCTGGTGCGGCGGTCGGCTGGCCGCCGGTGGCCAGGTACACGCCATTGTCGAGAACCAGCGCGACCAGGTTGCGCGGCTTCAGGTGGCCGACGGTTGCCAGGGCCGAGAAGCCCATCAACAGCGAGCCATCGCCTTCAACGACCACCACCCGTTCGCCGTGCGGCCGGCCCGCCAATCCGACCGCCAGGCCTAGCCCGATCGCCAGCGGTTGGCCCATGGCGTCCAGGCAGTACAGGTGGTTAGCCTTGCGACCAACCACTGCCAGCATCTCGCGGATGGTCCCCCCAAGCGTCATGACGACTGGCTGATCAGGAAACGCCGCATCAATCAAACGCAGCGCCTCGGGTCGTTCAAGCATTCCCCGGCGTCCTTAACCGGCCACCGCAATTCGGCCGCGGATGCTGCATGGCTGTCAGCCGCCCATCAAGTTGACTAGCACGAAGACTGGGCGATGGGTGGTGATAGCAAAGGCGTGGGCGCGCTCGATCGTGGCTGACCAATCGTCGATAGGGGTGCGGGCGTCGAGCTGGACCCAGCGCACGTGTGCGGCATCCAGCAGGTCCTGCGAACGTTCGCTGATGGTGTGGATCATGGAGTTGTATTCGCCGAGTCCGCCGCGGCGGGTGATCACGCCGAAGATGGGCAGGTGGTACGGCTGGGGAAACGTCAGCAACGCCGTGAGCATGTTGCCGATGCCGTTGTCCTGGAAGATCATCAGCGCGCGCCGGCCAGCGAGTGTCAGCCCGGACAGGATGGAGATGCCCTCTTCTTCACGCGGAATCGGGAAGGTGCGGCGGCCGGTCCGCTTACCCGAGCCATCCAGGAAATGCGCGAGCACCAGTTTGAGCGTGCTGCTCGGAAGGTGCAACACAAACTCGGGGTCGATTGACTCCACGCCGTCAATGACCGCCTGGCTGCGTTGCTCGTACGACGCGCTCACCGGCTTGAGTGTGCCGGATCGAGGCCGGTTGGGGCCGGCAACGGTTGCTCGGCGCCGATGTACGCATAGATGTTAGCCACCAGACTGGTGCCGTCTGGGAGCCTGACTGGAACCAGCATTCGACGATAGTCTGTGCCCTCGAAGGCGTCGAGGCGAGCCCAGTGCTGCGGCAGCGCGGCAGACGTCAGCACGCTGACGGCCACCTGCCCAGGCCCCGCGCCCGGAGTGAACGCCGGAAATCCGTTGGCCATGAACCGCACACCGTGCACCCTGCCATCGATCCAGGTGCCTGACACGTCGGCAAGCAGGGCGTGGTTCAACTGTCCCGGCATGAGGGTGCCGTAGGCAGCCAGACGTGTGTTCGGCGAGTCGGCCATCTCCTCGGAAGAAGAAGCACCCTTGCTCGAGGCGAGCGCGTCGAACAGGCGCGCAGGCGTGACCGGCAGCGTGCTTAGCGCGACGTCGACGCCGGCGGTCCGCAACGCATCTTCGATCGCGGCAACGATGGCCGCCGGCGCGGCGATGGTTCCGGTCTCGCCGACGCCTTTGAAGCCTTCGGGGTTGTTGCCAAGCACGGCCGCCCGGACCTCGACGATCTCTGGTTGCATGCTGGCCGGGATGCCGCGACCTGGCAGCGCGTAGTCCAGGAAGTTGGCAGTGGTGAAGGTCCCGTCCGGTTGATAGGCCGCCTCCTCCATCAGCGCATACCCCACGCCATGCACAAGTCCACCCTGCAGCTGGCCGTTGACCAGCAACGGGTTTATCGGCTGGCCGCAGTCGTGGGCGATGACGTAGCGCGTGATTCTGGGTGTCGCGGTCTCGGAGTCGAGCTCGAGTGTGACGGCGTGCACGGCGGCGGTATAGGCGCCGCTGCTCTGGAAGCTGGCATGCGCAGTGAGCGGACCCTCGGCAGCAAGCAGCTCGGCCAGGCCGACATGTTGGGCTGGCGCGCCGGCCACTTCGGCGCCCCGCGGGCCGATGGTCAGATCATCCCCGGCCGCTTCGAGCGCGGTCTGGGCGCGCTGGACGAGCTGCCGCCGAGCCTCCCGCGCAACTGCCGCCGCAGCGTTGCCGACCTCCAGGGCGGAGCGGCTGCCGGCCGTGTTGGCGGAGTTCGAGACCATTGTCGTGTCCCCGACGAAGACTTGGACTCTGTCGACAGGCCAGCCCAGGTGCTCGGCGATGACTTGAGCAAACACGGTGCGGTGGCCCTGGCCACCGGGCGTCGAGCCGAGGTAGGCATATACGTCCCCGTTGGGCTGCACGCGTATCGTCGCTGGCTCCGGTTGCTGGATGCCAGCGGACTCCACGCAGCACGCCACGCCCACGCCGATGCGCGCTCCGGTTGCCTGTCGCTGCCGCACATCTGCATATCCGATCGCCTCGAGCGCGCTCGCCAGCAAGCGCGGATAGTCTCCACCGTCATAGATGACCGGCCGAGTGCCCATCCGCTTGTAGCCGGTCGTATATGGCATGCGCTCCGGACCAATGAGATTGCGTTGGCGGAGCTCGGCCGGGTCGACTCCAAGCCGTCTAGCCAGGCGATCCATCAAGCGCTCGACCATGAAGTTGCCG
>JBPCIO010000219.1:0-7778 GCA_051006215.1 Chloroflexota bacterium
TCGCGTGCGAAGGTGGACGCGTCGTGCGCGCCGGCAGCGAGACCGACCTGGTTGGTAAGACCGGAGCCACCGTCTGCGAGGTCACTACGTCGCCGGCGGTGACCGTGTCCGAATCGACGGGCCTGGAGCACGTAGCCGAGCTGTTGACACAGCAGCGCATCCGCCGAGTTCCAGTCGTCGACGCCGATGGTCAGCTGATGGGCCTGGTCAGCCGCCGCGATGTGCTCAGCTGGGCTGCCAGCCGCATGCCGGCGCCGACCGAGTGAGGAACGATCCTAGCTAGCCCTCCGTCCTGGATGCCGCTTCGCCCAGGCTGTCCGAATCGCCCTCCTTAATAATGTCGATTAGTCGCGAGCCGAAATAGTCCCAACGGAAAAGGGCCCAGCAAACGCCGCACCGCAGATCCAGAATTCGGCCGGGTTGCTCGGGCCGCCAGGGGGAAGGTGTACCCCCGTCGAGCGCGGCGCGCGTGCTGAATAGTTGCTCGGGCGATGGTTCGTCGCGTCGGCAGCTCGGACACGCGCGCGGGTAGACCATGTGCGCCCGCAGGGTAGCGGCCCTGACGACGTGTTTCAATCAGCGCTCGAGGATTGCCTGTTTGTGACAGAACGCCCATCCCGCTTCGAGCGCCGAAAGCCTCAGGATCTCGCCACTCGCCGTGACGAGGCCTTGGCGTTCATTGCCTCGGATTCGACGTGGCAAGCGCCCCGCTGGTTCGAGCACGTGAGTGTCGTACTTGTCGAGCCAACCGATCCCGTGAACATCGGCGGGGTGATCCGCGCAATGGCCAACACTGGCTTTCTCGATCTCAGGCTCGTACGACCGGTCCGGTTCGATGCACGCAAGGTGATCGGCGTGGCTCACTATACCCAGCACATCGTCGAAGCCACCCAGCAGTTCGACTCGCTGCCGGACGCGGTCGAGGACAGGCACCTCGTCATTGGCTTGGCCGGCAAACACCTACGAGTCCAGCGCAACGCTCTGCCGCTGCAGGCCGCCGTCGGACGCATCGTAGAAGCTGCGACCAGCGGCCAACACGTCGCCGTCGTCCTCGGCCGCGAAGACTTTGGTTTGAGCAACACAGCGCTCGACGCCTGCCATATGGTTACGACGATCCCGACCAATCCGGCCTACCCGTCCCTCAATTTGGCCCAGGCCGCGCTACTAGTCCTGTATCAACTCTTCCAACGCGCCGCTGGAGAGAATCAGGCGTACCGGCCGCCCCGAACTGCCGCGCTGCCTGCGTCCTCGCGCCTGCTCCACGACCTGTTCGCAGATCTGGAGCGCGCCCTGGATGCGATCGAATTCTTGAAAGGCCGCTCACGCACGCATACGCTGCGCTCACTCCGCGTGGCCCTATACCGAGCGCGCCTCGACGTCCGCGAAGCGTCCTTGCTGCGTGCGGTGACGATCGAATTGCGGCGGTTCTTGCACCGCAGGGGCGTCCTGGCCGCTGTCGGACCGATCGGGTCGTGGACGCCGGCGGATTTGACGCCCTCCTCAGAGTCGGGCATCCTGGGTTCAGAACTAGCCGAGGCGGGAAGCGATCACTCCTTCGAGACAGGCTGTGAGCTGGCCGAAGGACAGATGCCCGAACAGTAACCTCGCAATGGTCCGCGTCACCCCGCAAACGTGACGCGATGTAGGAGGGACGTTGATAGTCAGCCGACTTGTGGCTGCCGTGCTTGCGGCGATCAGCATGCTGGTATCTAGCGCGTTCGCGCAGGAGATGCCGGCCACGGACACGGAGGTTGACGGCGCCCCGACCTCTAGAGTGATTCAGGCCATCGTTACCGGCTACGCAACTGGATCGGACAGCGGGGCAGTTGGGGCAATGACTGCCACGGGCACGACCACCCACTGGGGTACCGTCGCAGCCGATTGGCGGTTGTACCCACCTGGCACCAGACTGCAGATTGAAGGCTTTGCCGACGACATCTTTACGGTCGAAGACAGCGGCGGCGGCGTGCGTGGGAACATCTTTGACGTGTGGTTCCCTGATCTCGCTAGTGCGGTTGCGTACGGCACGAAGTCGGCGCGGGTTACCGTGCTCGGGGCTTCATCGCCGTAGCGTAGCGCCCTACGGCTGGGCCGGTTGAAGTTTGGCCTGCTCGAGGAACGTGAGCGGATCGCGCAACTGGCCGTCCTGGCGGATCTCGAAGTGCAAGTGTGAGCCGGTACTGAAACCGGTCGATCCCATGAGACCGATCTGCTCGCCGCGGGTGACCCGTTGAGCGCTGTCGACCTCGAAGCTGTCGAGATGCCCGTACCACGTCTCATAACCTGATGGATGGCCGATGATGATCAACCCGCCGTAGCCATCGTTGTTCCAGTACGCCTTGAGTACTTCGCCCGCTTCAGCGGCGACGATAGGCGTGCCCTCTGGGGCAGCAATGTCGAGGCCGCTGTGCCCGCAGGGTGAGAACCGATCGACGTCGCCAAAGAAGGTCGTGATTTGGCCTCGCGTGGGCCAGATGCCGTGGAACTCGGGAGCGAGCGGCAGCGCGTCTGATCCGACGGCGACCATGTGCTGCGTGTCGAGCCTCGGGTTCGGTTCGGCCTGAGCAGATGTGGCTTCGGTTGGCTTGACTGCTGCCCCGAAGAGCAGCGCAGCGGTTAGGGCGGCGCGGCCAACCCAGGGCGGGAGCGAAACACGCAATGCGCCGCGCACGATAGTGAATCCCAGCCGCAGCGGTCAAGCGCTGGCCCACTAATCGCCTTGGTGGCCGCCCGCGTCGGGTACGCTCACGGACAGGGCTGCGCTCGAAGACGAGCGGCGCCTCAGGAGTCGCCGAGTGATGGAATCCTCTGCTGTCCACCAGCACTCTCCTGCAGCGCCCGGGTCGGGTCAGCCTGTTCCGGAGCGTGCAGAGCTGCTTCCGGGTATCTGGCGACTGCCGCTGCCGCTGCGCGACAGCCCGCTTGGACACGTCAACACCTACCTCGTGCGCTCCGACGCTGGGTATTTGCTCGTCGACTGCGGCTGGGATACTGCCGATACCCTGCGTGCCCTCGAAGGCCACTTGCGTGCTCTGGACATCCGGCTACCCGATGTGCGGCAGCTGGTCATCACCCATATCCATCCCGATCACTACGGTCTCGCGGGCCGCTTGCGTGAGATCACCAGCGCAGAGCTGAGCTTTCATCGCCTGGAGCGCCTGTACATCGAGTCGCGCTATGTGGACGCGGACGTTTTACTCAGCGAGATGCGTGAGTGGCTGCACCTCAACGGCACCCCACCTGCAGAGCTCGACCATCTCAATCGCGGCAGCATGAGCATGATGGAGCGGGTTCAGATCGCCTTCCCTGACCGAACTCTGGACGGGGGAGAAGAGATTTCCTGCGGGCGTTACGCATTTCGGGTGATTTGGACACCCGGGCACTCGGCTGGACACATCTGTCTGTACGATGCCCGAAATAAGGTGCTGCTCTCGGGCGATCACGTCTTACCCCACATCACCCCGTCGGTGGGTCTGCACGTGCGGACGAATGGCAACCCTTTGGCTGACTATCTCGATTCGCTGCGACTGATCGGGCGACTCGAGGCCGAGCTCGTGCTGCCGGGCCACGGCCAGCCGTTCCACGGGTTGCCAGAGCGAACCGGCGAACTGCTGGCACATCATCAGCGGCGGCTCGAGGAAGTCGTACAACTGCTCACACATCGTGTGGGTGAATCGCTGACCGGCTTCGAGATTGCCTCCAGGATGGTTTGGAGCCGTCGCCGGAGCTGGGACGAGTTGACCGGTTTCGAACGACGCCTGGCGGTGATGGAAGCGCTCGCCCACATTGAATTGCTTCACGCTCGCGGCGAGGTCGAAAAGCGCTCCGCCGATGGCGCAGTGCGGTACTCGGTGGCAGCCGAGAGGATAAGTTAGTCGGCAAGGCTCGCGTCTGGCGAACGCCCGGAGCCTTCGCCGGCCAGGCACGCACTTTGCGTTAATTGGTGCCCGAGGGCAGAACACAAGCGCTTCGAAAGGCGCGCACCTGCGTCATTGCGAGTGCGAGCGTTGGGGCGACACGCGAAACAGACCAATCCTGCCGCGTGCCCGTTTGGGGGCGCTCGTGTACTCTGCCCTCACTTCACGCCTTTGGACCGCGCAGCACAGTTCTAGCCAGGGTCCAAAGCAAGAGCCAGCCTTATCCTGAGGTGGCATGTTTCAACTGCGCGTCGACCACGAGATCGTCCTGGTGCTCGCGGAGGAGCGCCACGCGCAGGCGATGACCGATCTCATCCAGCGCAATCAGAAGCGGCTCGCGCGGTGGGAGCCTTGGGCTGAGCAGCCGGCCACGGTCGACAGTACGCGCGCCTACATTCGAGCTGCTCTCGAGGACTTCCTCAAGGGTTGCCAGGTGTCGACCATCATTGCTCTCGATGGTGGGCGTAATTTCATCGGACGATGCGGCATGCGGATCAACCCGCACGCCAGCTTCGGTGATATCGGCTACTGGATCGATGCCGGGTACGAAGGCCGCGGTATCGCTCGGCGGGCGACCCAATCGCTGATCAGCGCAGCTTTCTGGGAACTTGGTCTGAAGCGAGTTGACCTGCGCACGAGTGTCGAAAACACGCGCAGCCGTGGCTTGGCCGAACGTCTTGGCTTTAGCTTCCAGGGCATCCATCCGCGGGGTCTTCGCTTTGCGCATCGAACGGACGACATCGCGCTCTATAGCATCACCGCCGCGCAGTGGAGCGCTACGCAATGCTCACGGTGATCGCGTCGCGGCCGGAAGCACCATCTGGCTGGGGCAGCTGAAAGTCCTCGGTCTGCACGTCCCCAGCGCCATCCGTTGCGCGGACGGTAATGGTCAGACTTGCTGCCGCCGGGAGTGAGACGGTCGCCTCCCAACGGACCATGGTGTCCTTGCCCGCCATCGGCTCGAGAAAAGCAGCGGAGCGCCACGTGCCGCCGTCGTCCAAGCTGAGCTCGACTTTTGTCAGGCCACGATCGCCGGCGTACGCGATCCCAGCGATCCTCTGGTCCCCAGGCGTAAGCCGTGCCCCGTCCGCTGGGACATCGATGCGCGACATCGTCTTGACAATGCCGTCCTTGTTCCAGTTGCGCTGCTCATACCAGCCTTGATATTCCTGAGTCATAGCGCGGATGCCGGTTAGCCACTTGGGGTCTTTCATGCCGTAGCGGCCGGGGACGAGCAAGCGCGCGGGGAAACCGTGTTCGCGGGGTATTGGCTGACCGTTCATTTCATACACGATCAGCGTCTCGGGATCAGCAACCACCTCGGGCGCCAAACCAGCCGAGAATTCGTCGGTGGACAGCACTGCCAGTCCGACGGCGGTGGGGTTCAATCCTCCGGCCAGGTCGAGCACGTCGCTCAACCGCGCGCCCTTCCAGCGCGCGGTGGAAATCAGGTCGCAGCCAAAGCTGGTCAAGCTGCACCCGGCAGTGAAGTTGGAAATGCACTCGAGCGTCTTGGTGACTTCGACACCTGGCAATGCGCGCAGTGTGCGGTAGTCGACTTGGACCGGCCTAACGACTTCGCCGTCGATCACGAGGCGCCATGCGGCGGCGTCCACAATCGGATCCAGCACGGCATTCTTGGTCACGACGTAGAAGTCTTCGTTGGCGGTGATCGGCGGCGCTAGCTCACCTTTCGGTCGCCCTGCTGCGGTTAAGGCGCCGTCTTGGTCGCGCGCCAGACGGCGGGCGGGCGGCGGCGGTGGCCATGGAGGCAAGGTAGGTGTCGGCGCGTTTCTCGGCACCGCAGCTGAAGTCGGCTCCGGAGCCGCGCTCGCGGAGACAGGGGGCGCCTGTTCGGCGGGGATGCCTGTTGTTGGGGCGGGGGCTGGCTCACGCGCGGGCGCCGCCGCTAGAGGCAGGGAGCTGGCGACGAGACCACCGTCTCGGCCTACCACCCGAGCCACGGCCGCAGCCACCAGCGTGCCAGTCAGACCGGTCAACACAGCCCGCCGCTCCGCCAGCATGGTCGGACGCTGCTCGAGGCGCGAGCGGGCGAGTAGCCGCCCACCCATCAAGACGCTGGCGTATGCGAGAAACACGACCAGGTAACCAGCGTTGACGAGGGCCGGTGAGATGAGCAGCCTGGTGGCGAACACACCTGCCCCGGTAACGGGCATCACCACCGCCATGGCGAACAGCCACAGCCCGAGCCCGAGAACAAGCACTCGCCAACCTGCCCAGGCGGACCGCAGCACCAGCAGCCCCACGCCAAACAGCAGTGCGAGCATGCCGCCGGCGGTGCCGACCAGGGCGACTTCTTTGGCGCTCGAGCCGAACTGCTGCAAGCCACGCTCGAACAGATCGAGCGGCACGAACAGCAGCAACCATTCCTCGACGCGTTCGGGTAGAGTGCGGATCTGCCAGGTTTCGCGAAGCACGGTTTGCAACACGAGCGCCAGGGCGCTGGCGAGGGAGCTCACGATAAGAGCTTGGGCCCAGCCGATTGGACGTAGGCGAGTCCATGAGCTGCGCGTCAACGTCATTCCGAATCGGCCGTCCAGGTGGCCTGCCAGGACAGGAACTCGCGTATGGACACGTCGGGTATGTCGATTGCGACAGGCTCGCCAGGCATCCAGCGCTCGGGCGGGTTCCACCAGAGCGGGGCGATGTCCCATACATGCTGTTGCTGGTGGTCTCGCAAGTCGAGCCAGAAGTCGAGATGGGTCCCTCTCGGCAGGGGCCGCTCGGCGCGCCAGATAGTCCGCAACACGCCGCGTGGGCCGTCGACGTCAACCGAACCGTCTGGGCTGCGAAGTAGCGTCGCCGATACCAAGCTCACACTGGCGTCCAGCGGTGCAGCGTCTCCGGCGCTACTAGGTGGCTGCGCATCGGAATAGGTTTGCTGAATGTCGCCAAAGGGCGTGGGCGGGTCTGATTTCCACACGTCGCGCGCCACGTGGTCGATATCGCTCGGCCGGCCGTCAGCCGTGTGATGCAGTAGCAGCAGTCCATCAGCCGCCGCCTGAGTGGTCCAGCCGCCATCCGCCAAAAGAGCCTGGATACGCAGGAATACATCGCCAGCGCTGGTGGGCGCCGGACTGGCCAGCAGGTCGACAAATACGTAGTCTGCGTCCAACACGGCCGGAAACACGTATACCCGCGCTCGACGGCTCACGCGTGGCACCAATGCCGACGAAGCGCTCACCGCGGCACCCGCGGGCAAGCTCCTGGCCAGCGCCTCAGCCTGGATGGCATGCTCGGTCACGAACCCCGGAGCATAGTTTGCACCGAGCGGTCCCGCGCCTTCGAACAGATAGCCGATCGCGCTCGTGATGACGAGTGCGCCGCAGACCGGATGCAGGCGACGCGGTCGAGCGCGCACACGTCGAAGGCTGGCCGCGGCGGCGATAGTGATGAACGGCAGGATGAGGACTGAGTAATGGGCTTTGCCGGCCGCCATCCAGGGCGACGCTGACAGCGCGTTGAGGGCCACACTGGGCAGCGCTGGCATGAGCGCCAGCGGAGCGAGCAGGCCCAGCCATCCCCCGCTCAGGGCCAGCGTGCCCAGGCTCGCCAGGACGGGCGGCCTGGCGAGCGCTGCCCACGCCGCGCCGACTCCCGTGCCCAGAGTTCCGCCATAGCGGACGTCGAACGGCAACACCCCACCGGTATAGTGACGCATGACCAGCCCGGCGAAGACGGTCGAGCCGAGTCCAAGCCCCACAAATGCGACGCCCAGCAGGGTTGAATTCTGTGATGCCGCGCCGGGAAGCGCGTGCCGACGCAACAACAACACAAAGCCAAGCGCGGCGACGGGCAGAACGACACCCTCGCGAGTTTTCGCCGCCCACGTGGTGGTTG
>JBPCIO010000220.1:0-3583 GCA_051006215.1 Chloroflexota bacterium
GGCTGCTGGGCATGAACGCGGCGCTCGAGGTCCGCAGGAGTACCGGGGAGTCGATCCGCGGTCCTGATCGCTTACATCGACTGTTTCGAGACTTGTAGTTTGTCACCTACGGCTGGAGGAAGGAGAAGACTGAGCACCATGCTTGAGAGCCGCGGAGCCACGCCACCGGCAAGACGAACGTGAAGGTCTGGGACCCCAAACCGTACGACAAGCCGCCGAAGGACCGGCACTGGTACAGGTCCATCACACACCGCCTGGTGGGCTACCAGACGATGCGCTCCGAGTTGACCGCACGTGATCACATCCAGTTTCAGTACTCGTGTTTCGATCGTATGCTCTTGATTCTAGGCCGGCCGCGGTTTGCCGCTATTCTGGCGCAGTCCTCGTCACCGGGTGACGTCCGCAAGGCTTGACAGTCGGCCCGCTCAGGCTTAGTGTGGGCCAAGACTCATTGGCTTGCAAACGAGTTCTGAGGGAGGCGGTTTGACGGAGGCTACGCGGATGGCGGAGTTGGGCGAGGTACTCAGCGCGGCACCGTCGGTGGTGACTCAGGCGCTCGGACCGCTGGACTTCGGGCAGAACTCGTCAGGCGGCGGCGCGACCGCGCCGATGGACGGGTACTGCTGGTCTACCTCGCTCAGCGTGCGGGGTGGGCCCGGCTGCCGCTGCTCACCCCCGAAGCGGAAGCGGCCAACGCGTGGGTTCTTCCACGGGTTCTCGCCGGCCGAGCGCGCGACTTCCCTGGATGTCATGCACCGTGCCCTCCACAACCTGGAGGCGGGACAATACTACACGGATGGACGCCCAGCGGCGTTTGCCAGACAATCACTTAGCATACAAGGGGGAGGAATACGTATGACCCGATTCGTCACGATCCATCGCGCACCCGGACTGTCGCGCGATGAGCTGCAGAGCAACGCCAGGCCGGTGCTAGAGGGCCTGAATGCCCAGTTCGAACAGATGTGGGTCGACATGTTCAGCGGCTTCATCGTGACCGTATACCAGGCGGAGAGCCAGGCCGCGCTCGAAAGCGAGTTCGAACGACTCGGCTTCCCGTGGGACGAGGTGCACCCGGTGCAGGTCCAGCTGGACCGCCCGGGCCTCGAACAGCTCGTCGCCGCGAGCGCCTGAAGACCGTCGCAAGGGAAGCTGGCTATGGCTACATTGATCGAGACCGCGCGCGACGGTGAGCGACGCATCCCGCTGCCACGCGAGGACCGACCGCCGCTCAAGGTGAACCTGTTCGAACGGATGCAGGGCGGCAACTGCCAGTTGATGCCGCTCTTTCCATACGAGGATGCCGACAGCCTGGTACCCGCCGGCGCCATCTTTCGCGGCGAGCCCGGCGCGGACTTCGGACAGTTCTTCCATTTCAATACTGTGGACGAAGTCGCGCACGTGTTTGGAGCGCAGGGCGCGCTCCTCCAGACCGGCCAGATCTACGCTACTCAGCCACTGCACGGCGTCAACTCGTTCCTGAAGGACGCCAGCAACCCGGACAATTTCCTGGTGCTCACCGTAACCCAGCACCAGCGCGCCAGCGACCCCCAGGATGAAGCCATCATCTTTCGGTGTGCCGGGTGCCACGAAGTGCTGGAGCGATATGAATACGCTGCTCAACCGGAGCCCCGCGGCGCCAACCCGCGTACCGGGCAGCCTCTGCTGGCAACGCTGCAGGGCAGTCTGGACGCGGCGGCGACGCTGAACGAGCACCCGACCAATCGCCACTGCGCCAGCTGCGGTCGCGACAACTCGCCGTTCCCACTCCAGCGCTGGGGCTGGCAGCAGTACGTGGAACAGACGCGCACGGTGAATGATGCGCGCCACGCGCTCGACGCCGCGGCCGAGCAGGCGCTCAAGAGCCCGGAGGTCCAACACTAGCATGGACCGCCGTCGCATGTTGAACGGCTTCAAAGCCGCCGCCGAGCTCGGAGCCTACGACGAGTTCCCGGTGCTCGTGGCCGGCATCGATCCGCAGGTGTACCTCAGCCGCAACGATCGACCGCAGCCGTTCTACCTGATCTGCGGAAAGGATTCGCTGCTGGTCCAGATGGCCGGTACTGGCCGGCTGCTGATGAAATATGGCCCAGTCCTGTGGGAATCCATGCAACCGGGTGATTTCGTGTACGTGCCGGCCGGCACGCCGCATCGCTACGTGCCGACCACCGAATCGCTGCAGACCCGATACAAGGCCGAGCCGGCCGGCTTGGAAGGCGTTGCCTGGTTCTGCGAGGGGTGCGGGACGGAAATCGCTCGCGAGGAGTGGGACACCCTCGAGCGGTTGCCGCAGGAAGGCTACTGGCAGGCGTGCCAGACCTTCAACGCCAGCCTTGAGCGTCGGACCTGCGCCGGCTGCGGCCAGGTCCACCCCCAGCTCGACCTCACCGGCGTGCGCTGGCCTCAGATTGCCGCCCAGTTGCGCGCCAGCGGTGGGTCCGCGTGAGCGAGGCCGCTAACACCCTGCCGCTGGTGAGCGCGGGCGATCCGGCCGCCGGCGGCCCGGTCGAGTACCCGCGTTTTTCAGACGCCGAGCGGGATCGGCGCTGGGCACGCGTGCGTGAACTGATGCGCCGCGATGGCGTCGACGTGATCGTCGGCTTCCCGAATTCCCATATGTTCGACTCCTTCCAGGCGAGCAATCGCTATCTCACCGGTATTGGGGGCAACTGCGCATCGGTTGGCGTGGTGTTCCCCCAGACTGGCCAGGTCACCGCGATCGTCAGCCCAGACCAGGCGCCTGAGTATCTGCGAGCCGTCCAGGACTGGGTGGCCGACATCCGCAACATCGCGCCGGGTTGGGCATATGCGCCGCCGTTCCTGGAGCGCCTGCGCGAGCTGGAGGCGGAGAACGCACGCATTGGCATTATTGGACTCTCCGGGAACACGCGGTACGCCGAGGGCATGGCATCCCACGGACTGGTCACTGCGCTCCAACGCGCGTTCCCCCGAGCCGAGATGGTCAATGCGACGTTCCTGCTGGACGAGGCGCGCTACGTCAAGAGCGACGAGGAGCTGGTGTGCATCGAGCGGGCTACCCACCTGGCGGAGCGAGCCCTGGATGTGCTCCGCTCCGAGGCCCGACCGGGCCTCACCGAACGGGCGCTGATCGCGAGGATGCTGGCGGCCATGGTCGAGCACGGGGGTGATCTACCCACCATGATCCTGTGGTCGGCCGGCTGGCCTCAGCCGCCGACGAACCACTATCAGCCGACCGGGCGCCCACTCCGCGCGGGCGACATGTTCGCCACTGAGCTGGAGGCGCGCTGGGCAGGATACGTCGGCCAACGGACGCAGATGGGGTTTCTGGGTCCCATTCCACCCCTGTACCTGGACCTGGCTGAGCTCCAGCGTGCCGCCCTGGAGCGCTGCTACGAGCTGCTACGAGCTGCTGCACCATGCTACACGATCGGCGACCTGGTGCGCGCCAGTGAGCAAGCGACACGCGGCACCGACTTCACCTGCCGCATCCTGATGCACGGCAAGGGTCTGGGCGACGACGCGCCGATCGCTATTTACGGCACCCGCGATCGGCGCATGGCGGACTGGCCTATCGAAACCAACGCCTGCTTTGTGATCAAACCGA
>JBPCIO010000221.1:0-23253 GCA_051006215.1 Chloroflexota bacterium
GCCCTGGACCTCGCGCAAAAAATGCTCGCAACACCCTCCTGAACAACGATGTATCTGGGTCATCCCTCAGACAACCGTCCTCAGTTCCGGTAAAGGCCGCACATAGGCCGATGGCGCACTCTAGCGCGGCAGCGGGCGGCTGTGGGAGTTGTTTTCCGAACTCACCTGGACGCGAGGTCCAGGGCGAGTAGCCCTGGGGAGGGGGCCGCAGCCCACGACTTAGGAAAAAACTTGTTACGAATCCCTACTCCGCGCAGCCCACGATTAAATGAAGAAACTCGTTGCCAAGTCCTATTTCCCCGTGTCGGCGAGGACGTACAGCCGTTCGAGTTTGTCCATCTCGACTGCGGCCTGGACGACCGCTGCCTGAAACGGATCGGCGTCTTTGCGCTCGACGCGTGCAACTTTGCCAACCACCAAACCTTCGGGGTACATCTCGCCGAGGCCCGAGGTCAGCACCACGTCGCCCTGCGCGATCACGTCGGTTTGCGGGATGTACTCGATGACCATCATGTTGCCCTGCGACTGACCACGTAGCACGCCCGTGGTGCGCGAGTCGGTTTGCAGCCGCACACTGACCGAGCTATTCAGATCGTTGATCAGGCGTACCTTGGACGAGGTCAGGTTGACTCGTTCGACGTGGCCTACCACACCTTTGTGGGTCACGACCACGGCGTCCTGGTGCACCCCGTCGTTCGAGCCGTGGTCGATCGTGATGGCCTGCACGTAGGGCGTATCGTCACGCGCGATTACTTGGACCGGCAGCAACGCGCTCGGGCCGGCTGCCTCGCGCATGCTCAGCAGTGTGCGCAGATCGCGGTTCTCCACCTCCAACTCGCGCATGCGCACCAATTCCGACTGCAGCTGGTCCACCTGGTCCCGATACTCGGCGTTCTCCGCGGCCAGGTCGCGCACGCGCTGAACCGTGTCCACAACCTGCGACGCCTCGTCGACAGTCCCCGAGACACCCATCTGGATGGGTGCCAGAACGAAAGAGAAGACCTTTTCAAGACCCCGCCACGGGCCCGGCACCAGGAATCCCACGGCCAACGCGACCACTACGAGGGTGCTGACCCAACGCGGGAGTCGCCGGCGAGGGGGGTCGTTCATCATCTCCGATAGAGTGGGCGCCCGGAGTGCTGGTCCACGAGTACCTTACGCAGAACTTCCAGTTCGTTCAATACCTTGCCGGTCCCCCGCACGACGCAGCCGAGCGGGTCTTCGGCCAGGTGGACCTGCATCTTGGTGCGGCGGGAGAGCAGATCAGCCAGCCCTGGCAATAGCGAACCGCCGCCGGCAAGGGTGATGCCGCGAGCCATCATATCCGCAACCAACTCGGGCGGCGTCTCTTCGATCGTGTCGGTCACCGCGTCGACGATGGCGTTCACGGACATGGCAATTGCTTCGCGAATCTCATCGCCACCTACCTCGAGCTCGGCCGGCAAACCGGTCACCAGATCGCGTCCACGCACCACGACGTGCTGATCGGGGCTGCGCCCATTCAGCCCATAGTACGCATTTCCGGCGGCAATTTTGACTTCTTCGGCCATGCGTTCGCCGATCAGCAAGTTATGTCGCTGGCGCGTGTACTGAGCGATGTTCATGTCCATCTCATCGCCTGCGATGCGAATTGAGCGCGCGACGACGATACCGCCCAGAGAAATGACGGCGACCTCGGTGGTCCCCCCGCCAATATCCACGATCATGCAGCCAGCCGGTTCGGTGATCGGTAGTCCGGCGCCGATGGCGGCCGCCATTGGCTCTTCGATCAAGTGCGCCTCGCGGGCGCCAGCTTCGATCGCCGCGTCGTGGACCGCCCGTCGCTCGACTTCGGTGACGCCGGACGGAATTCCGATGACTACTCGGGGTTTGGGAACAATAGTGAATCGTTCATGAACTTTACGGATGAAGTAGTGCAGCATCAGCTCGGTGACGTCGAAATCGCTGATGACTCCGTCCTTCAACGGCCGCACCGCGACAATATTGGCCGGCGTCCGGCCAACCATCCGTTTGGCGTCCGCTCCAACGGCCAGCGGACGCTTGGTCTTGGCGTCAATCGCAACCACTGAAGGTTCATTGATGACGATGCCCTTACCGCGCACCAGAACCAGCGTGTTGGCGGTGCCGAGGTCGATGCCGATATCACGGGAGAAAATGCCCATGACACTGTCGAAAGGGTTGCCCAAGGCCAAGCGTCCTACTGAGTGGCCTGGGTCAAGAGGGGGCTCGGCAACGCGGCGCGATCATATGGGCGAGTATCGGGCGGAAAAATCGTGCGGCTCGTCTTTCTAGGCAGCCCCGCGTTCGCGCTACCCACTCTAGAGGCAGTGCGCGTCGCGGGCCATGAGATTGCATTGGTAGTGACACAGCCCGACCGCCTAGCGGGTCGCGGTCAGAACTCTACACCAACACCGGTAGCCACGTACGCCATGCAACACGCCCTGCGCCTATGGCAGACGCCCTCGCTGAAAGGCCGCGAGGCTGAGGACAGGCTACGCGCGGTTGATGCTGAAGCCATGGTACTGGCCGCGTTTGCCGCTCTTGTGCCTGCCAGCATCCTCGAGCTCACTCGTGGTGGAATCCTGAACGTGCACCCATCCCTGCTGCCGCGTTGGCGGGGCGCCGCGCCGATCCAGTCGGCCCTCCTGGCAGGCGACCAGGCAACCGGCGTGAGCATCATCCGCCTGGTAGAGGCTTTGGACGCTGGCCCTGTTGTTCTGCAGGAACGAGTGACTATTGAACCTCACGACGACTACCTGTCTCTAGAAGCTCGCCTGGCCGCGCTCGGCGCGGGTCTGGTCGTGCGTGCGCTGGCCGAGGGTCCCGAGCCGCAGCCTCAGGATGAGGCGGGCGGCACCTATTCGCGACGCATCGAACGCCAGCACGCCCACATCGATTGGTCGCAATCGAGCGACACCATCTGGAACCAGGTGCGCGCCTACCGTGGCTGGCCCCAGGCCTATACCGTGTTCGAGGGTCGGCTGCTCAAAGTGCTTCGGGCATGGCCGCTCTCGCAGACCCAACTCGAGCAGCTCGAGGCGGCCGACGGCTCATCGCGAGACATACCGGAACCTGGATCGGTACGCCTCCCCTCTGGATCGGTCGCGCGTGGCGCCGTAGTCGCTCGGCACGCTGCGCCCGTGGTCGCCACCGGCAGTGGTGCGCTGCGCCTCGACGAAGTGCAACTCGAGGGCAAACGGGCGCAATCGGGCGAAACGTTCGCGCGCGGGTACCCGGGCCTGCAAGGCGCAAAACTGGCATAGTTCGGTCGGTGTCCGACGCTTCGCGACAACGCTCGCTGCCGGGATTGTTTCCAGACGAGTTGGAGCAGCTGATGGTCGGCTGGGGCGAGCCCGCGTACAGGGCTCGTCAGATCTTTATCAACCTGCACCGCCGGGGCGTACTCGACCCCCGCGAGATGACCGATCTACCCGTCGGCCTTCGAGAGCGCCTCCAGGGCGCCAGCAGCCAAGAAGTGCGGCGGCTGCAGTCGGCAGACGGTTTGACGGTGAAGTTGCTCCTCGGGCTGCACGACGGGCAGCAGATCGAAGTCGTCGAGATGAACACCGCTGCTGAAGGCGGCCGCAGGACCATCTGCGTCTCGACGCAGGCGGGTTGTGCAATGGGCTGCGTCTTCTGTGTGACGGGGCAGTTCGGCTTCGCCCGCAACCTCGAGGCCGGCGAGGTCGTCGAACAGGTTCTGCGCTTCAGCAGTCAGGACCGGCCGGTGACGAACGTGGTCTTCATGGGCATGGGTGAGCCGCTGGCGAACTATGACGAGACGTTGCGGGCGATCAAACTCCTGACCCACCCGGACGGGCTGCGTCTGGGGGCACGCCGTATCACGCTGTCCACCTCGGGCGTGGTTCCAGAGATGCGTCGGCTGGCCAACGAGGGCCTGCAGATCGGGCTGGCGATCTCGCTGCACGCCCCGAACGACGAGCTACGGTCGAGCCTGATGCCGGTTAATCGCCGCTGGCCGATTGCCGAGGTCCTCGATGCGGCCAGCGCGTACGTCGACCGCACCGGGCGACGCGTCAGCTTCGAGTACACGCTCATGGCTGGGGTCAACGACTCGGACGAACTCGCCGACGATCTCGCGCGGCTGCTCCGCCTGCGCCTGTGCCACGTGAATTTGATTCCTCTGAACCCAACCGACGACCCGCATCTGCACGCCTCGAGCAACGAACGGGCGCTGGCGTTCGAGTCGCGTTTACGTCAGGCAGGCGTCGCGGCCACCATTCGCGTCAACCGAGGCCGCGACATCCTGGCAGCCTGCGGCCAGCTGCGCCTGGCCGAAAATAAACGCCAGCGGCCGGCGGTCTCGTATGACAAACTCGCCAGCATTGCTTCGCTTGCCGGCTTATGAGAACTCACGGTGACTGGCGGACCAACATGAGTTCACAAACGTCGCGCGCGTTGGCCAGAGCACATTCCCTAGCCCGTGGGTCCAAGCCTGCGCCGCCAGCGCAGCGCGACCGCCACCATCCGTCTCCGATCGCTGGAACCCCCTTGCACGCCGACGGGGAGCGAGCGAAGCGCAGTGGGCGGTCGCCATACACGCTTGGGGTATGACCATTAAGATCGCGCCCTCCATCCTGAATGCCGATTTTGGCCATCTGGCCGACGCGGTCCAGCAGGCCGAAGCTGGCGGCGCGGACTGGATCCACGTCGACGTGATGGACGGCATGTTCGTGCCTAACCTGACCCTCGGACCAATGGTCGTCGAAGCCGTCCGTCGAGCAACCACCCTACCCCTGGATGTCCATCTCATGATCGACGAACCGCGGCGGTACATCGCTCGCTTTCGCGAGGCAGGCGCGGACTGGCTAACGATTCACCTGGAGGCGGATCGGCATCCCCATCGCACCCTTGCTCAGATTCGCGAACTTGGCGCCAGGGCCGGCCTGGCCTTAAACCCCGGCACTCCCGTGAGCCTGGTGGACGACCTCGTCGAGCAGCTCGACTTGCTGCTGGTGATGTCCGTGAACCCCGGCTTTGGTGGGCAGCCGTTCATCGAGCGCGCGTTGACCAAGCTGCGCCTGGCCAAAGCCGTTCTGGGCACCCGCAATCCTGCGTGCGAGCTCGAAGTGGACGGCGGTGTCAATCTGTCCAACGCAGCCAGCGCTGTTCAGGCCGGTGCAAGCGTCGTGGTCGCCGGATCGTTCGTCTACCGTGAAGGGGCGGGGCCTCAGGCCAACATAGCCGCGCTCAGGCGCGCCCTCGCGCCTGGCTAGCTGCTACCTTGCTTGCGCAGCGTGCGAATGCACCGCGTGCAGGCGTCGATCCGACGTGCAGCGCCGTTGACCAGGACCGATGTCTTCTGGATGTTGGGCAACCAGCGTCGGTTGGTCTTTCGGTTCGAGTGGCTCACGTTGTGGCCGAACGCCACATTCTTGCCACACAGATCACAACGATTCGGCACGATTTCAGGACTCACTTCCCAGGCGCTTGGGCGAAGCGCGATTGCCGGTAGGCTAGCATAGGCCGCCGACGCATGACCACGCCGACGGCGGCGCCCGACCTCGATCGAACTCGTGCCACGGGCGCCGAATTGCGGGCAGCACTTCAGACATCCGCCAGGTGGTTGTCCGCAAACGCCGAGCGGATCAACGCGTTGAACGTTTTCCCGGTCCCGGATGGCGACACGGGCACCAACATGTCGATGACCTTGCAAGAGGCTGTCGACCGTCTGCGGCTCGACGACGATGCACCTGTTGCCGACGTGGCGCGTTCGGTGGCCAAGGAGGCGCTGGAAACTGCGCGCGGCAACTCAGGCGTGATCCTGTCGCAGTTGCTCAGCGGTTTTTCGGCAGCCCTGGCAGACGCTACCGAACTGACGCCCGTGTCTCTGGCACACGCGTTCACGTCGGCCAGCGACGCAGCCTACCACGCCGTAAGCCAACCGATTGAGGGCACGATCCTGACGGTTGCCCGAGCCGTGGCGAGTGCCGCCACTGCCGCCGCTCAGTCGGGCAGCGACTTGCCTGACTGCCTGCGGCAAACGCTGCGGGCCGCCACCGCCGCCGTTTCGGCGACCCCTAGCCAGCTCGAGGCGCTACGTAAGGCTGGCGTCGTCGACGCCGGCGGGGAGGGCTACCGCGTCATCATTGAAGGCGCTTGGATGTGGTCGACTGGCCGCACGCTCCAGCTTGACCAAGCTCGCGGCGCGGGGTCTCGGGATGACGGTCGCGCCCGGCTGCAGGCCACCAGTGGCGAGGAGTCCACATTCGGCTTCTGTACCGAGTTCTTGCTGCGTGGAGCCGATCTGCCTCTTGGCGAGGTCAGAACTCGCATGCAGGCGCTAGGCGAATCGGTGCTGGCCGTCGGAAACGGCGACCTCATGCGAGTACACGTCCACACCTTGCGACCGGGCCAGGCGCTCGAGTTCGCGGTTGATCACGGCACGCTTGCCAAGGTCAAGGTCGAAAACATGCAGCTCCAGCACGCGGCCTTTGCGGCTGGCGTCACCACGCCTGGTGCGCCTGAGGATCAAGCGGCCTCGACTATCGGCGTCATCGCCGTGGCGGCCGGCGAGGGCCTGGTCAATGTGTTCACCAGCCTGAATGCGCTGGTCGTACACGGTGGCCAGACGATGAATCCGAGCGTCCAGGAGATCCTCGCCGCGGTCAACACCTCGGGCCGCCAGGAGTTGATCATCCTGCCGAACAACACCAACCTCATCCTCACCGCCAGGCAGGTTGCTGAGTTGACACCCCATCGCGTGGCAGTGGTGCCGACGGAAACAACGCCACAAGGTGTTGCAGCTCTGTTAGCGTTCAATTTCGAGGCGGATCTGCAGACCAACGTGGAGGCGATGCAGCGAGCCGCTGGCGACGTCCACACCGTTGAAGTGACCCGCTCGGTGCGTGATGCCGAGGTAGATGGAGTGCAAGTGAAGTCGGGCGACATGCTGGGCATCTACGACGGGCACGTCGTCGAGGCGAGCGGTAGCGCCGAGGATGCGCTCGTGCGCACGCTGGATCGGGCGTCGGTCCCAGCGTGCGAGATCGTCACCATCTATTACGGCGCCGGCACCTCGGACAAGGACGCGCATGCCGCAGCCCGACGCATTCAGGACGCGCATCCCGGGCTGGCAGTCGAGGTGGTCATGGGCGGCCAGCCCCACTACCCCTACGTGGTCTCGCTGGAGTAGGCCCGCCGGATGGGGTCGATTGGCGTCGTTACCGACAGCACGGCCGACCTGCCGCCCGCGTTGCAGGAGCGCTATCGCCTGGGGGTGGTACCGCTGATCGTCAGCTGGGACGGTCAGACATTCCGAGACGGGCTCGATTTGAGCACCGCCGACTTCTATCACCGCCTGCGTACCAGTAAGTCGCTCCCCAAAACGGGTGCGCCCAGCCTGGCAGCCTTTGAGACCGCCTTTCGCCAACAGCTCGAGCGCCACGATGTCGTCATCAGCGTCAACCTGGCTTCTCGACTGAGCGGCACGTACGCCGTCGCGCGTCGGGCAGCCGAATCGGTTGACGCAGACCGGATTTCGGTGATCGACTCAGGCTCGGTCTCGATCTGCCTGGGGTGGTTAGCGGAGATGGCCGCCAGCCTGGCACAACAAGGAGTGGAACGCCAGGCTATCGTCGGAAAACTGGAGGAGGCGCGCGGCCGCGTGCGGGTGTTTTTTCTCCTGGACACGCTCGAGTTCTTGCAGCGCGGCGGTCGCATCGGCCGTGCGGCCGCGATCGCCGGAACGCTGCTAAGTGTCAAGCCAATTCTGAGCATTCGGGACGGTGAGGTGGCGCCGGTCGAGCGGGTACGCACGATGAACGGCGCCCTACGCCGACTGGTCGAGCTGGTGGTGGCGCTCGGACCGATCGAGAGGCTGGGCGTGGTTGATGGAGACGCGGCGGCCAACACGGCTGAGGTCGAGCGTCAGTTTCAAGCGCGGTTGCCGGACCTGACCATAGAGCGGGGTGCGCTTGGGCCAGTGCTCGGGGTCCATGGCGGCCCGGGCGTGGTCGGCATAGGCGTTCTGCTTGCCCGCTGAGCTGCTCGAAACAGCCGCGCGGATCTTTCGAGCCGAGGCCCAAGACGGCTACCGCGATCGCGTCGTCATCGGCGGTCTGGCCGGGTTCGTCGAAACTCTCCGCCATGCCCTGGGTGGTGAACAGGTCACCCAGGCTGCTGGGCTCCTACGCGACTACGCGGTGCTGCCAGCGGCTGCACGAGCCGAACGCCTGGACCAAGCACGACATCTGCTCACGAGTGACGCGCTGGATCTCCCCACGTGCCGCGGGGCGGCGTCCGGTCAGGGGAAACAGGAACACGGCCTCGAGCAGCAGCAGCCCGCCGCCGTGCGCGGCGCAGCCCACCCAGAAGCGGCCGACGGGACTCGGCGGATCACCGTCACCCAGGCCCCGCCGCTCAGCGCCTCAGGCTCGACGGCCGCGAGTCCCGTTCGCGTTGCGACCGCCGCCCTGGCACCGCCGACGGGAGTGACGCTGAGCACACCGATCCAGGGCCTGAAGGGAGTCGGCCCGGTCAGAGGCCGGCTGTATACGCGTCTGGGCATCCTGACCGTGCAGGCGCTGCTGTTCCATTTCCCTGTCCGGCATCAGGCTTTTCCACCGCCCACGCCAATCGCCGAGCTCTTCTTTCAGGCTGAAGGCTCTGTCCTGGGTACGCTGGAGCGCGTCGAGGTCGAAAACCTGCCGCGCGGCCTGAAGCGGCTCAGGGCCACCATCAACGACCACTCGGGAACCGTCTTCGCCGTCTGGCTCCGCCACGGTGTTGCCCGTCTCGGCGTTCAGCCCGGCGACCCAATCGGCCTCAGTGGCAAGCTTGTTCAGCAGGGTCGTCACCTCACGTTCGACAACCCAGACTTCGAGCGGGGTGATGGACCTCCGCTTCACACCCGCGGCCTCGTGCCTGTCTATCCACTCACCGCGGGTCTGACCGATCGCGAGCTGCGCAACCGTATTCACTGGGCCGTCACCCACTTCGCTGCCAGCGTGCACGATCCCCTACCTGCGCCTGTTCGCGCAGCGCACACTCTGGTGCCGATCGATCGCGCGCTGCGCCAGATCCACTTCCCGCGCAGTCTGGCCGAGTATGCCGAAGCGCGACGGCGTTTTGCATTCCAGGAGCTGCTGAGTATTCAGCTGCTGGTGCTCAGGCGACGCATGTCCTGGCAGCACGACCCGGCCCCAGCATTGCCCCGCCAGCAAGCGGCACTCGCGGCGCTCTTGGCGAGCATGCCGTTTTCCCTTACCCAGGCGCAGCAGCGCGTCACCCACGAAATCCTCCAGGACCTGGAACTGACGCGACCCATGACCCGCCTGCTACAGGGGGAGGTCGGTTCGGGCAAGACGGCGGTCGCCGCGCTGGCGTTGCTCAACAGTGTTGCCAACGGGTACCAGGGCGCGCTGATGGCGCCTACCGCAATCCTGGCGGAGCAGCACTTCGCCAGCCTCAGCCGGCTATTCGAGGCCGCCGGGCCTGTGTTGGAAGGTATGCTCAGGCGCCGACCTCGCGTGACCCTCCTGACAAGCAGTGTGACCGGCAAACGCCGCAGCGCCGCGTACGCTGCTGCGACCAGCGGCGCCGCCGATGTACTCGTCGGCACCCAGGCGTTGATCCAGGACAAGCTCGAGTTTGCCCGGCTGGGGCTGCTGATCGTCGACGAGCAGCATCGCTTTGGTGTGCGACAGCGGGTCACCCTGCGACGCCGTGCAGCCCAGGACAACGCTGTCCTGGTGCCGCATCTGCTGGTGATGACCGCCACCCCGATCCCACGCACCCTGGCGCTGAGCCTGTACGGCGACCTGGATCTGTCCGCGATCGACGAGATGCCGCCCGGGCGGCAGTTCCCCAGAACCGTGCTGCTCGGGTCGGATGAACGCCACATCGCCTATGCGCGCGTGCTCCGCGCCGCAGCCCAGGGCGAGCAGGCGTTCATCATCTGTCCGCTGGTCGAGGAGTCGGAAGTGCTGGAAGCCAGGGCAGCCACCGAGGAGTACGAACAATTGCGATCAGGCGAGCTCGCGACGCTGCGTCTGGGCCTGCTTCACGGCCGTATGCGGCCCGCCGACAAGGACGCGGTCATGCGCGCGTTTCGCGACCGCGAGCTCGACGTCCTGGTGTCGACGGCCGTGGTTGAGGTTGGTGTCGACGTGCCGAACGCCACCGTTATGCTGATCGAAGGCGCGGAGCGGTTTGGTTTGGCCCAGCTACATCAGTTTCGGGGAAGGGTCGGGCGGGGCGGCCAACCCTCGGTTTGCATTCTGCTGACCGACTTGCCGGATCCCCAGTCGAACGAGCGCCTGCGGGTCGTAGCCGAGACCACCAACGGTCTCGTCCTTGCCGAGCACGACCTGCGCCTACGTGGGCCCGGCGACTACTTCGGGGTACGCCAAAGTGGCCTCCCCGAGCTCAAGGTGGCGCGTCTCGACGACGCCCCGCTGGTGGAAGCTGCGCGCGCCGCGGCCGCGGCAGTGCTGAGCCAAGATCCGGGTCTGGTCGAGCCTCAACATGCCGAACTGCGCTCGCATCTGGACGCGTTCGTCGCCCTGGCCGGCGATCCGAGCTGATCATTGCGCGTTATTTCGGGCTCGGCGCGTGGACGCACACTGCACGCTGCGCCAGGCACTCGCCCGACCGCGGACCTGATCAAGGGGGTCATCTTTTCGATGCTCGAGGCGCTAGCGTATAAGCGCGGCTTCGAGCCAGACGAAGACGGCAACCTCGCCGCGGCACTGGCGTGGCCGCGGGTCCTCGACCTGTTCGCTGGCTCGGGCGGGCTGGGGATCGAGGCGCTCAGCCGCGGCGCTCGGTTTGCGGAGTTCATCGAGCAGGACCGCGGCGCGGCCCGGATCATCCAGTCCAATCTTTTGAGCACTGGCCTTGCCATGCGCGCGCGCGTGCACCTCGCACCCGTTGGAGCCGCATTACGCAGTGTGCAGGTACCGGTCGATCTGGTCTTCGCCGATCCGCCCTACGAGGATTCGGCTGCGGTTGTGGCCACCCTGAACGCGCTCGCGAGCCCTGGGCTGCTGCTTGCCACGAGTGTGGTGTTCGTCGAGCAATCCTCGCGCTCCGAGCCGCCACCCACCGCCGTCGGCGAGCTGCAGCTGTCAAACACTCGCCGACATGGCCGCACACGGGTAAGTCTGTACGCGTCGACCGAGACTCCGTGATCGACACCGGCAGTGCGCTATGGTCAATGGCGTGGACATCCTGTATCTCCTGGACCAGCTGGAGGAAGTGCTCGGAGCGGGCTCGCGCCTGCCCATGACGTCGCGCACGCTCGGCGACGAGCGAGAGGTTCTGGACATCCTCGATCAGATCCGTGTGTCCATCCCGGATGAGCTCACCGCCGCCCGCCGACTGACCCAGGACCGCGACCAGATCATGGCCGACGCGCAGAGCGAGGTGGAGCGCATTATTCGCGACGCCGAGGCACAGGCTACCAATCGTGTAGCCGAACACAGCGTCGTCCGTTCGGCTGAGCTGCGCGCCGCCGACATTCAAGACCGCGCCGCGGACCAGGCGGCCGAGGTTCGGCGGGAGGCGGACGCGTACGCCCAGCGTGTATTGCAAAAGCTGCGCGAGCAAATAGCCCAGGTGGCCCAAACCGTCGATCGTGGCCTGGCTGAACTCGAAACCCGGCGCGTGCGGGACGAACCACCGAACCCAGACTGAGGCCCACCCGCGCTCGGCTCACCCACACAACTCGCCCATTACCGCGAGTCGCGTCTTAAGAACGACGGAGCATGTGGGCGGGCGCAAGAATTGCGCTTTTGCGTGAGTTGTTCGTGGGCCATATACTCAGTTCACACAGCTGCTCGCCCGACGGGCAGCCTTTTTTTGTGTATTGGCGATGGTGTCCATCAACGTTTCCCAATTGTTGCTCGCGGGACTCGGAACCGCGCGGGAGTTCGACTTTTGCGAACCCTTGTTCGACCCCGACGGTGAGCTGCACCTTCGCGGGCCGATCAGCGGCCGCGCCCGGCTGACGCGTACGCCAGACGGCATCCTGGTCCACAGCGAGCACGCCGGCGTTGTGGTCCTGGAGTGCGCACGCTGCCTTGAAGAGACGCTCACACCGGTCGACGGCGTCTTCGACGAGGAGTTTCTGCCCGCCCTCGACATTCGGACCGGCCTGCCCATCCACGTCTCTGGTCAGGACGAGCAGCCCCTGATCGACGAGCACCACGAGCTCGACCTGGACGAGACGCTCCGCCAGAGTATCCTGACCAGCCTGCCGCTGCGACCCCTGTGCAGTGCGGCCTGTCCCGGCCTGTGCACGCTCTGCGGGCAGCGCCTCGACGGGCCGCACCAGCCTCACCCGGAAGCCACGCAACTCGAAGACGACGACGCATCCGTCACCGCCACGAGCCCCTTCGCTCGGCTAGCGGTACTGCTGCGGGCGGATCAAGAAAGGTAGCCCATCACCCATGGTCGCACTTCCTAAGAAGAAGATCAGCTCGGCCCGGCGGGGTCAGCGCCGCAGCCAGGATCACATCGTTCTGCCGCCGTTGATGACCTGCCCGCAGTGCAAACAGCGCAAGGTGACGCATCAGGTGTGCGTGAACTGCGGCACGTACAACGGCATCGACGTACTGCACCTGGACGCGAAGGCGAAGCAGAAACCGGAGTAGTAGCTCCCCCTGTTAGCTTTCCTTTTTCCCGGCCAGGCCTCCCAGGCTGTGGGCATGGGCACCGATCTCAAGCAGCGCTCAGCGGACGCCCGTCGACTGTTCGGCCTGGCCGATGAGATTACGGGCCTGCCGATCTCGCGGTTGTGCGCCGAGGGGCCTCTGGAGCGGCTGACCGACACCGACGTGGCCCAGCCGGCTGTGGTAACCACAAGCCTGGCCGCCCTGGCTGTGTTGCGTGAAGAGTGTGGAGTGAATCCAGGTGCCGTGGCCGGGCACAGCGTCGGTGAATTGGCGGCGTATGTTGCCGCGGGGGTTCTGGACGCAGAATCGGCGCTGCGGCTGGTGCAGGTGCGGGCCCAAGCTATGGCTGCCGCCTGCGCCACCGTGGACGGCAGCATGGCCGCGGTGATCGGCCTGGATGAGGCCGCCCTGCGCGCCGCCTGCACTGGAGCGTCCCAGGCCGGTAGCTCGGTCGAAGTAGCAAACCTGAATGCGCCAGGCCAGCTCGTCGTCTCGGGCGATCGCGGCGCTCTGGACCGCATGGCCGAGAGCGCGCGCGCCGGCGGGGCCAGGCGAGTGCTGCCGCTGAAGGTCGGTGGACCGTTTCACTCAGCCTATATGCGGCCGGCAGCCGACGTCCTCCGGCACGCGCTAAGGACGACGCCGATATGCCGGGCAGCCATACCGGTGGTGCTCAACGCCACCGCGCAGGCGACCCAGGCGACACACGAGCTGCGGCACGAGCTCTCGGTGCAGCTCTACTCAGCGGTCCGCTGGATCGAAACGCTCCAGCGCCTGGCCGAGTTGGGGTGTGACCGGTTTCTGGAAGTTGGACCGGGCAACGTGCTGGCTGGGATGGTGCGCCGCACGCTGCCAGAAGCCCGCGTCGCGAGTTTCGGCGCCGTCTCCGATCTGCCTCAGGTGTGTACGTTGCTTGCGGACAGCTGCGCTTGAGCTTCCAGGACAAAGTGGCCCTGGTCACCGGCGCCTCGCGGGGGATTGGCCGAGCCATTGCCCTGCGGCTCGCAGCGGACGGCGCCAACATCGTGGTGAACTACAACACGAACGCTGAGGCGGCCCAGGCGGTCGCCGACCAAGCGAAGTCGACGGGGGCTGAAGCCCTTCTGGTGCAGGCCGACGTGGCTAGGCCAGGCGACGTCGATCGGCTCGTCCGCGCCACTCTGGCGCGCTTCCAGCACATCGACGTTCTGATCAACAACGCCGGCATCACCCGCGACATGCTCATCATGCGGATGTCCGAGGACGACTGGGACGCGGTGCTGGACACCAATCTCAAGAGCGCCTTTTTAGTAACCAAGGCGGTGCTGCGCCCAATGCTCAAGCAGCGCTCCGGGCGCATCGTGAACATTACGTCTATTTCGGGCGTGACGGGCAACGCCGGTCAGGCCAACTATTCAGCCTCCAAGGCAGGCTTGATCGGCCTTACCCGTTCAACCGCGCGCGAGGTGGCCTCCAGACGCATCACCTGCAATGCTGTGGCCGCGGGCGTGATCGACACCGACATCTGGCAAGGCGTTCCTGAAACCGCCATCAACGCGATGCTGCAAATGATCCCGGCCGGACGCAAAGGCAGCCCCGAAGACGTCGCCGAAGCAGTGGCCTTCTTGGCTGGCGACGCAGCCAGCTACATCACCGGCCAGGTGCTGAACGTGGACGGCGGCATGGTGATGGCCTGAGTAGCGTGGCGTTGTTCGAGAAAGTGCTGATTGCAAATCGGGGCGAGATTGCCGTGCGCATCATTCGGGCCTGCAAAGAGATGGGGATCCAGACCGTGATCGCCCACTCGGAGGCGGATCGCGACTCGCTCGGGGTATTGCTGGCTGACCAATCGATCTGCATTGGCCCGCCACCCAGCGGCCGAAGTTATTTGAACATCGCCAACGTGGTCAGCGCGGCTCAGATCACCGGCGCCGACGCCATTCACCCTGGCTACGGCTTCTTATCCGAGAACGCGTACCTTGCCGAAGTGTGCGACGAGGTCGGCATCACCTTCATCGGACCTCGTCCAGCGTCCATTCGCGCGTTCAGCGACAAGGTCAGCGCCCGCAACCTGATGAAAGCCGCCGGCGTCCCGGTCTTGCCGGGCTCTCCAGAACCACTAGCTGGCGTCGAGGCGGCTGTCCTTGCGTCGCGCGAGCTTGGTTTTCCGCTCATGCTCAAGGCGGTGGCCGGCGGGGGCGGGCGTGGCATGCGCGTCGCTCACGATACTGACGAGCTGTCGCGGGTGTTTCCGATTGCCCAGCAGGAGGCGCAGGCCACCTTCGGGCAGGGCGGGCTGTACTTGGAGCGGTTGATCGAGCGCGGCCACCACATCGAAATCCAGATAGCCGCCGACCGCGACGGCGCCGTCGTCCACCTGGGCGAGCGTGAGTGCAGTGTTCAGCGTCGGCACCAGAAGATGATCGAAGAGAGCCCGTCCCCGCTCCTCGAACCGGCCCGACGGGCTGAAATGGGCGCCATCGCTTGCGCTGGGCTCGCCTCGGTTGGCTACGAAAACGTGGGCACCGTGGAGTTCCTGGTCGACGAGCGGCGCAACTTTTACTTCCTGGAGGTGAATACTCGACTCCAAGTTGAGCACCCGGTAACCGAGCTCGTGACCTCGATCGACCTGGTGAAACTCCAGATCGCCCTGGCAGCCGGTCAGCCACTGCCATTCGCTCAGCAAGACATCGTCTGGAGCGGCCACGCGATCGAATGCCGCGTCACGTCCGAAGACCCTGCGCGCGGCTTTGCGCCTGATGCCGGCCACATCCATACGGCTCACTTCCCCGGCGGACCCTGGGTTCGTGTCGACACGCACGTGTTTTCTGGCTACACCACGCCGCCTTATTATGACTCGCTGCTGGCCAAGATGGTGGTGTGGGGGCGCGACCGACCGGAGGCCATCGCGCGCATGCGGCGTGCGCTCGACGAGACGCAGATCAGTGGCGTCCAAACAAATCTCGAGTACCTGGCGTTGGTACTATCCCACCCACGCTTCGAAGCAGGAGAGATCGACATCAATTTTGTAGAACAGGATCTGGCCGAACTGCAGACGCTCGACGGGCACCTGGCTCCGGCGGCGGCGAATGCGTACTGAAGCCGTGCTCGACCGTAGCGCAGACGAGACAGTAGAACAACTCGGGAGGATTTTTCCGGACGGCCGTTTCCTCGACCGTCGGCTCGGCCGAGCGATGGCCCTCCAGGCGCTGTATGAGATGGACCAGGGGCACCATGCCCCGGCCGAGGTTCTCGAACGGCTCGCCCAGACATTCGCGGACGCTGCGGCGACGCCGTACCCCCGCGAACTTCTGCGCGCTTCTACGAGCTACGCCCAAGAACTTGTAAGGGGTATGCTCGCCAACCGCTCGGCGATTGATGGCCTGATCCAACTGCGCGCGCCGCTGTGGCCTCTTGCGCAAATGTCGGCGGTCGATCGCAACGTATTGCGTGTCGGGCTCTATGAATCCTTGTATGGCAATGCTACAGTGCCTCTCAAGACTGCAATCAACGAGGCGGTGGAGCTGGCCAAACTCTTCGGCAGCGAAACCTCGGCCAAGTTTGTAAACGGCGTTCTAGGACGCGCAGTCGAGGCGAGTGCGAGCGGGGAATGGCCGCCGAATGTGTCCCCGCAAATCCAGAGCTCAACGGATCCAGTTGGCGGCCTCGCGTGCTCGGATGAACCCGTGCACGTGGCGGTTCCCGCCGATATCACCACTCACCCTGCGACACCAGCCGGATGACGAGAAAGGGGTTCTAAACAATGGCCGATAGCGCTGAGGAGCGCCTAAAGAAGATCATCGCCGAACAGTTGAGCGTCAGCGAAGACGAGGTGACTCCAGAGGCGAACTTTATCGATGACCTGAATGCCGACTCGCTCGACCTGGTCGAGTTGATCATGTCGTTAGAAGAAGAATTTAACGTCAAGATCAGCGACGAGGATGCCGAGCGGATACGTACCGTCCAGGACGCGATGGACTACCTGCACGAGCACGGCGGAGCGTAAACTCGGCCTCTCATCCTAGATATCGTCCGGCCGGCTGCGTAGATCGCGTAAGGTGTGCCGGGCTCTATCTGCCAAGCAGCCATGACTGTCACTGAAACGTCTCCAGTCCCGGTTCCGAGCCCGAACGGGCAGACGGATAGCCACGCGCCTGGCGATAAAGAGATGACCCTGCTGCAGCACCTCGAGGAGCTGCGCGGACGCCTGGTCGCCTGCACGGCGGCCGTAGTCGTGGGCATCCTGGCGTCCATTATCCCGGTGCCCGGCCTGGGCTCGATTACCGAATTCGTGGTCCGGCTTCTGGCTGAGCGGGCCCCAGCAGGTAGGCTCGTGACACTCGGGCCAGGCGAAGGGTTTTTCACCTTCCTCGAAGTGGCGATGATCATCGGCATCGCACTGGCGATGCCAGTGATCGTGTACCAGGTGCTGTCTTTCGTCGCACCAGCGTTGTACGAGAACGAGAAGAAGTACCTGTTCATTGCCGTGCCAGGCGTCACGCTTTCGTTCGCGATTGGTGTGGCGTTTTGCTATTTCTTTATGCTGCCCTTCGCGATCGCCTTTTTGGGTGGCTTCCAGACAACCATCTTCGACCCGCTCTGGTCAGCCGAGCGGTACCTCGACTTCGTGTCGACGTTCTTGTTCTGGGTGGGTCTGACGTTCGAGCTGCCCATCGTGATGTACTTCCTGAGCAAGATGGGCATCGTCAGCGCTAAGCGCATGGCTGGCTTCCGAAAATACGCGTTTGTGCTGGCATTTGTCATCGGAGCGGTCATTACGCCAACGCCCGACCCCGTCAATCAAACCATCGTCAGTTTGCCGATCTACTTTCTGTTCGAACTTGGGGTGATCCTGGCGAGGTTTGCATGACCCTAACTGCTGGCGCGGAGGGGTGATGCACGGAGCGACCGCCCTCACTCGGGTGATCGCCGTCGACTGCTTTTACCCGGTCCGCGACCATTTCCGCTAGGCCTCAGCGCGACCGTCAGCGTACACGGGCAGAGGCCCGTGATCGAGCCCAGATGATCCTTGGGGCAGTAAGTCTCTTGATCTGGTTTGGGGTGGCCTTTGGGCTAGGCGTGGCCTGGTACGTGGACGACAACACGCCGCAGCCAATTTTCATGGCCGGGGGAATAGCGCTTGTCGTGGCCGCCGCGCCATGGTTGGCGTATGGCTGGCTGCTCCGCCGACTTATGAGGCGTCGCGGTACTCAGTAGCTTGCTCCAGATCGGCAATTGGACCCGAACGGGTGGTCACCAGCAACGGTGCCTGACCATGGGCAATGGTTTCTCGGCCGATGATGCACTTGCGCACGTCGACGCGAGAAGGAATCTCATACATCACCTCGAGGAGCACCTCCTCGATAATGGTCCGCAGGCCGCGCGCACCCGTCTTCAGCACCAGGGCCCGTTCTGCCGCCGCCTCCAGCGCGTCGCGAGTGAAGACGAGTTCGACCTTGTCGAGGCTGAGGAGTTTGGCGTACTGCTTGCTGATCGCGTTGCGCGGCTCGGTGAGGATCCGCATCAGGTCGTCTTTGCGCAGGGGATCCACGCTGACCACTACGGGTAGGCGGCCCACGAACTCCGGGATCAAGCAGTACTTGAGCAGGTCGTCGCCGGTCAGTTGCCGCAGTAAATCCGCATGGTCTTGGTCGTTCGACTTCTCCGAAGCGAAGCCGAGCGTGCGCTTCGCCCCAACGCGCTTGCCGACGATATTCTCCAGACCTTCGAATGCACCGCCACAAATGAAGAGAATATTGGCGGTGTTGATCTGAATGAAATCCTGATGGGGGTGCTTTCGCCCACCCTGGGGTGGAACGTTGGCGACCGTGCCTTCGATCAGCTTCAGTAGCGCCTGCTGCACGCCCTCGCCCGAAACATCGCGCGTGATAGAAGGGTTGTCGCCTTTGCGGGCGATCTTGTCGATCTCGTCGATATAGACGATGCCGCGTTCGGCGCGCGAGATATCGAAGTCAGCAGCTTGAATCAAGCGTAGCAGGATGTTCTCGACGTCCTCGCCGACATACCCAGCTTCAGTCAGCGCCGTCGCGTCCGCAATGCAGAACGGCACGTCGAGCACTTTGGCGAGTGTTTGAGCCAGAAGTGTCTTGCCGCACCCAGTCGGGCCTACCAGGAGGATGTTGGACTTCTGGAGCTCGACGTCGTCTACCTGCATGCCTGAGGACACGCGCTTGTAGTGGTTGTATACGGCTACAGACAGCACCTTTTTGGCGCGATCCTGTCCGACGACATACGAGTTGAGGTGCTCATAGATTTTGGCTGGTGTGGGCAACTTGGCCAGTGGCAAACGTGGCTTCGCGGCGGCAGGAGGCGCGGATTCTTCGTCGATGATCTCTCTGCAAAGATCGACGCACTCGTCGCAGATATACACCGCTCCGGGCCCCGCAATCAGCCGCCGGACTTGATCCTGGCTCTTGCCGCAAAAAGAACAGTGATACTGACCGCGGGTACCGCGTGTTGTCGCCATGGTGGTGTGTGGTGCCCCCTCCCCGCTTCAGCCGCGGTTTTCGTCTCGGTGTGGACTGGGTTGCGTGGGCCGGCTGGAGATCAACTAGCGTTCCCGTCCGCTATGCTCGTTGCTCGTGATTTGCCGTCAACTTGATTGACCGCCGCCTCAGCTCGATCGGCGGCCTGCGTGGCCTCGGTCTGACCGTGAATCATATCGATCACGCCGTACTCACGCGCCTCACGCGCGCTCATCCAGTAGTCGCGATTGATGTCACGCGAGATGCGCTCAATGTCCTGGCCCGTATCGGCTGCCATGAGCTCCTTCAATCGCGCGTTGAGCCGCAGTATTTCACGCGCGTGCACCTCGATATCCGCTGCCGTACCCTGCACGCCCGCCGAAGCCTGGTGGATGAGCACACGCGCGTTCGGCAAGGCGGCGCGCTTTCCCTTTGCCCCGCCACCCAGCAGCACGGCGCCCATGCTGGCAGCCATGCCGACGCAGGTGGTCGCCACGTCCGGCGGAATCAGGTGCATCGTGTCGTAGATGGCCAGGCCAGCGTCGACCTGGCCGCCCGGGCTATTGACGTACATCTGAATGTCACGGTCCGGGTCTTCCTGGGCCAGGAACAGGAGTTGTGCGACGATCAGATTCGACACGTTGTCGTCAATTGGCGTACCAACGAAGATAATCCGATTCTTCAGCAGCAGTGAGAAGATGTCGTAGGCGCGCTCGCCACGGCTCGTCTGCTCCACCACCATCGGAACGGCGTACGCGACGAGACCCTGCACCAGCTCCTCTCGCGAAGGCAGCGGGGGGACCCAGCCTGAGACATGGTGTTTGGTATTGCCGACGCTCATGCGCCGCGATCCTCCTCGGCCGACGCACCGAACGCCTGTACTTCGCGGGCCTGTGGATCAGTATCGGCCGTCTCAGCCGCGAGTGTAGTCTTTTCCGAGTTCGGCTCGGCCTGAGCGGGCTCGAGCACGCCGCCGCCCTCAAGGCTGTCGCCCGCGGCAATAGTCAGCAGCCGTGTTATGGCCTTGCGTTCCCGCGTAACTTCCTGGACCTGCTGCAGAGTCTTCGGGTTCGCCAAGGCCAACTGCTCCACCGCTGCGCTTTCCTCCGAACCCGCGGCTGCCCGGTGGACCTCGTCCGCTACTTCTTCCTGCTCGACGCCTATCTTCTCGGCATCGGCGAATGCATCCAGGGCAAGCGACCGCCGCAAGCGCATTTCTGCTTCGCCCCGAATCTCCTGCCTGAACCCGCCTTGCTCTTTTCCGACCAATCTGAGGTACTGCGGCATCTGCAGCCCCTGTTGCTCGACGCTGCGCGTAAAGGCTTCGAGCATGTGCTCGGCCTGATGATCGAGCAACTGGGGTGGGTATTCAATCGTCGAAATCTCCACGAGCTTGTTCAGCGCGGCTTGTTCGAGCTGTTCCCGAACCCGCACCTCTTCACGCTCGCGCAGTTGTATCTCGATCGCGGAGCGCAGCGCGCCGAGGTCGGCGTACTCGCCAACCTGCTCGACGAAATCGGCGTCCAGCGCTGGCAGCTGTCGCTCCTTGACCCAGTGCACCGCCACCGCAAATTCGGCCGACTTGCCGGCGACGTCCGCATCCCGGTAGTCGTCAGGCAGTGACAGAGTGAAGGACCTCTGTTCACCTGCGGCGGCGCCGACCAGCTGATCTGCAAAGCCGGGCGCCGGCTCAGCGCCTGCAGCGTCCACGACATACTCTGCGTCTTTGCTGTCCAACACCGGTTTCGCCAAACCCTCGACTGTCGCAAGCAGGTCCAACCCGACACGGTCTCCGGCTTGCACAGAGCGCTCCACTGGTGCCCACTGCGCATGCGACTCACGCAACCGCTGAATCACCGCGTCGACCTGCTCCTCGCCGACGTTGGGCGGCTCAGGCGGGACCCGCAGGTTGGTCTTGTAGTCGCCGAGCTCGACCTTCGGCGCTAGACCCACGATGGCCTTCAGGCGCAATGGGTCAAATTCGATTGACTCCACGCGGGGCCGCGTAAACGGTTCCACCTTCTGCTGTTCGATCGCCTCGCCAACCACTACTGGCACGAGTTGATCGAGCGCCTCTTGGACGATCCGGTCGCGGCCAAGCATGCGCTCGACCATCGATCGCGGCGCTTTGCCACGCCGGAAGCCAGGCACGTCGACGCGGCCGGCCAGGCGGCGATAGGCCTCGTCTATGGCACGGTCGAGACGTTCTTGTTCGACCTCGATATCCAGCGATAGCTGGCGCGGCGGCAGCTCAGCCGAGGAAACCTTCACTCGGTCACTACTCCTTGCACTCCGCGGCGCAACCGGGGGCGCAGCGAAACTCTCAGAATATTAGGGCAGTATGTCACGCCTGGGGTAAGGCCGGCTCGGCAGAGAGCAGCGCTCGCCACCCTGAATGCCGCCCGACGCCCATCCCTGCGTGACGCCGGATCAGGCGGGGCGATGAGGCGGAGCGTCGGCGTCCACGCGCACGGGTACCGGTTCCGTCTCGGGCGCGGAGTGGCGACCGCGCGCCAGCAGCGCCAGAAGAGCGGCCGCGCCCAGGACCACGACTACGACGTTAGTTTCCATTCCGACTCCATCATCGCATGCCGCGTGCCGTTTCGCCTCATTTTCGGTCTCAACTCGGCGCAACGGTGGCAAGTTGGTTCACCCACGCATCCAGTTGGGCCTCGGGGGAACGCAATACGTCGCCACCAAAAACGTCTGCAAACCGGGACACGTCAAGCCACGAGTGCTGCGGACGGCGTGCCGCTCGCGTAGTCGCAAACCTCTCGAACCGCTTGGGCACGACGAGCTCGGCATCGAAGCCCAGGCGCTGCGCTATAGCCAGCGCAAAGCCGTAGGGTGTGGTCCAACCTGCGGAGGCTACGTGGACAATGCCCGTGAACCGCTTGGCCCCGATCAAACGCAAAGCGTCGGCCACATCGTCGAGGAAGACCGGGGTGATGCGCTGATCCTGCACGCCGAGAATCTTCTCGCCAGCCTGCAACCGCCTCAGGCAGATCCGCGCGAAGTCGCTTCGCGGGTGAGCCCGGGCGCCAAACGGCATCTCGATCCGCACCACGCATGCCATCGCCCCTGAGTTGAGGACAGACTCCTCACCCTGGTGTTTCGTGTGGGCGTACCAGCCGAGCGGATTGGTGGGGTCGCCTTCTCGATACGGTCGATCGGCGCTCGTACCGTCGAAGACGTAGTCGGTCGAGACGTGCATCAGATACTGGCCCAGTTCTCGGCACAGGCCAGCCAATCGTTGCGGATGCGCGGCATTCAGCGCGTGCACCCGCCCGTGCGCATCGCCACGCTCCGCCTCGGCCGCATCGACGTCGACCCACGCCGCCAGATTGAGCACGGCCGGGGCGTGCGTTTCGCGCAAGAACGTTGAGAGCGCGTCGGCATCCAGCACGTCGAGATCCGCGTGGGTAGGAGCTATCAGCGTAAGCCCTGCCTGCTCCGCCCATAGCTCTAAGACGCGAGAGCCGACCAACCCTGAGCCGCCAAGCACGACTACCGCGTTCTGGGACATGGACCGTTGCTCAGGCCGGGCCGCGCCAGGTAGCGATCTCGATCTCGTTGCCGTCCGGGTCGTCGAGATAGAAGGCCTCGATGGGCATGAACGGATGTTGTCCATCACGTAGTTCAAAGCCCAGGCGGGCCAAGCGCTCGCGCTCGGGCTCGAAATCCTCTGGAGCGACTTCGAGGCCGATGTGGTGGAGGCGCCTGGTGCCCGGCAGCGGCTGGTCCGCGAGCATAGCGCGAGGGATCAACACCACCTGCTGTGGCACGCCAGCGGCGGCAGCGCCGACGCGCAAGAACTTGACAGGCACTTCCGCCGGGGAGATCGTGTCCAATCCAAGTGTGTCGCGATAGAACGCCAGGGAGCGATCGATATCTTCGACCACCAGGACAACCTCGACTAACCCTCGAATGGCCGGCACGCGGTGTAGCGTAGCAGCAATGCCACTCGTGTTCGATCGCCCGCTGGTATGCCCAGGACTGATTGGGCGCGACGCTCACGTCGCGGCGCTCGGGCGGATGCAGCAGGAGATCCATCTCTCGCCACGGATTTGCATTCCGCGGTCTGGCCATCCAGGCCGGACTGCGTCGATTCCGCCGCGCGACGCAGACCCCTTTTCCACGCCACTTTGAAG
>JBPCIO010000222.1:0-12049 GCA_051006215.1 Chloroflexota bacterium
CGAGGGCGGGGGTGATGGTGACCAGGCGGCGAAGCCAGACCGGAATCGTTCGTCGCAGGAAGCCCTGCATGATCACCTGTCCAGCCAAGGTGCCGACCGTGGACGAGGACAGCCCTGAGGCGACCAACGAAATCGCGAACACGGTGCTGGAGGCTTGCCCGAGCAGCGGCGGGAGCGTCTCGTGGGCCGTCCGCATGCTTGCCACGCCGCCCTGGCCGGCGGCGTTGAAGGTGGCCGCGGCCATCACCAACATGGCGGCATTGATCACTCCAGCCAGTCCCATGGCAGCGACGGTCTCCATGCGTTCGAAGTGGAACAATCTGCGAACCTGCTGATCGTCCAGGGTCGGGATACGGCCTTGCATCAAGTGGGAGTGGAGGAAGACCACGTGTGGCATGACCGTCGCACCCAGGATGCCGACCGACAGGAGCACGCTGGATGGGCCCGCGAATTGTGGGAGCACGGCGTGGCGGCCCACCTCGGCCCAATCGGGTGCGGCCCAGATCATCTCGATCACGTAGCACGCAGCGATCACCCCGACCAATGTCATCAATACGGCCTCCAACGGCCGGAAGCCAAAGCGTTGGAGTGCGAGAATGGCGAAGGTGAGTCCAGCCGTCAGCACGCCGGCTACCCCCAATGGCATGCCGAATAGCAGCTGCAGCCCGACCGCCGCACCCAGCACCTCGGCGAGATCGGTTGCGATAGCGACGAGCTCTGAAAGGACCCACAGGACCCACACCACGGGGGCTGGGAATTGCTCGCGGCATACCTCGGCCAGGTTGTGGCTGGTCGCGATGCCGAGCTTTGCCGCCAGCACCTGGACGAATAGTCCGATCGCGTTGCTAGCCAGGACCACCCACAACAATAGGTAGCCGAACCGCGCGCCGCTCTGGATGTTGGTCGCGAAGTTGCCGGGGTCGACGTAAGCGATCGAAGCGATGAACGCGGGCCCCACGAACGGCCACAATCCGCCAATCCCCGGCCGCTTGCCCGCAAGCGCTACCTGTGCCGCGCGTACGGTCGCAGCATCGAAACTCGACGGACGATCGTTGTCCCGCACCCGCATCTGCTGCCTTGGGCAAGCCTAAAAGATCGCCGGGAGAGGCGGCGTTAGTGTGAGGCGCGATAGAGGCGGACCGCCGCGGCGAAGCGGGCCAGGGCGGCGGGGGTGTGTGGCGAGATGTCGACGATCACGTGGCTGACCCCGACATTCGCGAAGCCAGCCAGGGTCTCGGCGATGTGCTCGTGGGTGCCTTGCAGCGAGTTGGGCATCGAGGCAGGTCCAAGGTCCGGGTACACCAGCGGCAGGCCCGTGGTAATGCCCAGCGTGGTTGGCTCTCTGCCCGCCGCAGTACACGCAGCGCGTACCGCTTCGATGCGCGGGACGGCGTCGGCTGGCTTCGCATGCCAGGCCGTATTCCAGCTGTCGGCATAGCCCGCGGTGAGTCGCAGCATGCGCGGTCCTTTGCCAGCCACCATGAGCGGAGGCCCGCCGGGTCGAGGTCCACTCGGAATGATCTCGCAATCAGACGCAGAGTAGTACACCCCCTCGACATCCGCGCGTCCGTCGCGCAGGAGGGGCCGAATGATCCGCAATGCCTCCTCGAATCGGCTTACACGGTGGTCGAACGGAACTCCGAAGGCGTCGAATTCAGGCTGATGCCAGCCGGCGCCCACGCCCAGGATCAGCCGGCCGGCGCTGATCTCATCCAGGGTGACCGCCATCTTGGCCAGCAGGGCCGGGTTTCGGAACGGCGTGCAGAGCACCAGCGTGCCGATCCTGACGCGCTGGGTCGCCTCGGCCAGCGCCGACAGTATGGTCCAGCATTCCCAGATGCCGTCGGTCGACTGGCCGGGCCAGCGGTACAGGAGGTGGTCGTAGGCCCAGACCGAGTCGAGCCCCGAGTCCTCGATCCTGCGCGCCATATCCCGAATCGCCCCATAGCGGGCTGGCGGCGCACCCTCTTCGATCGGCCCGAGGCGCACAACCGCGCCAATCTGCATGGCTCACAGGGTAGCGCTAACGCGCGCCACGGCGACCTTGCTCTCGTCCCGGTCTATGAGTCCAGGGGCAGTCGCACCGTCTGTCCGGTGCGGGCTGCGCGGTAGATTGCTTCGGTCACTTCCATATAGCGCAGGCCTTCCTCGAAATCGGGAGTGACTGGTGTCCCGTCGCGGATGGCGGTGATGAAATCCGCTTCGGCCGTCCAGTGGCGCTGCTCTGCGGGCGGAATCTCGACCTCCCGGAGCTCGGTCTCGTTGGCCCCAGCCGCAAAAATCCGATCCCCGCGCACTTCATAGACCAGTGTTCCCTCGCTGCCGAACAACTCGATGCGCGGCGAGCCAGCAAAACGGGTGCTGCCACTCACGTCGAGCACTGCGATGGCGCCACTCTTCATCGTGCCCACGATGCCGATGCTGTCCGCAACGCGTACGTCGATCGGGTGGACTGAACCTGGCCGAGACCGCCGCGGGATGTGGTAGGCCGTATGAGCAGTGATGCTGGCGAAGTGGCCAACCCAACGGTGCAGGACCTCGATCCACACCCCCAGCGCCAGCGTGTTGTAGCCGGACAGGAAGGTGTCCTGACGCCAGTGCAGGGGAGCGTCAGGATCGGCATAGTCGGTTCCCAAGCCACGCACGCTGACGTGGTAGAGCCGACCCAGGAGTCCTTCGGACAATAGACGCTTGACCACGTAGTCGCCGCTCATAGCGTGGGGTGGCGGGCACAGCATTGTGACGCGGTCGCTGCGGCGTGAACGCTCGTACATGGTTCGCGCCTCGGCGTAGTCGCGCGCCATGCGCGCCTGGCAGAAGACGTGCTTGCCGGCGTCCAGCGCCGCCACTGTCGCCTCGCAGTGCAGATACGGGGGGGTCCCGATGAACACCGCGTCGACCTCGGGTGACCGAACCAGGTCTCGCCAGTCGTCGCACACGGTTCGGAACCCCCATTTCGAGGCGACTCGTTCACCAGATGCGCGGGTGCGATTGGCGACCGCGGCCAACTCCACACCCTCAACTGCAGACAAACCAGGTAAGTGCCGCTGGGCAGCGATTCCGCCAGCGCCGACAAAGCCAATACGGATCGGAGTGGATTGCATGCCTCTTTGTACCCTCACCAGAAGGCGCGCGGGCCGTCGTCCGTATACCCGCACTGCTCGCAGGGGTTGAAGTAGTGCACCGCGGGCGGCATGGCAATCGCGCAGCGCAGTGACATCTCGGTGCCGATGTTCATGATGTGATGGACGGTTCCGCGCGGCACCCACACGATGTCGTCTCTGGCTGCCTCGATGACCGTCCCGCCGGTCAACTCCCACCGCAGCCGCCCAGCCAGAATGAACCACCATTCGTCAAAGTCCTTGTGCCAGTGCGGGCGGTTGCCTGTGCCAGGCGGATTGGCGATCAACGTGACCAGGTTGCGCTCGTCTGCGATCAGGCGAACCGACCACGGCGGCGGTCCCTTTTGGGCGACGACATCGGCGATGCGGGTGTGCAACTTGTTCGGCCAGGTCAGGTTGGTTACTCGGGGTGGAATGGGTCCACTGACCACGTCAGTGATGTTGAGCTCAGTTCTCGGTTCCGCCGGCGGATTCGTCATGAGCGAAGCCTACCCTACGGCTTTCTGAGACGGTTCTGTCCCAAGACGACCTCGGCGCGCCGGGCGGCTGGAATCACGCCAGGTGCCACGTGATCGAACGCCCGGCAGGCGATGGCGTATTCCTAACCCCACTGGCACAGATGTTGCCTTTGACGCGGCGCTGGGATTCACGCTGGATCGATATGACGTCCGCACTGGTGTACTCACCGGGGCGCGGGACGTGTGGAGGTGAACACCATGGCTGAATACAAGCGTGCGCAGGCGTATCGAGTCTCGGATGCGTCTGCGCACGAGACCGGGCCCGAGCCGTCTGAGACGGAGGCGGAACAAACCCTGGAGCTGCGTGAGGAGCAGTTGATCGCCCATAAAGAGCTACGTGATCTGGGCGAGATCGAAGTGCGGACAGAAGTCGAAGAATTCCCCGGGCGTTTAGAAGTGGATGCCTATCGAGAAGAGGTCGTGGTCGAGCATGAGGCCGTCGGCCAGATGGTCAGCGAGCGTGAAAAACCGTGGGAAGAAGAAGACGGCGTGCTGGTCATACCGATCTATGAAGAACAGCTGGTCGTCACCAAGCGACTTGTGTTGAAAGAGCGCATGCGCGTCCGCCGGGTTGGCACGACGGAGCGGCAACTCTTCGAGGACACGCTGCGCCGCGAGCGAATGGTCGTCGACGACCCAAACAACACTGGACTGCTTCGGGAGCAGTATCCGACAGACGAACCCGAGGCCAGTCCGACCCACGACAAAGCCGAGCCTGGCGAACCAACCGCGCCTGAGGGTGGTTTCTTCGAGCACCTGGTGCGAAAGGCCCTCGAGTGATGCCGCAGGCACCAAGCGAGTCCGAGACACCCTTTCCTGGAGCCAGTTCCCAGGTCCCACGCATGCGCGTGGCACGAGACCAGTCAGTGGCGGCAGCACCCACGCCACGGTTGCTGCCACTGGAGTCGTCACCGCTCAGGTGGGAGCGAGGTTGGACCATCCGACTGCCGGTACGCGTAGAGCACATCACCCTGGACAAGCAGGTCGTGGTGTATGAACGCGTGCTGGTCCGTCGACAGGAGATTGAAGAACGGGCACGTGTACAGGCGAGCGTCCGCAAAGAGGAGTTGCGGGTGAGCGTCGACCAGGACCAGGGCTTGTCGCGCCGCGATCTATAGCACAAGAAAATAGGTGCACCGACGCGCGCGCTAGCGGCCGGCCACGCGCAGCGTCGTGTCGAAGATGATTTGCGTCCCGAGGCGCAGGTTTTCAAGAGACAGGCGTTCGTTGATTCCGTGATATCCCTTGAGATCATCGGCGTCGAATAGGCACGGCACCAGCCCATACGCTGGTACGCCTCGCTGGCGGAAGTAGCGCGCGTCCGTGCCGCCGACGCAAATCGAGGGAGCGACGATCGCGTGGGGGGCAAAGTCTAAGCAGGCAGACTCGATGGCGCGGAACAACGGTCCATCCCAGGATGCGGTAGACGGTGGCGCATCTGGCCACGTGACCTCCAGGCGGACCCCCGGATCGTTGATGAGCTGTTCCAGATTAGAAACAAAGGCCCGCTCGTCCGTATCGGGCAGCAGGCGGCAATCGAAGCTCATATCCGCCTGCTCTGGAATGACGTTGATCTTGTAGCCTCCGCTGAGCATGGTCAACGCTAGCGTGTCGTGCAGCAAGGGTTTGGTGGCACGATGCGCAGCGATCTCAGGCCGAACAGCCGAACCGCCCATCCGCTTGACGAATTCCGCCACTGGCGGGCACTCGCGGTCCTCCGGCGGCTGGGTCAGCAACGCGTGCGCGGCGCGCACCAGGCTATGCGTAGCGGCTTCTTCCCAGGGTTGTGAGGCATGGCCTGGTTCAGCCCGAGCCACCATTCTCACGCGGACCGCGCGCTTCTCGCTGACGCTGATCTCGAAGACGTCGCCGGTGCTGAAAAAGCCCTTCATGCCGGACCCGCCCTCGTCCAGTACGAACTCCGGGTCGAGCTCGGGAAAGTGCTGCTCGACCATCCAGCGCGCGCCCATTGGGCTGCCGATCTCCTCGTCGCAGGTGCACATAAGGATGACATCCCGGGCGAGGGCGACGTTCTGCCGCTTGAGCAGCATCATCGTCATCAGCTCCATGATGCCCATGCCCTTCATGTCGAGAGCGCCCCGACCGTAGACGTAGCCGTCGGAAATCTCCCCGGAGAACGGATCGAAGCGCCAGTCCTCAGCCACGGCCTGAACCACGTCCATGTGGTTGCTCAGCAGCAGGGGTTTGCCGACCGGTTCGGCGGCTGACAGGCGGGCGACCAGGTTGACCTTGCCTGCCTCTGGCGACTCGTAGCGCTGGTACGCGATTCCCTCAGCGGACAAGTGATCGGTAAACAGGGCTGCGGTCTCGACCGTGCGCCCAAGCGGGTGGGAGCTGTCGATGCGAACATAACGCGAGAGGATGTCGGCGGCTTCGCGGGTGACAGCATCCCAATCGATCGCGCCCAACATGGCGAGGCTGGTGGTGTTGGCCATAGCTATGACACCAGACTACCTGGTGGTACCGCGCTGCGGCGGCCGGCTGGTCTTGGCTACGATGCAGCTCGGAAGCGACTGCATGCGTACGGCCGGGAGTCGAAGCGGACGGGCGGGTAACTGTCTGGCATGACATTGGAGGCGCCCGCGCAGCGCGCGCGGTTCGCGCCACTGGAAACCTTCCGTTCGCCCGGCTATCGGTGCCTGTGGCTCGCCTCGTTGCTGTGGAATCAGGCCCGCTGGATGGACCAGGTGGTGCTCGGCTGGGTCGTCCTGGACATGACCAACTCGGCGTGGGCGGTGGCGGTTATCGGCGCGCTGCGCTGGCTGCCGCTGCTGATGTTTGGCATCGCTGGCGGCGCCATAGCTGATCGGGTGGATCGTCGCTGGCTGCTCATCGGCGCTCAAGGACTGGGTCTGTTCGTGTCGCTCGGAACGGCGGTGCTGCTGGCAACCGACCGCTTCGACTTCGGCCTGGCTGCTCTCGCAACCTTCCTGCTCGGCGTGCAGTGGGCCCTCGATTGGCCAACTCGGCGGGCCCTGATTCCTGACCTGGTAGGTCGCGAGCTGACCGTGAATGCCGTTGCTCTCGAAACGGTCTCGATGAACCTGACCCGCATCGTGGGGCCGCTGGCTGCCGGCGCATTGATTGCCTACCTGAGCCCCGCCGCGGCATTCGGGGTCATGGCCGGGCTGTATGTCGCCGAGATTGGCTTGCTGAAGATCATGCCGCTGGCCGCGCGCGGCCGGCAACTCGCCAGCGGGTCAATGGTGCGCTACCTGCGGGACGGCTTTGACGAGTTACGCAAGAGTCAGCCGATCGTGGCCGTGCTGCTGATCAGCACGGCCATGAATGTCCTGGTGTACCCGTACCAGCAGCTTCTACCGGTATTTGCCCGCGACGTGCTGCACCAGGACGCCGTCGGACTCGGCGAGCTTGGCGCAGCCGCCGGGGTCGGTTCGTTCGTGGGCGCTCTGGCGATCGCCTCTGTCGGCCGCGTGCCGCGCTCTGGGCTGTTGTTCTGGACGGGCTCGTGCTTGATGAGCACCTGTGTGGTGGGCTTCGCGCTGGCCGACAATCTGCCGCTGGCGCTGGCTTTGGTGGGGCTGAGCGGGATTGGGTCCGCGGCGTTCGCGTCGCTCCAGACCACCATCGTGCTGGGCCAGTCGTCCGACCAGCTGCGCGGTCGCGCGATGGGCGCGCTCACCCTGGCTATCGGCTCTGCGCCGATCGGGACGCTCGAGATTGGCGCGGTCAGCCTCATGCTCGGCGCGCCGTTGTCCGTGGCGCTCAACGCGGCCGCGTGCGCCGGGCTGGTGTGCCTGGTCACAGCCCGCCTGCCCCACTTCCGCGCGAGCTAGAGCGTGGCCGAGCTGACCAGGCGGCAAACGACGACGCGAGCCGCGCGAGGGGAAAACGGACGCTACGGAGGGCGGCTCGATCCTTACTCCTGGCTTTGCGAGGCGACCACTGGCGCCGGGGTGCCTTTGACGATTGGCGGGAGCTCGGACGATCCACCCGCGGGCGGCGCCACGCTGCCGGCATAGGCTGCGTAGTGGGATATTCCTAGCGCGTCCAACGTCCCGGCTAACGGTATGCCCGTCTCGGCGTGCCAGCCCTGCTCGACATAATACGTGTTCACAATTGACTGGACCTCGTCTCGCGACAGACGTTTATCCGAAAGCGGACCTTTGCGCAGCGGCTCGTGCATGCGCTCCGGAAGTCGGTCGGCGTCAGTGGCCATGCCCTCGCGCAGGTTGAACAGACGCGCCATGGACAGGCCGCGGCTGACTACCGTGCGGAGCTCCTCCTCGTCCACGTCCCAGCCGGTCGCCGCGCGCACCAGGTCCACCACTCGTGGCTCGTCGTACTGCAGGAACATGCACAGGCCGACCGTGTTTCGCAAGGAGGTGCGGTGACGACTGGCGCCCGTATGATCTCCACCCGTCGGCGTGAGTGGATAGTTCTCCAGCATATGCCGCATACCGCGCGGATCGTGCATGGCCATCTCCAGGCCCTTGACGTGCACCACGTACTGCTCGGTGCCCTTTCCGAGTCGTCGGGAGGCGCCGAGAGCGCCGTCCGCGAGCAGGTCGCCAAGGGGGCCCTCGCGGCGAGCGACCAGATCAACCAGCTTGAGAACGGTCGCACCGTCGCCCCAATGCAGCTCGATCCCACCCGTGTCCTCGGTCGTCAACAGCCCGCGATCGAAGCACTCCATGGCCCAGGCGACTGTCGTGCCGAACGACACGGCATCGATGCCGACCTGATTCAGCCGCTGGTTGAGTTGCATGACGATCTGCGGGTCGCTGACGGTCAGGTTGGTACCCACTGCACCGATCGTCTCGTACTCTGGGCCGCCGTATTTGGGAAGCACCCCCATGGCTTCGTCCCGCACGCGCTTCTTGCAGCGCACCGAGCAGGCGTAGCAGCCATCCATCTTTTCGACGTAGGTGTCCTTGAACGTCTTGGCATCGATCTTTTGAATGAGCTCCGGGTCCCACTGGCCGTCCTGGAAGTTCTTGACAATCATGTGGCCTTCCAGGTGCTTGCCGACGATGCCCGCGCCGGTTCCGTAATGATGGAAGTTGTAGTGCTTGTCCTCCATGGTCTCGGTGACCCACTTGGCGGTTTGCTGGAGCGGGACAGGATCGGCCACAGGCAGCTTTTGTTTGCCTCGCACGGCGATCGCCTTCAGGTTCTTCGAGGCCATGACCGCGCCCAAGCCAGTGCGGCCGGCGACTTCGTTCAGGTCGTTCACTACCAGGGCAAAACGCACGCCCTTTTCGGCCGCGACGCCGCACTGCGCGACGCGAACGAGTCGATCGGCGTGGTCCGCGCGCAGCGTATCCTCGACGTCGCCCGTTTCGCGGCCCCACAGATGCGCGGCATCTTTGATCTCGACGGCTTGCTCCTGGATCCACAGGTAGACGGGCGCATCGGCGCGCCCATGCACGACGATGCCATCCCAGCCGGCGTGGCGAAGCTCGGCCCCCCAGAAGCCGCCTGACTCGGATTCGCCGAACAGTCCGGTCAACGGCGACTTGGCGCCAACTGAGTGCCGGCCTGCGCCGGGAAACGGCGTCCCGGTCATGACCCCCGCGGCAAACACCAGCAGATTGTCTGGTGACAACGGATCGGCGCCGACCGGCACGCCTGAGAGCAGATAGTGGGCCACCAGCGAGCGGCCGCCCAGGTGGCGGCGCCAGAACGCCTCGCCTAGCGACTCTGTCCAGGTCGTGCGGGCGGTCAGATCGACGTGGAGAATGCGATCCCAGTAACCGTTCGGCATGTGTCCTCCAAATGTGAGCCGCCGGCGATCGGCGGCACCAGATCGATGCGCGCTCCGTCTTCGAGTACCTGCTCGATGTTGGCGGTCGCGCCATTCAAACCAACGAGCACCCGGCGGTCAGCTGGCAACGCAAGCTCGCGCAGCACGTCGCCTACCTGAGCTCCGATAGGTAGCACGAGCGCCAGCACTCCACGTCGCGCGCCGGGTGCATAGCGCTCCAAATCGGCATGCAGATGCACCTCGACACGTACGTGCGTGCTCACGCTCACGATGATCGTCGATGGTAGTCGATCTTCAAGCGCCCGCCGATCACATCAGCGGGCGGGCGGTTGGCGCAATCGGGGACGGCAGCTGGGTTTCGCTCATGAGCCAGGTGTCGACCCCCGCGGCGCAGGAGCGGCCTTCAGCGATGGCCCACACGATCAGGCTCTGTCCTCGGCCCATGTCGCCGCAAGTGAAGACGCCCGGCGCATTGGTCATGAAGCTGTCGTCGCGGGCGACGTTGCCGCGAGGGTCGAGCTTGACGCCAAGCTGCTCGAGCATCCCTGCGCGCTGCGGTCCGACGAATCCCAATGCCAGCAACACCAGCTCGCACGGCAGCTCGAACTCGGTGCCTTCGAGCTTAGCGAATTTCCCTTCGGCAAACTTCACTTCATGCGCTCGCAGCGCCCGCACGTGGCCGTGTTCGTCTCCCAGGAAGCACTCGGTATTCACGCTGTACACACGCTCGCCACCTTCCTCGTGCGCTGAAGACACACGGAAGATGTTGGCGTACGTCGGCCACGGATTGGTGGCAGCGCGGGCGTCTGGAGGGCGCGGCAGGATCTCGAACTGGTGGGTCGAGACGGCTCCCTGACGGTGCGCCGTGCCGAGGCAGTCGGCGCCGGTATCACCTCCACCGATGATCACGACGCGTTTTCCGGCGGCGGTGATGCTGGGTCGGCAGATGTCGCCCTCCTGGACGCGATTGGAGCCGGGCAAATATTCCATCGCCTGATACACGCCCTTGAACTCACGGCCCGGGATCGGCAGGTCGCGCCACGCCGTCGCGCCGCCGGCCAGCACCAGCGCATCGAACTCCGAGCGCAGGCGTTCGACCTCATAGTCAGCCCCGACATTCGCGTTGGTTCGAAACTGGGTGCCCTCTTGGCGCATTTGCTCAATGCGGCGGTTGAGGTGGCGCTTCTCCAGCTTGAATTCAGGAATGCCGTAGCGTAGGAGGCCGCCGATCCGGTCAGCCCGCTCGAACACCACCACGTCATGCCCGGCTCGCGTCAGCTGCTGCGCTGCGGCCAGACCCGATGGCCCGGAACCCACCACGGCCACTCGTTTGCCCGTCTTGACGTGCGGCAGGCACGGCGTGATCCAGCCCTCCGCCCACGCCCGTTCAACAATTTCGAGTTCCACCTGTTTGATCGTGACCGGGTCCTGATTGATTCCGAGCACGCACGACGTCTCGCATGGCGCTGGGCACAAACGGCCGGTGAACTCCGGGAAATTGTTGGTAGCGTGGAGACGCTCGATGGCCGCACGCCAGTGGTCGCGGTAGACCAGGTCGTTCCAATCGGGAATGAGGTTGCCGAGCGGACAGCCGTTGTTGCAGAACGGGATACCGCAGTCCATACAGCGTCCCGCCTGAGCCTTGAGCGAGTCGCGCGAAAAGGGTGTGTAGACCTCTTGCCAATCCAGGATGCGAGTTTCGGCTGGCCTGCGCGTGGGTGTCTCGCGCTTCCACTTGAGAAAGCCGGTGGTCTCACCCATGTGCTGAAATCATCACCCGTTCGAGCGCCTCTTCTTCGGAAAAGCCGCCCTGTTCCGCCTCGCGCATGACGGACAGGACGTGTTTGTAGTCGCGGGGCATCACCTTGCGAAAACACGAGACCTCGGAGTCCCAATCCGCCAGAAGACGGTCGGCCACGGCTGAGCCGGTCAGTTCGAGATGGCGCTGAATGGTTTGGAGCAACCATTCTCGTTCGTCCAGCTCCAGGGGCTCCAGTTCAACCATGTCGTAGTTGACCGACGCGGCGAACCGTCGCTGGGGATCGTACACGTAGGCAATGCCGCCCGACATCCCAGCCGCGAAGTTGCGACCAGTCGGACCGAGCACTACCACCCGGCCGCCGGTCATGTACTCACAGCCGTGGTCGCCGATGCCCTCGACGACCGCCGTTGCACCGGAGTTGCGGACGGCGAAGCGCTCGCCAACTACACCTCGGATGAATGCCTCCCCGGAGGTAGCGCCATACAGGACGACATTGCCAGCAATGACGTTTTCCTCGGCTATAAAGGCTGCGGTAGCGTCCGGTTTGACAATCACTCGCCCACCGGAGAGTCCCTTTGCGACATAGTCGTTGGCGTCGCCCTCGAGACGCAGCGTGATGCCGCGTGGCAGGAACGCCCCGAAGCTCTGGCCAGCCGAGCCGCGGAGGTGGACGTCGATAGTGTCGTCAGGCAGGCCCTTGCCGCCGTGACGGCGAGTTACTTCAGAGCCGAGCATAGTACCCACGCTTCGGTTCACATTGCGGATTGGCATTTCGAGTCGGACCGGCCAACCAGTATCGAGTGCGATCTGAGCCTGCTGGATGAACTGCTGGTCCAGGGCTTCGTCGAGGTGATGATCTTGCGACTTGGTGCAGTGCAGGTCCTGTCCGCGATATGGG
>JBPCIO010000223.1:0-9384 GCA_051006215.1 Chloroflexota bacterium
ATTCAGCGCTTCGGCGAGGGGCTTGCCCTCGAGTCGGGATGAGCTCCGCAGGTCGAGCACTGAACGGCGGGCGTCTTCAAGATTTTCGCGCGCCATGGCTAGCGCCCGCTCGAGCCGCTCACGCGCCTGATCCGGATCGGTTCTCAGGCGGTGGATCGCGCCCTCGATATTCAAGGCGATGGCCGTCAGTCCCTGAGCCAGGGTGTCGTGAATTTCGCGGGCCAGCCGCGTGCGCTCTTCGGCGCGTGCCAGGCGCGTCGCGTCCTCGGCGAGTCGAGCACGCTCGATAGCAATGCCGACCTGGTACGCGATTGTCGACAACAGCCGCAGCTCCGCTGGGGTGAGCTTGCGCCACTCCGGCCCGGTCACGTTCATGATTCCTAGCCGCTTGTGCTGAAAGTACAGCGGGATACTGGCGTGATAGCGCAGCCCAGCCGCCAGGTCCGCGGATGTGCCACGAAAGGCGGGTTGCAGGCGACTGCACTCCATGACGTCGATGTTGGTTGGCGTGAGCTCGCCATCTCGGAAGTCGTCGATGCACCAGCAGCGACGTCGGCCGGCCATGCGCAGGCGTTCCTGTAGGTACGGTGGCAGCTCACGTTCGGCGGCGTCGTAAAACCGGTCGGTCTCCTGATCGAGCAGCCAGACCCAGCCGGTTCGCAATCCGAGCAGATCAGCGACCAGGCTCAACGTGCGTTCGAGCGCCTTGCGCACGTCCGGCGACGAGTTGAGGGCCGCCGAAACGGCGTTCAGAATCGCCAGCTCGCGCCTGGCGTTCACACCTCGGTGATGACCGGCAGAATCATCGGCCGACGTCGCGTGCGCTCATACACGAACGCGTTCAGCGTGTCGCGGACCTTGCCTACCAGGTAGCCAACGTCCGGCGGTCGGTTGTCGCCGCCAGCGATGGCGGCTGTCACCCGTTCGCGGGCCTCCCCGAACAGGTCCTCGGCGTCGTTGGAGTCGTTCTGCAAAAAGCCGCGCGACACGAAGTCGGGTGGACTCAGCAGCTCGGCTGTCTCGCGATCGAGCGTGACTGACACGAAGAGCACTCCATCCGCTGCCAGGCGTCGTCGATCGCGCAGCACCACGTTCGTGACGTCGCCAATCGTGAGTCCGTCCACCAGCATCGAACCCGAGGAAATCGGCGCCTCGCGGGCTGCTCCGTCCTCGCCGAACGCAACCACGTCGCCGATCTCGGTAACAAATACGTTCTGGCGTGGGATACCGGACTCCACCGCCAGTTCTCTGAACAGCCACAGCATGCGGTGTTCGCCATGCAGCGGCACCAGATAGCGCGGTCGGAGGAGATGCAGCAAGTGTTTCAGCTCCTCGCGGCTGGCGTGTCCACTGCAGTGCACGCGTGGGTCAATTGCCTGATAAATCACCCGCGCCCCACGCCGGAACAGGTTGTCTATCGAGCGAGCGACAGACTCCTCGTTGCCGGGGACTGGGCTGGCACTGAAGATGACCGTGTCGTTGGGCTGGATTTTGACGAGCGGGTGATCCCCCCGCGCAATGCGACTGAGCACACTCGTCGGTTCGCCCTGGCTGCCAGTTGACAGAACCACTACCTTGTCAGGCGGCAGGGAGTTCATTTCGCGAAGCTCGATCAAGCTGTCGTCGGGAACGTCGAGGAAGCCGAGCTCACGCGCAACCTTCAGGTTCTGCTCCATGCTCCGACCGACAACACCCGTTTTACGGCCAAGCTTGTGGGCCGATCGCACCACCTCACGCAGCCTTCCCAGATTCGAGGCAAACGTCGTCACCAGCACGCGGCCGGGGGCTAAGCCGATGAGCTGTTCCAGAGCATCGCGAACACCCGACTCCGAGGGCGTCCAACCGGATTGTTCCACTCTGACGCAATCGCTCAGCAGGACCAGCACGCCCTCGTCGCCAAGCTCCCGGAGGCGCTGGTTGTCGGTTGTCTTGCCAGATACGGGCGTCGGATCGAACTTGAAGTCGCCGGTGTGAAAGATGGTGCCAGCCGGGGTACGGATGATCAGACCCACGGCGTCGGGAATGCTGTGATTGACCGGGATTGGCTCGACCTCGAACGGGCCGAGGGCCGCACGATCACCTTCACGGATGGTGTGCTGAATGACGCGACCGAGCATGCCGTGCTCTTTGAGCTTGACGGAAATCAATCCGAGCGTCAGCGGGGTCCCGTAGATGGGGATCGGGTCGTGCGGGTCGAGCTGCATGATGAGGTACGGCAGCCCGCCGATGTGATCTTCGTGGCCGTGGGTAAACAGGATCCCCAGCAGACTGTCGAGCCGCTCGCCCACGTAGCCGTAATCGCACACGACCAGGTCGACGCCATGCAGCTCTGCTTCGGGGAACTTGACCCCGGCATCCACAATGAGCATGTCCTCGCCGAACTCGATGAGCGTCGAATTTTTGCCGACCTCACCCACGCCGCCCAACGGGCTGACGCGTACTCGCGAATCAGTCGCCATGTGTATTCCGAGATTGTAGGCACGTCGCCACGGCGCGGCGCGCCGTTATGATTGCGACATGCGCTGCCCCGTCTGTCGTTCGCCGGACACGCGCGTGCTGGACAAGCGCGACTCCGCCGACGCTTCGACGACGCGGCGCCGCCGTCAGTGCGGAGCTTGCCAGCATCGGTTCACGACCTATGAGCGCCCGGATAGCGCCGCGCTGATGGTTGTCAAGAGTGATCATCGCCGTCAGGAGTGGAATCCCGATAAGCTGCGGCGCAGCCTGCAGATTGCCTGCACCAAGCGGCCGATCAGCGCCGACACCATAGAGCGAACCGTCGAGCAGATCGAGGCAGATCTGCGCGGGCGTGACGCGGCCGAAGTCTCCAGCTCGGTGATCGGCGACCTGGCCATGGAAAAGCTCCGCCAGCTGGATCAGGTTGCCTACATACGCTTCGCGTCGGTCTACCGCGCCTTTGCCGACATTTCCTCCTTCGAGGATGAAGTCCGACGCTTGATCGAACGAGTGGGCACGGGCAGCGAGGTCGGAATCGTTACGCGCCGGACTGCGCGGTGATCGTCTCGGACCGCTGCATGGCCGAACGGCCGCACCCATCTGCGGGCGGCAGCGCGTACAGCGGCCGGCGGCTATCAAGAGCTACCCGGCTGTCCCTCCACTTCACGTAGGCGCTGGGTGTGCCGGGGCCCGAGATCATCCTCATCGCTGTGCTGGGCGTGCTCGGGGTAGCGGCCAGCGTCTGGGTCTTCTGGCCAGCACTCAAGGGACCCGAGGCAGCCCGAGAGGCGATCGGGACGCACCGTCTGGCCATCGGCATTCTGCTGTCGTTCATCGTGTTGAGTCTGGCGGTCACCGCGCCGGTCGCACCGTTGCTGCACCTCAATCAGGGACTAAGATCGACTACTTTTGTCGTTGCCGCGCTCCTAACCCAGGTCCCAATGCTGCTGGTGGTCTATCTTCGGCTGGTCCTGCCTGGCGCGGTGACCTGGCGTGAGCTCGGCCTGCGTCCGCTGCCGCTGGCGTATGTGCTGCGCATGGGCGTGGGCGGCGGCGTGGTTGGTTTGGTCGTCGTCGATGCGGTGGGCATTGTGCTGAGCCGGGTCGGTTTGCAACCGAATCAGCTCGAGCAATTTGCCTTCGTGCGCTCCGAACGACCGTTTCCGGAATTCACGCTCCTGCTGATTTCGGCGGGTGTTCTGGCGCCGTTCGCCGAAGAGGTGTTCTTCCGCGGTTTTCTGTTCGGTCTGTACCGTCGCCGTCAACCCATATGGGTGGCGTATGCAGTCCCGAGCCTGCTCTTCACGCTTCTCCACAACGACCCGACGCATATGAGTGTGGCGCAGATGGCGGGGCTGAGCATCGGCATCTTCCTACTGGCGATCCTGTTGACGTGGCTCTACGAGCACACCGGCAGCCTCTACCCCGGCATGCTGGCGCATGCCGTCAACAATGCCACCGGGCTCGTTCTGGTCTATACGCTTGGGATCGGTTGATTTGCTGTACCGCAGACCGTCCGCGGGTTCAGCGGAGGCCTCTAGCGGAGCCTGAGTGGAGTTCATTCGCGCGCTGCTGTACGGCGTTTCGGCGCAGCGGCCGTCCCACAGCGTCGTGCTCGGCGGCGAGCAGTTGCCGCTCGAAGCCCGCATGGGCGGTATCTTCCTGGGTTTCCTGTGTTCAGTGGGGGTGGTCGCGGTGTTGGGGCGGCTGCGCGCGGGTCGGCCACCGTCCGCTGCACTGGCAACCGCGTGCTGGCTGCTGGTTGCGCTGACCGGCTTGGATGGTCTCAACGCGTTCTTTTCTGACGGTGGTCTCGCCCACCTGTACGCGCCTGGCACCTCGCTGCGTGTGCTGACCGGCCTCGGGGCTGGCCTGGGGCTAGGCTTGATGTCGGTTCCGGTGGTTGCCAGCGTGGTCTGGTCCGAGCCTTCGGAGGACGCCTCGATCGAGGAGGCCGTCGAATTGCTGGCCGCGATGGCGGTTGCGGGGCTGGTGGGTGCGCTACTGCTTGCAGGCGTGGACGCGCTGGCGTGGCCGTTCGCGCTGGCCCAGCTTGCCAGCGTCATCGTGGCGTTCGGCGTGGCCAACCTGTACATCATCATTGTGGTGGCCGGCCGTCTCAGACAGGCCGCCTCGGTGGCCGATCTCTCGGGGCCTCTGATAAGCAGCCTCGGGCTGACCCTACTGGAACTGGCCGCCATGTCCGCGCTGCGGACTTTTCTGATTTCCGCTTTTGGCTTTTCGTGGGGGCTCTAATACGTCGAGCGATCGCCAAAGAAGCGCTGGCTGAAGATCAGCCCAACGCCGGTTACCACCAGCACGAGGGTTTGGACTGCCACGGTCGTGGCCATGCGAATGGTGGCGGTGAACCAGAACGGCTCCGGAAACAGCATGATCAGGTAATCGCGGGTTGGATCGAGCTGCCACAGATCGTTGCGAAATGCGATCTGGTGGAAGCGTGTCCACAGGGCCTCGAAATCCATCAGCGACAGCAAGGCCACCAGGATCACCAAAGCCACCATGAGGCCGCTACTCCACAGCATTTCGCGCCCGATGGGGCCAGGTGAATGGTCGAAGAGGACTGCAATTGCGACGCGCGGCACCACGACGGCCGCGGCCACGACTTGCATGCGCAGGAACCACTGAATGAGGGCTTGCACGTCCTGCATATGCGTAACCTCGCGGTCGTTGAACAGCGCCCGAGGCTGACCGAAGGCGGTGACCTGCATCTGGATCTGTCCTGGTGGCGCCTGGAAGTAGGCGACGAACGCGTCGGCGATGCGAACCATTTGGGCGTCGTCCAGTCCGGTGGTGGCGGCCACGTGGTTGTCCTGGAATCCGCGCAGCATGAAGTCGCGGTCGCTAATCAGCCCGCGCAAGCTGGTCGAGATAATCAGGAGCGGGAGCAGCAGCACGAAGGCTAGACTGACCAGGCCCCGCAGCCAGGCGAAGAGGTCGGGCGCGACGCTCACGCGCGCCGCGGAGCGGTTGACAGTGGTTCGCATTCGGCGTTCGGAGCATACCGTCTGGGCGCTGGCTGGAGTCCGAATGCGGCGTCAATGCGTGGCAGGACCAGCCAGGCGCTGGCCAAGCCGAACAGCAGGCCGGTGAGGACGCGCAGCTCCCAAGTGCTTTCGCGCCAGCCAAACAGTTGGGTGAAGCCGTCCAGCGCCATGGGCAAGACCAGCGTTCCGTACAGGCCGAAGCCGGTCGGCCGCATGCCGCGGCGTCGGGTAAACACCAGGCCGACGGCGATCAGCCCGATGTAGATGGCCAGGTCGCGCTCGCAAAAGGCCATCTTCCATCCCAGGCTGGGGCCGCCCAGCACACGAAATGGGTCGAGGCCCATGTCCGCCAGCTGCTGCTGGCTGTAGGCGGTCTGCGGGCCGAACAGGAAGAAGCTCCTGAAGGCCCACTGATGGCAGGTGAGATGGTAGGCCGCGTACACGCCGTCGGCAGCTGAGGTCCAGCCCAGGGCGGCCAGCACCGGCGCCGCCAACGCTCCGGCCAGGAACACCACGAGTGCCAGGTTGAGCGCTAGCAGCCAATGCCGCAGCGCGCGGTCGAACGCGCTCACTTGTCGACTTCTCGCGAGCTACAAGGTTTCGCGAAATACGCTGCGGCTGGAGTGGGCACTTTCAATGTCGTTTCCCATCTCGCCGGCCCGGCGATCAACTTGACCAGCGACATGTTGCCAACAATTTGGGCGCCGGCAAACACGCAAAGCTCTTCTAAGCGTACGAGCCCGCGTCTGGGGTGCTCAACAGCGGTGGCTGGCGGGCTCTTGCCTACAGTTGGTTTGATCATCGCAGGGCTCGGCCGGCTCGGGGCGTTGGTGCTGGGCTCTGATCGGCGGTGGTCGCCATGGGCGCTGGGGTCTGCTCTACGGTGGTCGGCATGGGCGCTGGGGTCTGCTCGGCCACGGCCACTTGGAGTGCCCGTTCGACGACCGTGAGCGCCAGCGGCGCCGCATACTCGCGGCCGCCAACGTTCAGGACGGGAATACGGTCCCAGTACTGCCGTACAAGGTCGGCCTGGGTACTGATGTCGACCACCTCCAGGGTATGCGGGTAGCGGCCTCCGAGTTGCTCGAGGTGCGCCCGGGCCTCCTCGCACAGGTGGCAGTCGGCTTGCATATACAGGATCACCTGCACGGGCACGCTGCCAGTGGGCTTGGTGCGGTCCGCGGTGGTCGCCACGTGTCCTGGTGCCGCTGCCAGTCGAGAACGCCCGGATGACAGCCCAGGCCGCAACCCGTACCACACGCCGAACGCCAGACCCAACACGGCCAGGAGCTGCTCGATCTGCAGCCCGAACAGGAATGACGGGTCGAGCCGCACCATCCCCAGCCCCAGGCGGCTCGAGCTGTACAGCACCAGGAAGAGCGCCATGCGACTGCCGGCTGACCACCGTCTCGGCAGCCTGCTCAGGGCCACCCATAGCGTGAGCGCCACGAGCGCGTCGTACAGCTGCGCAGGCTGGCGCGGAACGCCAAAATCAGGTGTGGCAGCTAGTCGATTCGCGTACTGCGTCGCCCACGGCAGGTCAGACGGCAGCCCTTGACCATGCCCGTCGAGAAACGCTCCCAGGCGCCCAACCCCGATCCCCAGCGCCAGATTGGGCGCCACCACGTCCAGAATGCGCCGCCGGGTTTGCGGATCGCACCTCGATCCCAGGCGTGCGAAACCGATGACGCCACCGCCGACCAGGCCACCCCAGAGCGATAGTCCGTCGATGCTGAGCTGCCACAACTCAGACGCGTGGGTCAGGTAGTAGTCCCACCAACCCAGCACATGCACCAGCCTGGCGGTGACCAACGCGGCCGGCAAGGCCCACGCGAGCGCATCCAGGGCTACTCCGCGGTCCAAGCCCTCCCGTTCAAGCGCGCGCAAGCTGAGCCAAACGGCCAGGCCCAACCCGACCAGGGCCAGTAGGCCAAACCAACGCACCGCCAGCGCCCCGATGGTCAGCAGCACGGGGTCGAGAGCAATCAGCACGAGGACGAGTGTTGCGCTGGGGCCGTCACCAGAAGCGTCAGGCGACGACTGCAAAGCGTCATGCGCGAATCACAAATGCGAGCGATCGGCTCATACCACGATCAGTTCCATGTCCACCGCACCGACTTCGGCGTCCAGGCGCTCTGATTCGATGAAGTTGACCACCTTGTTCAGCATTTCGTTCGAGTGGCGCGGGTCGTCGCTGAGACACACGATGCCGAGCGTCGCCACCTGCCAGGCGTCGTGTGTATCAATCTCGGCGACTGCCACGTTGAACCGGTTGCGCACCCGCTGAGCCACGGACTTCACCACCATGCGCTTGCCCTTCAGCGAGTCATTCCCGGCCAGGTGCAGCGCGACGCGGGCAATCCCAACATGCATCGCCATCGTAGAGCGTCCTCGAAGCACTCAGACTAACTGAATCGGAACCTTTCGAGCATCTGCTCAAACATCGGGTCGAATGTCGAGAACTGGTCCGCGGGTGCGGATCCCGAGATCAGGTAGGGCGTCGAGCCCTTGACCAGCGCGACCTGAAAACCGCGCGCCTGGGTCTCGGAGCCGGCCGCATCGCGCTGGGTAAAGGTGAAGACGCGATGGACCGACGGGTTGCCGGCGGTACTGCCGGGCAGGGTCTGTTCGGCTGCGTAGCCGGGTACCTGTTGTTGCATCGCGATGTCGATGATGGCCGCGTAGAGTTCTGGCGAGACCGCCCTGGTAGCGCTATCCACGCTGATGTCGAGCTCAGCCACAGCGCTCGGGTCGCGGAACTGCACCACGCTCGTTCCGAACATCGACACCGGTGGCTGAGATTGCACCCAGTCATCGGGCGCGCTGAGTGTGAAGCGTCCCTGAGGATCGCGCCACTCGACCAGCGCCGACGAGGCGCCAGCCTGGGTAGCGAGCGCGACTATGCTGGTCGAGGTGGATCGCCCTGTTTGGGCGGGCGTGCTCGTGGTCGGGTTGGGAGCGACCGCGGGGGTTCGTCGGGGGGCGGGCGCGGCTGCCGCGCCGGTAGCCGAGGCCGTGGCGACGAGGATGGGCCGAGGCAAGGGACTCGGCTCTGCTGTCGGCGTCTGTGCAGCCAGCTGGGCGATGGTCTGGCTGAGCGCCTGCTCGATCTCCGGGCGGGTGCCGGGATCGTTGGTCCGGGCGGTGTCAAAGTCGACCAGCGCGGCCTGCAGCTCCCCACGCTGTAGGTGAGATTTGCCCGAGGCGTAGGCCGCCTGGGACGTGGCACGCACCACGGTGAACGGGTCAGCCGTGACGGGTGTCGGCTCACGCGCGACCGTCGGACCACAGGCGAACGTCAGGCTGCCCAGGGCCGTAGCGAACAGCCCGATCACTGTTCGCGGCGAGACGAATTGGTGGAGATGCATGTGCCAAACGGGTTGTCCTGGTCCGCCCGACGGATCGCCAACCCTTGGTACAAAGATAACCGCATGCGCGCACATGGAGGTGGAAGGGTCCCGGTGTGCCTCGCCGTCTTCAAAACGGTTGCTCGGGCAGCTTCCTGTTCGAGGGTGGGTTCGACTCCCATGCACCTCCGCCACTAATTGTGAACTCAGAATCAGCACGGGTGTTCTGGTTTTCTAGTGACTCCAAGCTTCTCGTCGGGACCGTTGCCCGGGTGGATTTCCCGATTTGCTGCAAAATCTGCTGCAAAAGCGGGCGTATCTCGAGGAGAGGCTGTTCACTGCGCCCTCCTTTTGTTGTGGGTGAGGTCGTGGCCGCTGAGTTCAAACCCCTTGAAGTCAGCACGTCGTGCACTTCACAGCACGCGAGGCACTTCGATGCAGCTCGTTGACAGCTATCCCTTCGTGCAGCAGGCCCGGGGCCGCAGCACATAGTAGGTGCCAGTAGGCGCTCGAGAAGGCACGGTGCGCATGGCGCAAGTGGCGTAGGTCTGCCGCCAGGACGTGACCGCGACCAC
>JBPCIO010000224.1:0-2946 GCA_051006215.1 Chloroflexota bacterium
GCTGGCGGCCGCGACCGTTGAAACTGCGCGTCGGCATGGGCAGTGCCAACAGCTCGCCGATCTTCCGCCAGCCGTGCGGCGTCGGCCGGCCGTCAGGAGTGATCAGCGGCGCCTTGGCCTTTTCCGAGCTCGGGCCCGCGGAGGGCTCACCGATAGCGGTCTCTGGCTCAGTGGTCATCATGCCGTCTCAGAAGGGCAGGTCATCGGGATCGGCTTGCGGCGCTCGGGTGCGGGGATCCAACGCTTGCGATCCGCCGCGCTCGCTCGCGGTCTGCTGCGTGTTGGCTCGTGGCTGCGAGCGCTGATCCTCACGAGCGGATGTGTTGTCGTCGGTGTCGGGTCGGGGCGTGAGGTTCTGGATCTCGTCGGCCCACACATCGAACCCGACGCGTGGCTCGCCCTCGCACGACTTGTAGTGGCTGATGTCGAGGCGACCGACGACCAGGACGCGCGTCCCCTTCGCCAGGCGCTGGGCGTACTCACTCTGCCGGCCCATGACTCGGACGCGGAACCACTCGGTGCTCTCCTGGCGCTCCTCGTTCAGGCCGGGGCGGACCAGGTTGACTGCAACGCGGAAGCTGACGATGGGCATACCCTTCTGCGACTGGCGCAGTTCGGCATCGGCCCCCAGATGACCAAATAATGTGACTCGAAGCATGTGTGTGTTCCTTTCAGGTGGTGTCGTGTGTGACGTCTTCGGACAGGCGCCCGGTGCAACGCAGCCAGAGCGCAAAGGCGAGTCGCCGGCAGGCTTGGTGATCGGGACACGGCTGGCCCGCACCAACCAGGTGCTGCTCGGCAACGAAGGTGCCCCGGAGCCAGTACAGCCGGCGGATCTGATCCGCGCTGAATGGCTCCAGGAGCTGGCGAGAAGCAGCGAGTGCCGGCAACTCGCTTTCAGTCGGCAGGCGACGGGGGCGGTCGGTGGGGCGCCGGCTTTGCCGGCGCGGCCAAGTGGCGCGATGAGTTCACAGGCATGGTGTCCTCCACATGGAGATCGGCGGGACGGGTCGGATCAGGGCGGCATGTCTGGCGGGGCGCCGCTGACGGCCTCGAGCAGGGCGCCAGCGAACAACGCCTGTCCGTCTGGCCGGGGCGCCACCTGACGCCGGCATCCTCGACGCCCTCGGGCAAGGCGACGCCGACTGCAGTCGAGCCAATCTGCGCCTGGAGGGGACAGGTCCGTGTCAGTTGACCAGAGCCCTCCGCTGCGCGCCGCCCAGAGCGGCCGACCCCGCCATCGCAGGATTGGAAGCAGCTGGTCGCCGGCCACGTAGCCGACCTGACCGCGTTCGATTGTCGGCCGGTCGATGCCGGGCGCCCGACGTACGCCAGCGCCTCGGGATCACCCAGTAGCCGATGGTGGAACAGGGTGACGGCGGCTTGCAGGACGACCGCCGGTTCTGGCTCGGACACGTCGCGCTGGATGGGCCCGGCACCTGGCAGTGCTGCGGGTCAGGTGGAGCACGGTGAGTGGGCCCGCGCTAGTCGGTCAGCGACCTCCCGTAAGAGAAGCCTCGAGGGGCAGTCCGTGCAGCTCGAAACGCATGTTTAGCTCGGCGCGCACGCCGTACAGACCCGTCCCGGTGTCAGGGCAGATGGGCGTTGATCAGCCCTGAGTCGTCAAAAACGTGTACCAGGCTGCTGGAGAGCAGGCGGTCGGGAAAAACGACGACATTTGTCGCGGAGCGATCCCGCGCCGAGACGACGCGTAGAGCCTCGATGAGCGGATGCTCGTGGATAACCTCACCGAGTAGCTGGGTCGGAGCCAACTCCCCGGCGGCGTTAATGGGGCGCCAAGGGGCACAAAGTTCGTCCAGGGTGGTGCCAAGCGTGTGCCAGACCTCGGGCGCGCTGATGTCGAGCACCGCCTGCAAGCGACACTCGACCGACAGGAGAATGCGTGGCGGTCCCTTGACACCGCGCAAGCCTTTGGCAGTCTGGACAAGGGCTTCAACTTCCTGAAGCGCGGTGACTGGACTGGAGGCAAGGTAAAGTGCCTCAAAACGCTCCGGACCGTTGAACCGTCCGCCGCTACGATAAGACCCGATGCTCGAAAGTGCCGTTGCAGCGTAGCGCGCCAGGATCAAACGAAACGCGACGTCCGCAAAGGATGCTGTCGGCAACGTGGTGATCGCGGCGATGAGCTCGCCGCGCGGCAGCATCAGCCTGGTTGGCCGCGGGCGATGTCACTGACGAGGTGCTCGACCGTGTCGAGATCCCCTGCCAGTAAATACGAGAGCGGCGTGCGTGCATCAAGCGCTGGGTGCGGTGCTCGAAGCCACACGCGCACGTACACCATTGATCCGTCAAACAACTCTCGCAGGAGGGTCACCGTTCCCATCAGTTGGGTGAGGGACCGTTGAAGGCGGGCCGATGTGGGGTTCTTGCGCAGCCCGCGCGGGCTCCAGTCGAGCAGCTGTGCCATTTCGGAGGGCGCCAGCCCAAGGCTCTGGCCAACTCGCAGTGCGTCGTAGCGACCACTGTCTGGATCGTGGGCTTCGAGGAGGGTGTGGTCGAGCAGGACACTCATCGTTCCAGGATCATAGCATGTGGTGTTCCCATTTTGTTCCTTCCTCGGGAACGTCCGGCCTGGCTATCGGCGTTCCACACCGCCGGGTTTGCGGGCGTTCGTTACGGCCGGTGGTTACGGCAGATCACCAGGACCATCGGCTCTGGCACCTGCAGGGTCGAGAGCACCCGTCGGCCAACCTCGGTCGGGTCGATCAGTCGACCCTGGCGCCCAAGCGTCGAAGTACCAGGGCTTCGGTTGCGGCGGTGGATGCGGTACAGCGGTCGAGTAGCGGGAAGCGTCCAGTCGGTTGCCTCCGCTTCGGCAAAGACGCGCAAGACGGGTGGAACGGCCGCGTATGGTCGCCCGGCTTCGCTGAACTGGAAGAGCGGGATCAACGTCTGGCGCTCTTCGGCGGCAAGCGCGAGCAGCCG
>JBPCIO010000225.1:0-6047 GCA_051006215.1 Chloroflexota bacterium
GCCAGCCTGCGGGCGATGCTGAGTCCTATTCCAGCGTTTCCACCGGTCACGAGCGCGATTTGTCCCTGTAGATCAAACACCCGTACAGGGTAGTCGCCTGGCTCCCAGACCGCTCAGCCGCTGGCGAGTTGTTGCTCGGCCCCCCGGCTGCGTATCGCGCGCAAGGGCTGCGCTACGCTCGATAGGCTCACGCGGGCGCCCTCCGGCGTGCATGATCAGGCGCAGTGACACCGTCCGAGGAGTGGCAGATCGCCGACGGGACCAGTGCCGACGCCGCGGCACTCGTCGCTCTGGATGCGCGCAACTTTGCGCGCGGCGACCGCTTCAGCAGCCGGCTGTGGCGCACGATCCTGGGACAGGCGGCCAGCGGCAAGATGCTGACCATCGTGGCCCGCCATCAGGACGCAGTTTTCGGGGCCATCGTCGGCGAGTTCCACGCACGCGTCGGCAAACTCACCGTGTGGTCGATTGCCGTCGACGGGGTTGCCCGCGGGTCGGGGCTGGCGCAGCTGCTCATGGCTGAACTGGTCAGACGCACCCCAGCCGCGTATACCCGGGTCGGCCTGGACGCGCGGCGGGACAACTTGCGGGCGCGGCGGTTCTACCAGCGCCTGGGCTTTCGCCAGGAACGTGAAATCCCGCGCGCGTACGCCGACGGGACCGCAGCTATTCGCTACGACATGCGTGTGGACGACTTGCGCCAGGCGCTCCGGCTCCACACCCCGCAGTGAGCACCGGCCCTGGTGCAGCGGAGCTCGTGGAGACTACGCCGCTCGACCGGAGCGATCGTCCGCCAACCGAATGGCTACTTCAGTCTGCCACTTCGAAGAGTCGGGCTCGAGGCGTGGGTCGCTGAGATAGAACTCGACCCGGCCACCGAAGGCATCCCCGGCGTCAGTGGCTGACTGGTCCCAGACGAGGCCCTGCCTGGCGCCCCAGTCCAGGAGCGCAGCGTTCGCGTCGACAAGTCCAGAGTAGTCGCCGGTGTACACAAGCGTTGCGTACCGACCGGCCGGGAGCACACCCCCGGAGACCCGTCCAGCGCCGTCCACGGCGGCCGCAACGGGAACGCCAATGGCGACGTCCAGTGCGCGAGCCATGTCGATGACAAGATCGCGAATCAACGGCGCGCCGGCCGGAGCGACGCCCTGCTTGGCTAGGTAGGCGAATACTTCAGGAAAGGCGAGCTCGACAGCCGAGGCCAGGTCCTGCATGGTCACCTGAGCTCGAACGGCCAGGTAGTGTTGCGGCTGGCGATCTTCGATCCTCGGTTCCGACAGCATCGGCGCCTCCTTCGTACCTTATCCGCGAGTGTGACCGAAGAATCGCTGAACGACACCAGCGCTGGTACGTCCAGCACTGTCCCGGCCTCGATGGGCGCGAACCGCCACTGCCGAAGCGGAATTGATCGAGGTGTATGTCACCCGAGGGTCACGCTGGTTGTTATAGACAACGTCAGTCTAGTTAAGCAATGGTCCGTTAGACTAGAAGCGTGCCCGGGCGGACGTATGGACAGTATTGTGGGTTCGCCCGCGCCCTCGAAATGGTCGGCGAGCGCTGGGCGCTCTTGATCGTCCGCGACCTCACCGTCGGCCCGCGTCGCTTCACTGATTTGCGGCGCGGTCTGCCTGGTGTGCCCACCAACATCCTGGCCGCGCGGCTCAAAGAGCTGGAGCTCGACGGAGTGGTGCGCCGTCGGCTCCTGCCTCGCCCGGCCGGGTCGGTCGTGTACGAGCTCACCGCCTATGGCGCGGAGCTCGAGGACGTCGTCTTTCGGCTCGGACTCTGGGGTGCCAGATCGCTGGGTCAGCCGCGGCCCGGTGAGACCGTCACGGTCGACTCGCTCATCGTGGCGCTCCGCGCCACGTTCCGACCCGATGCTGCGCGCAATCTGAGGGTGAAGTATGAGCTGCGTCTGGGGGAGATCGTTCTACACGCGCGAATCGAGGATGGCACGCTGAACGCTGGCGCAGGTCCGCTCGAAGCTCCAGACCTGGTGATCGACACCCAGCTGGCCCTCAGAGCCCTGATGGCAGGCGAGATGAGCCCTGCCAAGGCTATCGCCAGCGGCAGCGTACACCTGGCCGGCGACCCCAGCCTGCTGGAGCGCTTCGCCGATGTCTTTCACATTCCGCCGGCGCCAGCCGCTTCGCCACGCATGATCGAGGCGGAGCGCGCTGCCGGCGGCCGAGCGCCGCATGCCGCCTCCTCCAGATGACTGAGAAGAACCGTACCGACTGCCCCCAGACCTGTCCGCCACGCTGCCGCGTCTACCCGGGTGCGTCGGTGAACAATTGATCCACAGCCGCATACAACCGTTCGAGATCAAACGGTTTGGCCACGCACGCCGTAGCGCCCAGCCGTCGTCCCTCCTCACACGCCCTCGGTTCGGCCGACACCACCACCACGGGAACCTGAGCGTCGGCTGGCTCACGTCGGCGGGCCCTGAGGAAGGTCCAACCATCCATGATTGGCATCATCATGTCCAGCACCACTCCGTCGGGCCGGCGCTGGCGTATGCAGTTCAACGCCTCCTCGCCGTTGGTGGCCACGCTGACTATGTAGTGTTCTTGCAGGACTTCAGTCAGCAGGTTTCGCACGGCAGGGTCGTCGTCCACGACCAGAATCCGCTTCATGTCCCGCCTGTGTACATGCGAGATGGGCGCGTCGTTCAGGCCAACTCCACCCGTGGATAGGCCGCCGAACGCAAGCGTTGGCGGCCTCGGCGCGCGGCTGAGCTTAGGTTGTACGCGTGGTTACCACCGTGCTGGTACCTCGATACCGATCGGCACCCGTTTCGTCGAATAAGCCCTCGGCCCGGCCGTCGTCATCCTCCACGGTGACGAGCGTCCGACCGCCACGCACACCGTCGTCGTAGTACTTGGCCTCGTCGTGCGAGAAGCCTAAGCCGGTGAGTGCACCGAGCAGGCCGCCGGCGGCTGCCCCGATGCCAGCGCCGGCGACGGCAGTACCCCCGCCGATGCCAAAGGCGCTGGCTAGTACCCCACCTGCCACGACGGGCCCGATGCCCGGGATGGCCAGCGCGCCGATGCCCACCAGCAGCCCAGTCAATCCGCCTAAAACACCACCAGTGACCGCACCCGTTGTGGCCCCGCCGACCGCCTTGGCGCCGGCGTCCTCCGCTATGTCTTTTGCTGCCGCATCGCGTGAAACGATGCCGATCCGCTCACCAGGGTAGCCCGCGTCGCGAAAGCGCTTGACGCCGGTTTCCGCCGTGGTGACGTCGCTATATAAGCCCCCGTACACCCGTCGCGGCCGGGCCGAGTTACCACTGCCCCCGGTCGTAACCACTGTTGTCTCAGCCATGTCTGCCTCCATGCTTGGTATGCCGTTGCGCGACTTGGCCGCGCAGAAAATAGCTATTGCAGTGAATGTGCCAGCCGCGCCCTTAGCTACTCGGGGCCACCACGGGCAGCCCTGGCTGGCGCAGACGCCGGTAGACTTCGAGCCAGTTGGTGGCAGTAGCGCGCTGCGCCTCGAACAGCTTCAGCCTGCCCGCGCACACTTGCTCGTGCAGATAGTTTTCGACCTGGTCCTTCTCGTGAAAACCGGGCCGAGGTTCAGCTGCCTCGGGCCACAGGTTGGCGACGTCGTTGCTCCCGCCAACCTCCAATGGCACGCTGTGGTCGACTTCATATTCTCCCCGTGTGCGCTCGAGGATGCCGTATTCGCGATACACCTCACGGCTTATCGCTACCGGCACATTTCGAACGGACGAGGGATAGCCGGGTTGACACACCTGCGCGACCGTGACATTCGGGAAGATCGCGCCGGGCGTGCAAGCGTGGTCGGGCTGATTGTCACGGATGGTGCAGCCACTGTCCCGCGTGCGCGCTCCGAAGGGGCGGTCGGCCGTTGCGCCTGGCGGCGTGGGCGCAGAGGTGGCGCCCGGGACCTGCGCTGAGGGTGAAGTGTTGCTGCCCGAAGCGGGCCCGTCGCTAGAACACGCCACCACCGTCAGGAACGCCGCTGCCATGACGCACGCCACAACTGGGGCGGGCCAGCGCTCCGCGCCTGCGCAGCGGCTGCGCCTCATTCAGGCGGGACCTGGCTCGACCTCTGAGACGGTATAGGCGCCATACTGGAGCAAGAGTCGCCTCGCTTCATCAGGATTCGCCTTAGGGTGCACGGTGACGTGCACACCGCTGGCATCTTCCGCCAGCGTTTCTGGCCCGTCCACCTCAAAAGCCTGCCGAAGCGCCGCCGCAACTGCCAGTTTAGCCTGACCCCGATCGCGAAAAATGCCCACAACCAGCCGACCTTCAGCCATGATGAATGTGCCTCACCCGAGTATCCCTTCAGTAGGTGCATGCTAGGCGGTATGCTGCTGCTGCATATGCAGACGCTGTGGCACCCTACCAGCCTGCACTCCTCGAGGCGGCCAGCGTGACCCAGTCTGTCTCCGACCTGTTTCAGCGGCACCCCAACAACCCACTGCTGACCGCGGCGAACTGGCCATACCCGGCCCACGCGGTCTTCAATCCGGGTGCCACGCAACTCCCGTCCGGCGAGACCCTGCTGCTGGTCCGCGTCGAGGACCGCCGCGGGATGTCGCACCTGACCGCAGCTCGCAGCCGCGATGGCGTCCGCGACTGGCGCATCGACTCACAGCCGACGTTTTCCGCTTCTCCGCAGCAGCACCCCGAAGAGCTGTGGGGTGTTGAAGACCCACGCATTGTCCCGCTGGCCGGTCTGGGTGGCTACGCCGTGACGTACACGGCGTATTCGCGCGGGGGCCCGCTGGTAGCCCTGGCGATTACTGACGATTTCAAGACGTTTCAGCGTCACGGCCCGATCATGGCTCCCGAGGACAAGGACGCGGCGCTGTTCCCGCGCCAGTTTGGTCATCGGTGGGCCCTCATTCACCGGCCGGTGCCCAACATTGCTGGCGCCAAAGCCAACATGTGGCTGTCATTCTCGCCCGACCTGCGTAGCTGGGGTGACCACATGGTGCTGCTGGAGGCGCGTGAGGGTTCCTGGTGGGATGCTGGCAAGATCGGCTTATCTCCCCAGCCCATTGCGACGGGCGAGGGTTGGCTCATCGTGTATCACGGGGTGCGGCATACGCCGTCCGGGGCGTTGTACCGGCTGGGCCTCGCGCTGCTGGACCTTGACGACCCGCGCCGCGTTTTGCGGCGGTCTGACGAGTGGGTGGTCGGTCCACACGCAGCCTACGAAGTCACCGGCGATATCCCCAATGTCGTGTTCCCGTGTGGTGCCGTGCTCGACGCGGCATCCGGCGAGCTCCGCCTGTACTACGGGGCAGCCGACACGTGCGTAGGTCTGATGACTGCGAAGTTAGTCGACGTCCTGGATTGGCTGCGCACCCAACCAGCACCAGCGTCGACCGGCGCGTGAGCCTCTCGCGCGGCGCCGCTCGGATGCGACGTGGATAGTCGACTGCGCGTGGGCATGCTCGCGCCTATCGCCTGGCGCGTCCCACCCCGGCATTACGGACCCTGGGAACGGGTGGTTTCCATACTCACCGAGGGGCTCGTGGCGCGAGGGGTGGAGGTCACCCTGTTCGCCACTGCAGACTCTACCACCGCTGGTCGCCTGGTGTCCGTGGCCCCGCACGGGTATGCCGAGGACCTGTCACTCGACGCCAAGGTCTATGAATGCCTGCACGTGGGCGCTGCCTTCGAGCAGGCCGCGGCGGGCGCTTTCGACATCCTGCACAACCACTTCGACTTTCTCCCACTGACCTACTCGCGGTTGGTTCTCACGCCAGTTGTCACAACCGTCCACGGCTTTTCCTCCGAGCGCATCCTGCCGGTCTACCGCGCGTACAACACCGCGACGCATCTGGTCGCCATCAGCGCAGCTGACCGACGGCCGGATCTCACCTACGCCGCCACGATCCATCATGGGATTCCGCTAGACGAATTCACGTTCGACCCCAGCGGTGGCGATTACCTCCTGTTCTTCGGCCGTATCCATCCTGACAAGGGTGCGCGCGAAGCGGTGGAGGTGGCGCGGATGACCGGCCACAAACTGGTCCTGGCCGGCATCGTCCAGGACGCTGA
>JBPCIO010000226.1:0-10228 GCA_051006215.1 Chloroflexota bacterium
GGATCAACTCCAGCATGGAGCCGCTCGAGCGTTTCGGTCCGATTGTGGTGTACGAATTCGCGCGACCACCGGCGGTGCTCCAGCCGGACCTGGCTGCCCACTAACGCGCGTCAGTGCCCGACCTGCCGATCTCGATCATCACTCCAACCCTGAACGCCGAGCGGTACCTGGCTGAATGCCTGCTGAGTGTTCGAGTACAAGGCTGGCCAAACCTCGAGCAACTCGTGGTCGATGGCGGTTCGGTGGACGCCACCGAGGCGTTGGTGCGAGCGAGTGAGGCGTGCTGGTTCCCGCGGCCAGGCCTGAGGCAGTCCGCGGCCATCAATGCCGGGTTGCGCCGCGCTCGGGGCGAGGTGGTGGCCTGGTTGAACGCGGACGACCTGTATACACCCGGCAGTTTGGCGTACGTAGCCGAGCGCTTTGCGACCGAGCCGGAGCTCGAGGTGGTCTTCGGCGACTGTCAGGTCATCGACGCTACTGGACAACCGCTGTGGCGGATGCAGCCTGGGCCATACGACTTCAACACGCTGCTACGTCGAGGCAACTCCATCGCTCAGCCGGCAGTGTTCCTGCGCAAGCGCGTGTTCGAGCAGGTCGGCTATCTAGACGATACGCTCGAATTCGGCATGGATTATGAACTGTGGCTGCGGTTGCGCGGTCACAAGGTGACGTACGTGCCGCGCGTGCTGGCGGCGTTCCGCTGGCACTCGGCGTCGAAAACCGCCACCAATCTGTATGCCAACTGGGACGAGCTGCTGCGCATCGTACGCCGCCACGGCGGCGGCTGGACCCCGTGGCTGGCGTGGCTGTACGCCCGAGCCCGAATAACGCTGGCCCGCCAGCGCGTCGCCGCAAAGCTGAGACGGACACACTGATCGACCCGGAGCTAGCCTCCACTCGGCCGACGGCGCGGCCATCGTTTAGACCAGTCTTAGACCAGTATGATAACACCATGGACTCTGTAGGCGCCTATCAAGCCAAGACGCATCTCCCTCAGCTACTCGAGAAAGTATCGCGCGGCAAGATCATCACCATCACCAAACACGGCGTTCCGATAGCCCAGCTCGTGCCAGCACCCGGGACGGCCCAAGCCCCAGCGCGTGAGGTGATCGCTGCCCTGAGAGCGTTCCGTCACGGAAAGCGTCTGGCGGGCGTTTCGCTTCGGACGCTCATCGACACGGGGCGGCGCTCCTGAATGCCATTCGTGCTCGACGCGTCCGTTGCACTTTCGTGGTGCTTTGAGGACGAGCCGACTTCTGAGACGGAAGCGATTCTGGATCGCTTCGACAGCGACCATGCGCTCGTACCAACCGTCTGGGGCCTGGAGGTAGCGAATGCTCTACTGACCGCTGAGCGACACCAACGCCTGCAGGTCGCGGAGGCGACTCACTTCAGCGCACTGCTTCTAGAACTGTCAATTTCCGTCGTGCCCATGGATCTCGGCCACACGTTTGGCGCGGTCCTCGGCCTGGCCCGCACCCATGGCCTGACGAGCTACGATGCCTCTTACATTGCCCTCGCCATGCGTGAAGGCGTGCCTCTGGCCACGCAAGATCGTGGCCTTCGGCGTGTCGCGAAGCAGCTTGGTGTACTCCTGCTGCCGGAGTGAGCCGTGATTCGGGCGGGGCTGACGACTGAGCATCGCCGCACGTGTGAGGCGGATGCACAGATCGATCCGGAGCTAGCCTCGACTCGCCGAAGGTGCCAGGTAGCTAAGGCAAGTACAGCATCTGGAAAAGCTCGTCCACCGTGAGTTGCAGCCCGGGCAACACGTTGCCGAAGCTGATCACATCGGCGCGCCGCAGCACCGCGGTGGGGTCCTGGGCGTGCCAGCGGATGACCGAATCATCGCCTGGATCCACGAGCAGGGCAATCTGGACGCCGTGCCGCACGTACCACAGCGAGCGTCGAATAAGCGCATTTGGGCTCTGTTCGGGTGAGACGATCTCGACCGCGATGTCGGGGGGCGCTCGAAAGTCATTGGCGACCTTGCCATCGGACGTTCGCGGAATTCGGTCCCACCGATACACGGCGATGTCAGGCACGTATGCAGCTCCGGCGTAGACGGCGCGCAACTCAGGAAATGCCACCGCTATGTGCTGCTGTCGCGCGAACGTGTTGATGAGTTCGCAGAGTGCGCCCTGTAGCGTGCTGTGCTGGCCTTTCGGCGACATCTTCTGGCTAACAGTCCCGTCAGCGTCGAACTCCAGCGCTGGCTCCTCTTCTGGCGCAGCCAGGAATTCGTCAAGAGTGAGTAGTCGCTGTTCAACCGCCATGCGTGTGCTCCGAGTGACGAGTCTCCATCATGGTACCCGCTGACTTCAGGGGACACATCTACGTTTCGACCCACAAGCTGAGCCATCAGCCTGTCCTTGACCCAGCCCCGGATCCGAGCAGCTCACGTACAGTGACAAACGTGCAGGCGGCCACACGCGGAGCTCACACGGGGTTTGGCAGCTAAACCGGCGTTCACGATCTGGCCACCAACCAGCACCGCCCTGCCCACGTTGTTCGGGCTGGCCCTGGGGCTGGTGATCGTCGTCGGCCACCTGTGGATGCTCGGTGGCGACCCCTCGGTGTTCGTCCGTGCAACCCCCCAATTCGCCGAGCCATCCACCGCCCCGCCGTCGCGCTCCGCATTGTGGAGCCGGCTCAGACGTACGATGGTCAGTTCTTCTATCGGCGGGCGGTTGATCCGTGGGTGACGCGCGAGGTGGGCGTCAGCCTGGACCACCCAAGCTACCGCCAGCAGCGGATCCTGTATCCGCTCAGCGTGTACGTGGTGTCCCTGGGCCAGGCGGCTTGGGTGCCGTCTGCGCTCATCCTGGTCAACCTAGCCGGGCTGGCAGTGCTCGGGGGTCTGGGGGGGCGCGCTTGGCCCTGCAGCTGAGCGCGCCAGCCTGGTGGGGTATCGGCTGCCGCTGTGGAACGGCTTCACCTACAGCCTGGCCCGCGACCTGTCGGAGATCATGGGCAGCCGACGCGGTCGCCTGGAACGTCGTGGTGGTCCTAGCCGTGGCCGGCGGCCTGCGCGCTCGTGTCCCTGCTCGGGAGTGGCTGTTCCCGGCCTGCGTCGTCCTGGGGACGCTTGCCGCGCTGGGTGGCGTGCCGGGGCGCCCGGCAATGATGAGCGCCGAACAATCGGCAGGTAACGTCAGCAGATCCGGCCGCAGCCTCGACAGCAAAACGCTCACGCACGCCCTGCCCAATACGACCTGCTGGTCGTCGTCGTTCTGAAGGGGCGGCACCATCACCTGTGGCTGCCCTTTCGCTAACAGTCACCAGAGCGTCTCCAGTTTGAAGACGGCGGAAAAGACCGAATCCTGGGTCACTAAACGAACCCCCTCGACTATGGCCTGCGCGGCCAGCATCCGATCGAATGGATCGCGGTGCTCCACAACGAGACTGCCGGCTCGAAGAGCGTGGGTTGACCGAACCGGCAACTCTTCGGCGCGAAGCACGGCCAGGTGAGCGGCGAAACCGCCAACGATTGGTCCTGCACCTGGAAGTTTGCCGAGACGGTACTTGGTGGCGATCTCCCAGGCGCTCGCCGCCGACACCAGCACCTCATTGCTCGACGTCCGGATCAAGTCAGCCGCGTCTTCAGAAAGGCGGTGTGGCTCGGCTAGCGCCCACAGGAGAACATGCGTGTCGAGCAATAGCCTCATCCGAGGGTACTGCGCCAGGCCGCGAGCTCCTCTTCGGGGAGTGGGTCGAAGAAAGAGGGGTCGATCGTGGCCTGGACAAAGCCGAGCGGCCGTTCGATCGGGGCGAGCGGGACCAGCCGGGCGATGGGCCTGCCGGCTTTCGCAATGACAATTTCCTCCCCGCGAGCAACCCGGTCGAGCAGACTCGACAACTGCGTCTTGGCGAGGTGAACGTTGATCGTCTCTGTCATAGACTTAGTTTAACAGACTTAGTTCATCCGCTGAAACGTGTACGCCGATTTGGGAAACGCTGGACGCGTCACGCGTTGCGAGCCAGTCGGCTATCTGGACGACACACTCGACTTCGGCATGGACTACGAGCTGTGGCTGCGCCTGCGCCGGCTCAACGTCGGCTACATCCCGCGCGTGCTGGCGGCGTTCCGCTGGCACTCGGCGTCAAAGACGGCGACCAATCTGCACGCCAGTTGGGACGAGCTGCTGCGCATCGTGCGCTGCCACGGCGGCGGGTGGACGCCCCACCTGGCGTGGTTGTACGCCCGAGCACACTTCACCCTGGCGCGGCAGCAACTCGCTGGGCGACGACGACAGTTGCCGTTATCGCTTCGAATGAGGCGTTAGGAGAGGCGCAACTCCGCGAACAGGTCCGTTACCGAGAGCTGGAAGTCCGGGAGGAGATCTCCCATCGAAATCGCGTCGTCACCGCGCAGTACGAGCGGCGGCGCACCCATCGAGAAACGCACCACCGACCGGTCGACAGGATCCACAAGCAATGCAATGTAGACGCCGTGCTCGACGTACCAGAGGCACCGCCGCAAAAGTGCATTAGTGCTTTGATCGGGCGAGACAATCTCGACAGCCACATCGGGCGGCAATCCGAAATCGTTGGCCACTTCACCGTCGGAGCCTCGAGGAATGCGCTCCCACCGATATATTGAGACGTCAGGAACATACGCAGCCTCGCCAAACACCGCGCGCAGTTCAGGAAAGGCTCGCGCCAGCCGACCAGGTCCAGCGAAACGGTTGATCCGTTCGCACAGTGTGAATTGAAGCCAACTGTGCTTTCCCTTGGGTGGCACCTTCTGCGCAACCGTTCCGTCGGGTTCGAGCTCAAGCGTCGGCTCATCGGCCGGCAGCGCGAGAAACTCATCGAGCGTCAGACGCTGTAACGAAACCATGGGTCTGTATGCCAGCCTTCGTGGTGCCAGATCTTAGCGCAGGCGACGCCACCCAGGTGATGTATACTCAATGTATCTACATCGGAGTGGCGGAAATGCGGACCCGCGTACAGCGATGGGGAAATAGCCTGGCTCTCCGGATTCCGCAAGCCTTCGGCCGAGAGCTGAACCTGCGGCCCGAGTCGAGCGTCGACATGAAGATCGATGCCGGACGACTTATTCTGGTGCCAATCCAAGATGCGCCGGTACCCACCCTGACCCAGCTCCTGGACCAGGTCACCGATCAAAACCGACATGCCGAAGTGATGACCGGGCCGCCAATGGGCGATGAAATCTGGTGACGCAGTTCGTCCCTGACCGGGGCGACGTCGTCTGGTTGGAGTTCGAGCCGCAGGTAGGCCACGAGCTGGCACGGTGCCGGCCGGCGCTGGTCCTCTCGCCGCGCGCCTACAGCCAGCGCGTCGGCCTCGCACTAGTGTGCCCGGTGACGAGCCAGATCAAAGGCTACCCGTTCGAGGTGTCCTTGACGCCCACGGGCGGCTCACCAGTGGTTGGGGTCATCCTTGCGGACCAGGTCAAGAGCCTGGACTGGCGAGCGCGCCAGGCCGCGCCACTGGCTCGGGTACCCGCATCCACGGTCGCCGAGGTCGTTGGCCTACTAGACGATTGCTGCACTGAGCCAGCCAACCAGGATCGCCTATCACCACCTGTTAGCGTCGCGCAAGTATGAGACGTGGCTGTCGCTGCCATGGGTGAAAAGCCACGCCCATCAACGCTGGTCTGCGCCTGGTAAGGGGTGAAGTGGTGGCGTGGCTGAACGCCGACGACTGTATGCGCCGAGGGCCATAGCGCACATGGCGCAGCGTTTCCTGTCCGACCCAAACCTGGACGTGTTGTTCGCCGACTATTAAGTCATGGACGCATCGGTCAGCCGCTGTGGTTGATGCGGCCAGGCGCGTACAACTTCAGGCGCTAGCGAGAACCGCGGTATTCCTGCGCAAGAACGTATTCGAGCGGGTCGGCTATCTGGACGAGACACTCGATTTCGGCATGGACTACGAATTGTGGCCACGCCTGCGGCGCTTGAAGGTCGGTATGTCCCGCACCTCCTGGCCGCCTTTCGCCGGCACGCGACGTCGAAATGGCGACCAATTCGCACGCGACCTGGGACGAGCTGCTGCGCATTGTCCGTCGCCACGGCGGCGGCTGGACGCCCTGGCTGGAGTGGCTCTACGCCCGAGCCCGCCTCACCATGGCCCGCCAGCAACGCGGGCCGACTACGAGAACTGGCGTTGAATCACTCGACACCCTGATAGATATCCGCCACAGACAGGCCGATCTCGGGACACGGGAACGGCACCGTACTGTCTGGGCCATGCAGGGCATCGAACCAGGCGTCGTTTTCGGCGCGGTAGTGGCGGATGACGCGGCGCTCGTCCTGAAAGACGATGACGTACCCCCGCAGGCTCCCGATGCGGCGATAGGCCATGAGCTTTTCGCGCAGGTCGATTGACGAAGTACTCGGCGACAACACCTCGACCACAACGCAGGGAGCCAACGTGTACAGGTTTTCGTTCTCAGCGGGATCGCACACGACCTGCACGTCCGGGTAGTAGACAGCGTCATCTCCGATCCGCAGGCGCATGTCGCTGCCGTACACGCGGCATCGCCCACCCCTCGCCGCGATCCAGAGGTTGGCGAAGATGTTCCCGGCGATTCGATTATGTCGCGCCGCCCCGCCGGACAGCGCGTACACCTGGCCTGCCACGAACTCGTGCCTGGCCGAGGTAGCCTCCTCCATCTCGAGGAACTCTTCAACCGTTGGCGGCGGGATCCGCCGTGATGCCTCGGTGGCCATGCCACGAGGATACGACCTCGACGAGCAGTCCACCGCGAGCAGCGCCGCCAGTGCGCGCGCAAGAGCCCGGCTCGGCGCCAGCCTGCGCGAGCGGACCCGTTGGCCGACCCTCACGTACAGTGACGGCGTGCCGGCGGCGTGCCCCACTGAGGCCAAAGAGACGTCCACTGTCGCCATAACGGCGTTGGCGAGATCGCTTGTTGGGACGAGCACTGCCCTGCCTTCGGCTGTGGGGCTGCTGCTGTCACTGGCGGTGGTGCTAGGCCACCTCTGGATGCTGGGCAACGACCCAGCGGTCTTTGTCCGCGCGGCGCCGCCGTTTGCTTCTCCGGCGACGGCTCCGGCCTCCCTACGAATTCTCGAGCCCGAGCAAACCTACGATGGGCAGTTTTTCTACCGCTTGGCGGTCGACCCGCTACTCACCCGCGACGTGGGCGTCAATCTGGACCACCCGAGCTACCGCCAGCAACGGATGCTGTACCCGTTCTTCGTCCGGGTCCTGTCGCTGGGCCAGGACGCGTGGGTGCCGTGGCTGCTCATCGCCGCCAACGTCGTCGGGCTGACCGCCCTGGGCGCGCTCGGGGGCCGTTTCGCAGTCGAACTCGGTGCCCCGGCGTGGTGGGGGATCGGCCTGCCGTTTTGGGCCGGATTCAGCTTCAGCCTGGCGCGTGACCTTTCGGAGATCGTCCAGGCGTGCTTTTTCGTTGCCACGCTGCTGCTGCTGCAGCAGGGACGCTCGCGCCTGGCCGCCGCGCCCATGACCCTGGCAGTGCTGGCGCGCGAAACCGCCACGCTGCTCGCCTTCGTCCTGCTGGCCTCGAGCGTCGTCGAACGGGTCACGGGACGGCGCGGTCCAGCGCGCGATGCCTGGGTCGCCGGCCTGGCCGGGCTGGCGTGGTTCGTCGGCGTGCAGGCGGTGCTGTGGGCGCGCTGGGGCACCCCGCCCCTGGCAGACGGGGTGGCCAACCTGGCCATGCCCATGATGGCGCCGCTGCGCTACCTGGGCATGGTCGGGCTACTCGGCCGGATCGAGTTTGCGTATTTTGCGCTACTGTTCGGCCTCAGTGTGTTGTCGCCGTGCGTGCCCGGCTATGTCCGCCTGGCGCTGGTCGGGTACGTGGCGCTGACGCTGTCCCTGTCGACTACCGTCTGGGAGGGCGACGTGGCCTGGCTGCGGGCAGCCACCGAAGCCGCCATGCTCGGGTGGGTATCCATCTTCCATGCCAACCGGCACCGCGCAGTGATCGCCCTCGCAGTAACCGCCGTGCTGTGGCCAGCGGTAGCTCGCTGGGCCATTGCCACATGACTCGGACGCAGCGCGAGTTCGAAAGGCCGCATCTTGTCTTCAATGTCCAAACGGACCTTGTCTTCGTCCACGCGAAGTGGGCCCGGCGATCTGGTCACGCATCGTACGCCACACCCCGGTCACCGAGAGAATTATTGAACGGCCGTCAGCTCGCTGCGCTCTGCATCGCAAGGTTCATAGTCGCGTCTGATGCAGTGTCGACAAGCCTCGCAAGCTCGGCGACGAGCCGCGTGAGTTCGGCGCGTTGGCTCGGATGCAGATCTTTCGGCTCCAGGACTTGCAGATCCGTGCGCAAGGCCCGAGTACGCTGCGTGAGGCGGGCTCGCTGATCAGCTCTGTCTGGATTCGACTCGAATCGCTGTTGCCTAACCGCCTGGCGAATCTCGTTATACTCCCAGCCAAGTTCGAGGGCCGTTTCCAGAAGCTCGTAGCGATCGCGTTCCGAAAACGGTCAGCAGCTCCTCGGCGGCCGAGACTGACAGCCGTCCGCCCATGACCAAGGGCGCCAGCATAGCGTCCTCGAAGACTCGCAGCCGTTTGGACACGAAGCCCTGCGAACGGGAAATGGCGGCAGCCACCTCACGCGTGGTCCAGCCGCGTTCGCGCACCAGCACTTCGAGCGCGCTGGCCTCGTCGCGCGGGCTCAGGTCCACGCGCTGGAGGTTTTCTACCAGCGTCAGCACATAGGCGTCGTCTTCCGTCTCGCGCCGAATGATCGCCGGCACGCGTTCCCAGCCCAGTGCGCGAGCGGCGGCCAGGCGTCGGTGGCCGGCGACGAGCTGATACTCGTCGCCAACGAGCCGCACCACGATCGGCTGCAGCAGCCCATGCTGTTGCAGCGAGCTGGCGAGTTCCTCGATACCGGTCAGCTTGCGCCGAGGATTGCGCACACTTGTACCGATCGCGATTGCCGAGACGAACCGCACCTCGGCTTCACCCGCGACGTCCTCCGCGACTGGCGGGACAGGTTCAACACCATCGGACCTCAGAGCGCGGTTTGGCGGCCTGGTCGCGGCGCGGCGCACTAGGGGAGGAGATCGACGCGGATCAGCTTTTGTCATAGGCGTACGGCCAGGGCGGGATGCAATGCTACCCTGGAGACACACGCATCCGAGTAGTCAAACACTAACAATCTGGTCGCGAGTTGGTTGCAGCTGTCCTTGAGGTACTGAGGCCACAGAACTCACCGTGCCGGCACAGGGCAGAGGCATCGTGCCGAGACGACCGAATTGAGCAGAATTGACTGCCAGAACGACACTTGCGACAGACTGGTGGGCATAATGTGCCGTCAAAGCAAGACTGTTCGCGGCGTCCTTCGACTAGTTCAGGCCACAGCGTCGCCGATCCAGCGGGCTCACTGCCAGGACGACGGGGCACTTCGGGCCAAGTTGCAGGCACTCGCGCTCGCGTCTCCAGTGTGTGCAGAGGAGGGGCCGTGTGTTTCCACGACGCTCGCGGCACTCGCCCGAGAGATAGCTCGCGCCCGGCTTTCATCCCGCGGTCGTCGCGACCACGCGATGAGATTTTATCCCGACACCTGGCCCATTTTTCGTCGGCGCTCACAGATGCATCTCCAGACCACATTGCGCCAGCCGTTCGGCGATGGCGTCTCGAACAACTTGAGCTTGCTGCTCACTTGCGCAGTGGACAACCACATCATCGCAGTACCGTTCGAATTGCAGGTCAGGGAACTCCCTCCCTATCCACACGTCGAACGCGTAGTGCAAGAAGAGGTTGGCTAATAATTGAGATCGATGAGCCTTGTGGCGTGCCTCGATCTCGTTGCACGAGTGTGCCATCCTCCTGCTGGAGCGGAGCTTTCAGCCAGTGCTCCACGTACAGCAGAATCCACCGCTCGTCAGTATGTCGACGTACCGCGCGCAGCACGAGCTCATGGTCAAATGTTTCGACACGTCATCAGTGGTTCACTCACGTTCGCCTTCTTGGCTCCTACCTTGCCACACTGGTCGTGCGACTTTCCGTAACGCTCACCACCCCGGCTCTTTACCGAACGCAGCTTACGGTTTTGGAGTTTAGACAAGAAATTGTGGATCAAGCGGCGCGCTTCGGAGGACGGCGGGCCACCTCGTAGTCGAGTGGACGCTTGGGATGTTGCCCTACGCGGCGACCAGGTGATTTTCCGCGGGGCCGAGGTGCGCGGGCGGGAGTACCGACCCGGACCAATATTCGAGTGAAGTGGCGATGAACCTGGCCTGGCGTG
>JBPCIO010000227.1:0-10434 GCA_051006215.1 Chloroflexota bacterium
CTGGCGACTGCATTCGGGCGCGAAGTGCGCGATCTGAGCGCCGACGTTTGTGCTGTTGCATCGCAACTCCTGACGGCAGTGTTGCGACGACCCCTTGAACCCGGTCAGTTTGAACCAGTCACTGTCGATGTTCGGACGCGTGCGGACCCTCGACCAGGTGGAGGCGATGCTCCGCGCCCACACCAGCGGTGCGTTTAACCGCGGCTCTGGCGATACCGGCGGATGAGCGTGCTGGTCGACGAGTCGTGCTCGAGCGGAGCATCGACGGGTGCTGAAAGCTCCGGCACAATACGTTGGGCCAGGACCTTGCCCAACTCGACCCCCCACTGGTCGAACGAATCGATGTTCCAGATGACCCCTTGCACGAAGACGCTGTGCTCGTAGAGCGCCACCAGCGCGCCCAGAACGTGCGGCGTTAGCCGGTCCGCCAGGACAGTGCTGGAAGGCCGATTGCCAGGGAAGGTTCGATGCGGCACCAGCCATTCGGGGGTGCCCTCGGCTCGCACTTCATCGGCCGTCTTACCGAAGGCGAGCGCTTCGGCCTGAGCAAAGACGTTGGCCATGAGCAGGTCGTGATGCTCACCCAGCGGATTCAGACCGTGAGAAAATCCGATGAAGTCACACGGAATCACCCGAGTGCCCTGGTGGATGAGCTGGTAGAACGAGTGTTGGCCATTGGTGCCGGGCTCGCCCCAGAGCACCGCACCGGTCTGGTAGTCGACCGGGGTGCCGTCCAACGTCACCGACTTGCCATTGCTCTCCATGGTCAGCTGCTGCAGATATGCTGGAAATCGTTTCAGGTACTGGTCATACGGCAGGACGGCGATCGTCTGAGCGCCAAAAAAATCCGAATACCAAACCGCCAGCATGCCCATGAGCACCGGCAGGTTTTCGGCAAGCGGCGCCGTCCGAAAGTGCTCGTCCATGGAGTGAAAGCCGCCGAGCAGTTCACGAAACGCACCTGGGCCAATAGCGAGCATGGTCGACAAGCCAATGGCTGAGTCCATGGAGTAGCGACCGCCCACCCAGTCCCAGAAGCCGAACATGTTTTGGGTATCGATGCCAAATGCCCGCACCTGCTCAGCGTTGGTGGACACCGCCACGAAGTGTTTGGCGACAGCGGCAGCGTTGCCGAGGCCAGCCACAATCCACGCCCGCGCGGAGTTCGCATTGGTCATCGTTTCGAGGGTGGTGAACGTCTTCGAGGAGACGATGAACAAGGTTTCGGCCGGGTCCAGGTCGCGCGTGGACTCTACGAAATCGGTGGCGTCGACGTTGGAAACGAAGCGGAACGTTACGTCCCGCGTCGAGTAATAGCGCAGCGCTTCGTAGGCCATGACCGGGCCGAGGTCCGAGCCGCCAATACCGATGTTCACCAGGTTGCGAATGGGCTTGCCTGTGTAGCCCGTCCACGTGCCGTTGCGCACCTGCTCGGCGAAGGCGGCCATGCGGTCTAGCACGGCCTGAACGTCGGGTACCACGTCGTGTCCGTCGACCAGAATGTGCGCCTCGCGCGGCGCGCGAAGGGCGGTGTGCAGCACTGCGCGGCCTTCAGTCGTGTTGATCTTTGCTCCGGAGTACATCGCGTCGATACGCGCGCGCAGTCCGCGTGCGGCCGCGAGTCGCACCAGCAGGCGCAGCGTCTCGTCAGTGACGCGGTGCTTGGAATAGTCCAGGTACAGGCCGACAGCCTCAGCCGCCAGTCGCTCGCCCCGCTGTGGGTCCTGGGCGAACAATTGGCGCAGGTGTGCGCTCTTGATGTGCTCGTAGTGCTCCGACAGCGCCTGCCAGGCCGGCAGCCGTGTCAGGTACGCGGCGCTTTCGTTCGTAGGAATGCTGGCCATCAGGAGTGGACGTCGACCGGTGTTCCGAGCCAGGTTATCCCATATACCCACATTGCTGTAACGGGAGTCACATGGATACCTGGCAGCCGAGGGCCACGTCTGGTATGAACCTGACATGGGTGAGCAAGACATGCGACGCGGCGCGCAGATACGCCGACAGGTCGTCGGGGCTGACTACGTGGAGCGTACCGAACGCGAAGGCGATCCCTTCACCGCGCCTTTTTTCGAGCTCGGTACCGAACACGTTTGGGGCGGCCTGTGGGCCCGCCCCGGACTGGAAGTGAAGTACCGCAGCCTCGTCGTGATCTCCGTGCTCGCCTCGCTGGGCCGTATGCACGAGCTCGGCACCCACATCCGTGGCGCGCTGAATGTGGGCTGGACGCCGGACGAGCTGCGGGAAGCCTTCCTCCAACTCGGCGGCTACGCCGGCTACCCGGCCGCCATAGAGGCCCTACGCGTGCTGGCCGGCGTGGTCAAGGCCGACTAGCGGCTGCCCTTACCTGGTCGCGCAATTTTCGAAAGGCGTCCTCCTGCTCCTCCTCCGGAAGATGCTCGACGTCGAGGAACTCGTGGTCGCGTGCGCCCTCGACGGCACGCAGCAGTTCGTTGAGCTTGAGCTGGATTGCGGCAGTGTCACGGTTCTCGCGATACTGGAGCAGAAAGACCAGCAGGAACGTGACGCCTGATAGCGAAGCGCTGAATAGGGCGAGCCAGCGGTCCGAGTAATCAAACAGTGCGCCGGTGCCGACGAAGGCAGCCAGGAACGCGCCAGCCATGATAAAGGCTCGCGCAGTGCCGATGACGAGTGCCATCAGTCGTGCGAGCATTCGAACCCACGCCTGCATACCAATAGCCTACCTGAGGCGTTGGTCGTGCATGTGGATCGCTGCTACCCCGTCGAGGTAAGGTAAAGTCCGGTGGAACGCAGGATCGACTTCGCTGGGACGTCGCTCCACTCCTGGCTGTGGGTGTGAAGTCCGACCCAACCATCCCGCACCGAGAACCTGCGGACGGCACCACCGTCCTGGAGATGGCCGAAAAGGGTGAGCCGAATCGAATCAGACGGCTGCTCAAGGTTCTCGGTCCAGGACTGATCACTGGCGCATCGGACGACGATCCCTCCGGCATCGGCACCTACTCCGTGACCGGAGCCCAATTTGGATATGCGTTCCTGTGGACTGCGCCGTGGTGCTTCCCGCTCATGGCGAGCGTTCAGTACATCTGTGCAAAAGTTGGAATGGTCTCAGGCCGAGGGCTGGCTGGCGTGTTGCGCCATCACTACCCTCGCTGGGTGTTGTACCCAGCCGTATTCCTGCTGGTAGTAGCCAACACTATCAACGCCGGGGCTGACATCGGAGCCATCGCCGCTGCGATCAACCTGCTCGTGCCGGTGCCGATCAGTTTGATGATCGTGCCGATCGCGCTCGCCATCGTGGTGCTCCAGATCTGGGGCTCGTATCGGCTGATCGCGGGAACGTTCAAGTGGCTGTGCATCGCGCTCTTCGCATATGTCGGGGCGGGGCTGCTGTCGCGCCCAGACTGGGCTGAGGTGCTTCGCGCGACCATCATCCCGACCATACACTTCGACTCGGGTTTCGCCACGACACTGGTGGCCATACTGGGCACGACGATTAGCCCCTACCTGTTCTTCTGGCAGGCCAGCCAGGAGGTGGAGGAGGAGATCCAGCTGGGTCGGCACAGCCATTGGTCGCGGCTGGGCGCAACGGATCGCGAGCTCCACTACCGAGCCTGGGATGTCAACATCGGCATGGGTATCGCCATCGTCGTGATGTACTTCATCATGCTCGCCACCGGATCGACACTCCATAAGGTTGGGCAGACTGACATTCAGTCCGCGTCAGATGCCGCCGTCGCGCTGCGGCCGCTGGCGGGTGATATGGCGGGGCTGCTGCTCGCGCTTGGGCTGGTTGGGACGGGCGTGCTGGCCGTGCCTATTCTGACCGGCTCTGCTGCGTACGCCATCTGCGAGTCAGCCGGCTGGCGGTACGGTTTGGACGAGAAGCCCGGCCGCGCGAGGCAATTCTACGCCGTGATCGGGGCCGCAACGCTCGTGGGCATGAGCATCAACTTCGTGGGCATCAACCCAATCGACGCGCTGTTCTACACCGCGGTGATCAACGGATTACTGGCGCCTCCGCTGCTGGTGTTGATCATGCTGGTGTCCAACAACCGCCAGATTATGGGTAGTCGCACGAACAATCGCTGGATCAATCTGGCCGGCTGGGCGACGACGGTGGTCATGGCCGCCGCAGCGCTGATCCTGCTCTTGACGTGGGGCAAGGGCTCCTGAGCAGGTGGCGCCGCCAGCCGACGCTGAGGTCGACAAGGTTGGCCACGACGTGAAGCAGCACGGCTGCCCAATACCCCCAGCGAGCATGGGTTGCCCCCAGCATGAGCCCACCCGCCCAGGCATAGCCCATGAACCAATAGCCGAAGCGGCGATGCATGAGTCCGAACACCACCGCCGAGGCAAGCGCGAGTGGACCTCGCCCAACCCGTAACGATGCAGCCAGACGAGACACACCGCCTCGGAAGATCGCCTCTTCGAGTAGCGGTGCGATAACGAGCGCCGACACGAGCTCCAGCCGCGGCCGACCGGAAATGGTATTGGCCTCCCAATGCCGAAGGAGGCCGCGCAGCATACTCAGGCTTGGCTGGCTGTCTCCGTGCGCCATAGGTCGGAGCGGCAGCCTGGGCGGTCGTAGCGGTGGAATTCGCCCCGAGAATTGATGCCGATGCGGACCGTCAACTCAGAGCCGACCGGCTCCAGGTGATGGTTATGCAGCTTGGGACACAATACGAAGTCACCAGCGCGCGCACGAATTGGTTCGGCCTGGCCCTCGATGTGCCAGTTGATCTCACCCTTCATGACGACCCACCACTCGTCGTGTTCGTGATAGTGGGTATCGTTGGGGGTGCCTGGCGGATGCACGATGACAAACGCTTGAATGTCGTCGCTGAGCAGCAGCGGCTCAGACCACGGCCCTTCTTTGGGGCCCTTGGCGAGCAGTTCGTCGAGACGCGCGTGCAGGGTGCCAGTGTCCAGTATCGGAAGTCGGACGGCCATCTGAAGAGTCTACCGCGCCGGCGTAGGTCGGGACGGAGGCGCCGTGCGCAGCAACTGGAACGGGTTCGGCATGGGTGCAACTGGCACATCGATCAAGACGGGCTCGTCGTTCGTACCGCGAAGGGTTTCCCGAAGCAGCCCCTCCAGCTCAGCCGGTGTGGTTGCACGCGCTCCACGCATGCCGAAGCTCTCGGCTAAGCGGACGAAGTCGGGATTGACCAGATCGCTCCCAAGGACCCGACCTTCGAACTGTTCCATCTGCGCCCGGCGGACGTTGCCATACGCGCCGTCGTTGAAGACGACCGTGACCAGGCCGATGCCGTATTTGCGAGCCGTCGAGAGCTCTGCCAGACCCCAGCCGAAACCACCGTCGCCGTTGATTGACAGGACCGCGCGCCCGGGATTGCCTACTTTGGCCCCGAGCGCGGTCGGAAATCCGTAGCCCAGCGCCCCCTGGTAGCCAGGCCCGACATACGTCCGCGGCTGATACACGGGATAGGCGGTCATGGCTACGTATCCAACCTGGGTGAATTCGTTCACCAGGATGCCGTCCTCAGGCATTGCGGCGCGCAGTGCCCGCACCCACGCATACTGCGGCTGGATGTTGGCGAGCACGCCGTCGGCCCACGTCCGCAGCGCATCCAGCTCAGCCCGCCGCGTCGGGCGGGCGGGCCCTCCATCCAGATGTTCGAGCAAGCCCAGGAGTCCGGCGGCAGCATCGCCGTGAATCGCCACCTCTGGCTGGCGTGGCTCACCTAGATCGCGAGCTTCGACATTCACCAATATGAGCCGAGCGCCTGGCGTCAGCGCCACCTGTTCCTGCCCATTCAGGAATCGGCTTCCAACGCCCAGCACCACGTCCGCGTCGGACAGCACCTGGCGTCCGGCGAGCGCGGTCAGCGCGAGCGGGTGGCGGTCGTCGAGCGCCCCGCGGCCATTTGGGCTCATGACGACAGGTGCCTCGAGGCGCTCAGCCACAGCGCGTAGCGCTTCGCTGGCTGAGCCGGCCACGACGCCGCCGCCGACATACAGGGCGGGCCGCTCCGCCTGCGCGAGCAGGAGTGCCGCCCGGCGGATAAGATCCGGGTCCGGTATGACCGGCTCATCGTGCTGGACCGGGTCGAGCAACGCGATGTCGGCGCGGGCTTGAAGCACGTCGGGCGGCACCTCGATGCCGACCGGCTGGGGGCGGCCGGAGCGGAGCTGCTGCGCTGCAGCATGCACCAGACCGGGCACCTCGCCTGGAGCGTGGGCCAGGCCAGACCACTTGGTGAGCGCCCCCAGAATGCGCGATTGGTCGGGGATCTCGTGCAGCAACCCAAAGCCGCGGCCGATGGCCGAAGACGGGATCTGGCCAGCGATGCACAGCACTCGCGACGAGCAAGCGTAGGCGGTCGCGACCCCCGCCAGTGCGTTGAGCAGGCCTGGGCCCGGCACGACCATGCACACGCCGATATCGCCCGTGGTTCGAGCATAGCCGTCGGCCATGTATGCCGTCGCCTGTTCGTGGCGGGTGTTCCAGTAGGTGATGCGATCCGAGAGCTTCGCCAGCCCGTCGACGGCGTAGTCGAGCTGGACCCCGGGCACGCCGAAGACGTCCACCACGCCCTCACGCGCAAGCTGCTGCGCCAGAGCTTCGCCTCCCGTCATCGAGCGGGCAACTCCCGCCGGGTCCCGAGTAGGTGCCGACTGCATACCTGGCACGCTACTCTAAACTGCGCTGTGGTCGATAGCCTTCGGGCGCAAAGCGTAAGAAAAGGAGTGCCGATCCGACGAGCAGCGACCCGGCGACGAACAGTGCTGAGGGAGCGCCGAACCCGTCGGCTATGATGCCGAGCGCCAGCGGGCCGAGCACGTACCCTGCATCGGACAACATGCGGTAGCTGCTCATCACGGCAGCGTTCATACCCGCCTGCGCGGTATCAGCCGCGTACGCCCCGGGGGCATCGCTTGCCACCCCCAGCGCAAACCCCCATACTCCGCAAGCGAACAGATACCACGCGAAGCTGGGCGTAAGAGCAAACAGCCCAGCCGCGACCCCGGCGGTCAGGGTAGCCGGCACGATCACCGCCTTGCGGCCGAAATAGTCCACCAGCATCCCGGATGGATAAGCCAGCAGGAGCGCGCCCAGGCTGACCAGGCTGAGCCCGAGACCGATCTGGTCAGGTGGCAGATCGAGCCGCTGTTTGACCATCAGCGGCACGACGTTGAATACTGCGCCGGTGCGGGCAACGGCCGCCGTGAAGCCGATCAGCGATACCAGCAGAAAGCCGGTGCTGCTCGACAACAGGCGGATCTGTTGCCCGAAGCTTGGCACACCGGCAAAGCTGGCGCCGGGCATCAAGCGCGCCGCACGCGTCTCGGGCACGCGCAGCCATGCCACCAGGGTGACCACCGTCGCCAACGCGGCGTAGGCCACAAACGGCGCATTCAAGCCGAAGCGCTCGGCCAGGAGACCGCCCGGGTACGGGCCAATGCCGACGGCGAATGCGAATACGCCCGAGTAGATGCCCATGATCCGGCCGCGTTGGGCTGGCGGGCTGATGTCCGCCAGAACGATCTGCGCAGCGGTCACGATCAGCGCCGCCCCGGCTCCGGCCACAAATCGGGCGCTCAGAAAGAGCGGGTACGAAGGTGCCACGGCGCAGAGAAGGTTGCCGATCACGGTCACGCCTCCGCCCAGAGCCAGGGTTCCGCGCCGGCCGATCCGGTCGGCAAGCCGCCCCGTCGGGACGGCCAGCAGGAAACGCGCGAGGCCGTACACCGCGATGGTGAGTCCGATAGCCGACGGCGAGACGCCGAAGCTGGCGGCGTACAGCGGCGCGACCGGGACGATGGATCCAAATCCGAGCTGGTTGACGGCGATGAGGACGCACATCCAGACCAGGATCCGGTAACGCGCGTACCAGCTTGGCATGCACTTCCGAGCAGCCAGCCTTTACAGGAAAGCGTTGATCTGGCTGGCGAGCGCGGCTGGCTGCTCGTAGGGCAGCATGTGACCGGCGTCGGGAATGCGGACCACTCTGGCCCGGGGCAGCAGCTGCTCCCAGCGGGTCGCGTACGTGGGGCTCATCAACCGATCCTGTTCGCCCCACACCACGAGCGTCTGGGTGGTCAGTCGATACAGGCGTTTGCTCAAGCGCCGGTTGGGAATCGGAAACAAGACCTTGCCGGCCGTCCCGAGACGGCGCGCATTCGCCACAAAGAAGTCGCGCAAGCTGTCTGGGTCCGCTATATCCGTGCCACCAACCAGAAGAGCCGCCGCCCGCTCCGGGTTGTGGAACAGATAGTCGCCGAATTCGAACGGCAAGAACGAGAAGATATCCGGGATTGGCTCCTCGTCCAGCCAGAGTCCGTAGGCGTTCACGAGCACCAGTTTCGCAATCGCACCTGGCGCAAGGCAGGCCATCTCCGCGGCAAACATGCCACCCATGGAGTGCCCGACCAGCACTGGACGCCGCTCCGCCAGCCCGAGCGACACGACCACATCCCAGCCGTGGAGGGCAAAGTCGAGCATGTCCTCGAGCAACTCCTCGCCGCTGGACTCACCATAGCCAGGCAACTCTGGCACGAACACGTGGTGCCGCCGCGCAAGCAGGTCGAACAAGGTCGTGTCGTCGAGCAGTCCGCTGAGCCCATGCAAAAACACCAGCGGCTCGCCGTCGTCGGAGCCGTAGTCGAGGACGCGTACCCGAGTGCCCCGTAGCGTTTGAATAGTGCGCGAGCTCATCCGCGATTTGCCACCGCTGCATCAGGCCTCACTCGCTGCTCCAGCGGGTGAATCCACCAGCGGTCGTCCAATTCCCACTCTGGCCACAGGTGGCGCAGCTTGGGCATGACCTGATCGGCGAACAGGCGCGAGTTGTGGCGCGTCTTGTCGTCTGGCTGGTTGCCGGTGTGCAGCAAACAGAAAACGTGGCCAACCCGCAGCGTTTCGATGAGCTCCTGCATGCGCTGGCGCACCGTCTCTGGGCTGCCAGCGATGACCATCCCGCCGTCGACCAGCGCAGGCCAGGTCGCCTCTGGCAACTGGCTCTGAGTCTGACGCTGCAGGCGTGTCAGCGCTGTGGCTTTGATGGTGTCGATGGTTCGGTAGCCGGGCGGATTCTGGAATGCTGGCGCCACATGCAGGCAACGGTTGAAGAAATACAGGATGTGCTCTTTGTAGAGCTTTTCCGCCTGGGCGTCGGTGTCGGCCACGGCGATAATCTGCGCGAACGCCGCGCGATGGGGTGAGGTGTCTTTGCCACGCGCGGCAACTCGGTCCCAGTAGCTATCCATCAGGCCCTTGGCGGCCAAATAACCGTTGAACGACAGGTACGAGTAGTTGGAGTCGTAGTCCAGACAGAAGTCGAACGTCTCGATCGACCCGCCACCCGGAATGTAGATGGGTGGGTGCGGCTTCTGGATCGGCTTGGGCCAGCAGTTGACCCAGCGTAGCTGGTTGTACTTACCGTCGAAGGCAAACGGCTCCTCTTCCGCCCACGCTCGCCGAATGAGGGTGTGCGCTTCGGCGTACTTGTCACGGGTCAGAGCCGGGATCTGGCCGTAACAGAAGTTGGTGTCCATGGGCGTGCCGACCGGAAACCCGGCGATCAGGCGGCCGCCGGAAATCACGTCGAGCATGGCGAACTCTTCGGCCACCCGAATGGGCGGGTTGTACAGCGCAATGGAGTTGCCGATGACCGCGATGGCAGCCCGTGAGGTCCGCCGAGCAAGAGTCGCGGCGATGATGTTTGGCGACGGCATGAGCCCATAGCCATTCTGGTGGTGCTCGTTGACCCCAACCGCGTCGTAGCCAAGCTCGTCCGCGTACTCGAGCTGGTCCATGTATTCGTGGTACACCGCATTGCCGCGCACGGGGTCGTACAACCGGTTCGGGATGTCGACCCATACCGAGCGATGCGTCTCGCGGAAATCGTCGGGCAAGTACGGCCAGGGCATCAGGTTGAACCAGGTAAATTTCACCGAAGTCTCCCTCTGCTATTGTGCATGCCTCGCTCGCCTACGCTTCGGCTCGGCGCGCGAACCAGTATGCCCACGCGATGAGCAGCGCCTGGAGTGGTAAGCGCGCCCACAAGAGCCACGCGGCGCCGCGGGTTGTCCCCAGGCCGATGTGGTTCACCGCCATGTTCACGTTGGCGGGGAACACCGCGACGAACAGCGCGACCAGCCCCCACGCTGCCCAGCGCTGGGTGCGCTGGACAAGCAGTCCTGCTCCGCCGAGCACTTCGAACACGCCACTGATGAACACCAGCTCGGCCGGGGCCGGCAGGAATGTGGGCACGACGCGGATGAAACCCTGCGGCCTCACGAAGTGCATGACCCCTGCGCCGATCATGAACAGCGCGAGCACCATCCGCATGACCAGCTTCATTCGTGCATCGTCGAGACCGGTGGTGAGGACGAGCCCGCGGACTCCTGGATCAAGAGGTGTTTCGCGCACCCTGAAGCAGCCGCGCCACAACCGGGTCGAGGCGCCACCGGCCGCTGCCTGCTGGG
>JBPCIO010000228.1:0-5395 GCA_051006215.1 Chloroflexota bacterium
GCTATGTACACCACCATCGGGCTGCCGACCGCTACTCCGCCGCCGATTGGCGCCGCTGCGGGTGCCATCGAGCCGCCAGGGAGCGGCATGCCTTGCGCGCTTGCGCCCGGCTCAGCCGTTTGTGCGATCGCCGGAATCGCAGTCAGTACACCCGTCGCCGCGGCGCTGATCGATGCGGTCCGCAGAAAGCCTCGCCGTGTCACGTTCGTCATGTCAAATGTGCCTCACTCCTCTACTGGAGACCCTTCGAGAAAGTTGGCGATCTGGGTGCGGGCCGCCCGCGGCAGCGTCTGCAGCGCTACTCGCACCAATTCGCCATTAAAGAGATACGCCGGCGAGACCTCGTTGGATCATCCCATGCCGGCTTTGGTGGTGGGTGCGAGTTTCGGTAGCACCATGACCACGGTCATGCCGCTGCCAGCCCCGGCTGATTCAGCCCAGATGTGTCCGCCGTGCGCCTGGACGATGCCTTTGCACAGGAACAGTCCCAGGCCGTGGCCTTCGATACCCGCCGCCAGAGCCGCGCCGGCCCGTCCGTAGCGGCTAAACAAGCGGGGCAGCTCGTCCTCGGCCATGCCCATCCCACGGTCGGTCATCGACAGCCTCACCGAGTCCTGGCTCGAGGCTAAACGCGCTTGTATGGGCTGGTCCGCAGGCGAGTACTTGAGTGCGTTTGACACCAGGTTGCCGATCACACGCTCGAGCAGGTCGGGGTCCCAGCAGCCACGCAGGTCAGCTTCGGCTGGCGTCTCAACTTCCACACGCCCGGCGGCGTCGGGGTCCAGCCGGTCCAGGTACCCCTGCATGATGGCGCCTAAGTCAGCGTCGGCCAGTCGCGGCTCCAGGCGACCCAGCCGCAAACGCGAGGCGTCAGACAAGGTCCCAAGCAACAGTGACATGCGATTGGTCTCAGCGTCGGCACGCCGGAGGATCGCCGCGACCCGCGCAATGTTGAGGTCAGGCCGGCCAAGCTGACGAATGGCCATGTCCAGGTTGCCCTTGATCGCGGCGATGGGCTGCTGCACGTCGTGGATGGTGGTTGCCAGGAACTCCTCCCGCATTTCCTCGAGGTGCACAGACAGCGCGTTCAGGGCCAGGCCGATTGCCCCGTCCAGAGCGTCGTGCACGAGCAGCTCAGCCCCGACGACGTCGCCCGTCGGCGCGGCGTCGTCCACCTCCGCGCGGATGGCGCGGCCTACCTCCTGGCGCAAAAGCCGGAACTCGGTCACCACGTCCGCGGCGCACAACCCCTGCTCGAACCGGACGCGGGCGTGCTCGCGGGCGGCCATGAGCACCGCCGGGTCTTCAATCGGCCCATCGCAAAGGACCAGCGGTGGGGCCGTCCGCTGGAGCAAGTCCACGATAGCGTCGAATAACTCTGGGATGTGATCGGCGACGGACAATGCTCGACGGCCCTTGTGGAATGCCTGGCGGGCAGTCACCTCGCGCCAGCGGTCGAGGATGTCCGCGCGCCGCTCGGCAAGCGCCTCAGCCACCCACGCCAGGTCGGCACCGTCCGCAATCGGCCCGACGCGCGTGGCCACATCAGTTCGTATGGGCAACCCGCGCATGCTTGAGTTTCACATGCTCAGACTGGACCGTCATGAAGTCTGGTCATGCCGGACTGCGCGGGGACCTTGCCCGCTCGCGCGCCACACGCCGACCGCAAACACGGAAAACGCCAGAACACCGAGCGCGCCGCCAAGAGCGACAAGTGGGCCCCAGCCTGGCGCATAACCACCGGCCAGCTCGGCGCCGAAACGCAGCGCGGCGCCCGCCAGTAGCGCCCAGACCAACACTGCCAGCAGGCGTACCCGATGGACCATATACCCGGAATAGCCTGGCAGGATTCGCGCGGCCATGAGCGCAATCATTGGCAATAGGAAGCCCTGGGCGAGGGCATGCCGAGCGGCCGACACTCCAGTCTGGGCTGGGGTACGACCAAGCACGTCCGCCATTGCCAGACCGAAGTCGGCCGCTGCGGCCAGCAGCATCATCGCGAACGCAAGTCTGGCCCAGCGTCGGGTTGGATCAGTCACGTGCGGCGTTCCGCTCACTCGCGCCGGAGCTTCGTACAGGCGGAGAGCCACCACGTACAGGCACCCTCCCGCAAGCTGGGCCAGCGCGGCGAAGGCACGTGGCAGCGCCGCTCCGTCGAGCAACAGCCAGACCAGGGGCACACCAAAGCTGCCGAGCGCCCAGAATGCGAGTGCGCCTGGCACAAGCCGCTCGCGTGTCGGCTGCAATAGCAGGAACCTGGGAAACAATCGTCCGGACACTGCCAGGACCATCGTCGAGGCGAAGCCCCACAGCTCCAGGTGCAACAGCGCCTCGTCCTGGAACGACGGCACGACGAGACCACCGCCGGCGAGCGCGAGACACGTCACCAAGTTGAGAATGAGGGAGGCTATGAGGCTGCCGCCCATGGTGGCGGGCAACAGCGCGCCCAGTCGGCTCGGGCCCTGCTGGAGGCTGCCGCGGACGACCCGGGCGAAGGCAGACAGGATGATTGCAACCCCGACAAGCTCGAGGATGCCGCTCGCCAGCAGACCGGGTGCGCGTGCGAGCACCGACGTCGGCATGGGCTGGGCCAGGACACGCAGGACCAGCCCACCTGCCAGCATGAGGCCCCCCAGCGACACGTGATGCGGGCGCGTCAGGCGCGCCGCGTGGAAGATCGGGATCAGCTGGGCGCCAACGGCCACGATGAACAGGGCTACAAATCCGAGCGCCTGCACCTGGCCGTGCACCTGTATGAGCGCGGGTGTGCTAGACGCGAGCGGAAGGCCGAACGCGAATCCGACGACCAGGTACAAGCCAAGAGAAAAACCGAATGCCAGGCTCAGTCCGAGACTCGCCCGAAGAAGCAATGCGTGCGGGTTCCCCATCCGATCTTGACCAATCCTCTAGCAGCATAGACGGAGTCGACCCGGCGGCCACCCGAGCTAGTCCGCGCAGGCGCGCCCAGCCACCGGCGCATGACTGGCGCGAACCAGGCGGCCGCGTGGTTCGCCAACCACCTCGCCGTTACGGGCGATGACCTCGCCGCGGAGTATGGTCCTGTCCAGCGCCCCTCGCAACCAGCGTCCCTGCCACGGCGTCTGCGGCTCTTTGGAATGCAACCGCCCCACGTCGACAACACTGCTTGCATGGGGGTTGACCAGGGTGAAATCGGCGTCTGCCCCTGGCTCCAGCGTTCCCTTATGCGGATACAGGCCGTACAACCGGGCGGAGTCCTCGGCCAGGACCGCGGCCAGGCGCTCAGCCGATAGGCGGCCGGCCAGCACGGCGTCGATGAGCACCGGCACCAGTGTCTCCAAACCGGCCACACCGGCTGGCGCGGACCCAAGATCCAGTGCCTTTTCGGCGCGTGTGTGCGGCGCGTGATCGGAGCCGATCGAGATGATCGTTCCATCCTCGACTGCCTGCCACAGGGCCGCCTGGTCCGCGAGCTCACGAATCGGAGGAAAGACCTTCATGCTGACGCCGAGCGCTGGGAAATCATCGGCGCTGAGGGCAAGGTAGTGCGGGCATGTTTCGGCGGTCAACCGCGCGCCCGCCGATTGTGCCCGTCGCAACGCCCCAACACCCCGTGCCGACGCACAGTGCACGACGTGAAAACGGCAGCCAGTGGCCAGGCTGAGCTCGCCGGCGATCGCGATGGAGATCGCTTCAGCCGTATCCGGGCGAATCCGAAGGAGCTCCTGGTAGCTGTCGATAGGTCGGCCGAGACTTCGTTCCGCGGCGTCGATCACGCCCCGATCCTCGCAATGCGCCGCCAACAAGCCGCCTACGCGGGCGACCTCGCGGCAGAGCTCGAGAACCTGGCCAGTGTCCGGCGGCTGGATCAGGTCCGCTGGCGTTGCATCCACGAGGTTGTAGACGAGCATGTGGGTGGAGCGGTGCAGCGCATACCCCCAGAACAGCTTGACGCCGACGACGCCCGCGGCGAACAGCCCTGCGATCTGGTCCAGGTTTTCGGGCCCGAGGGCAATGCCCCACAAGCCGAAATCGACACTCGACACCAGTCCGTGGTGGGCCGCTCGATCTTCGAAGATCGCCGCACTGCTGACCGGCGGGATCGCGTTGGGCATCTCGCAGATCGTGGTCACGCCGCCCGCGGCGGCAGCTCGGGTGGAGTGCGCGAAGTCTTCTTTGTGGGTCAGCCCCGGGTCGCGCGAGTGCACGTGCGGATCAACAAAGCCCGGAAAGACCAGCAGCCTGGTGGCGTCGATCTCCTCATCTACGACTTCAGCCGCCCGTTCGGGCGCACCAACGCGCTCGATCGTGCCGTCGCTGCATATGACGTCGGCCTGTCGCGAGCCGCGGCTGGTCACGACGGTCCCGTTTCTGATCCTGAGCCGCATTCAGCTCGCTCCCCCCAAGCGGGCCCGCACCACAGGCAGCACGCGCTGGCCGACGTGCAGTGCCTCTTCCAGGAATGGATAGCCGTAGATCTGGAAGATGTCGACACCGACGTTTGCATATTCGCGGAACAGCTCGGCGATGCTGGCGTATGAGCCGACCCAGGCCGCGCCGTAGTTCAGATGCGCAATGCCTGACCAGATGTGGGGAGTGAGCCAGGTGTGCATGTTCGTGCCGGCGCGGGCGCGAACGTCCTCCACCGAGGTCGTGGTGCGGCCGTGCGCAGTCCGCTCGGCCACCACCTCGAGGTCGGCATGGTTGGCAAAATCGACCGCCCAGGCCCGCGCCTGGTCATCTGTCTCAGCCGAAAACAGCGTCGCGGCCACGCAGAACCGCATGCTTCGGCCAGCGTCGGCCGCCCGACGACGGACATCGTCGATGCGTTCGGCGACGCCCTCGACGGTCGAAGCCGACATCATGTACACGTCGGCCTGAGAGGCTGCCATGTCGATGGCGGCTTCGGACGCGCCCGCCAGATAGAACGGCGGACCACCCGGCCGGACCGGCTTCAGCTCCATGCGCGCGTCGCGCATCTGGTAGAACTCGCCGTCAAAGTTGGTAACTGCGTCAGTCCACAGCGACTTCAGGATGGCCACGAATTCGCGAGCGCGCCGATAGCGCGCATCGTGGTCCAGAAGGTCGCCGAACTGCTCCATGTCCCCCGGCGCGCCAGCCGTCACGACATTGAGCGACAGACGCCCCCCGCTATAGTCGTCCGCGGTGGCGCACATCTGGGCGAACACGCCAGGGTTGATGAACCCCGGCCGATGAGCGACCAGAACCTCCATCTGACGGGTAGCACCCAGTACCGCGGTGCCCAGCGTGTAGGAGTCGACGTAGGGTGCAGCCAGGCCATACGTGCTGTTGCTGAACGCGCACGGTACGAGCACCCGGTCGAAGCCCGCATACTCGGCTGCCTGGGCAACCTGGATCAGGTACTTGACGTGCGGCAGGCGCTCGGGCATGCGGG
>JBPCIO010000229.1:0-5156 GCA_051006215.1 Chloroflexota bacterium
CTACCCGAACGATCTGTGGACGCTGGTGCGTGTGGCCGAGGTGATTCAACGAGTGACTGGGGTGGCGTATCACCCACACCACGTGTGGCGCATTCTGCGCGAGCAGCTGGGCTGGAGCTGGCAGCGCCCGGCACGACGAGCCGTCGAACGCAACGACGAGGCTATCCACGATTGGCTCAAGCGCCGTTGGCCGCAGCTGAAAAAAGGGCGCGGCGCAGAACGCACTGATCGTGTTCGAGGACGAATCAGGCGTGTCGCTGCTGCCATCGGTGCGCGCCACCTGGGCGCCCAGAGGCCAGACGCCGGTGCTGCGCCATCGGTTCGTATGAAAACGGCTGTCGTTGGCTGGCGCCCTGGCGTACGAACCCGATGGCGGCAGCAACGCGCATCTCGTCTTCCAGTTGTGTCCTGGCGCCTACAACGACGAAACCCTGATCGAGTTTCTGACCGAATTGAACCAACTCGAGCAGCAGCGGCCGCTACTACTGATCTGGGATGGGCTGCCATCGCACCGAAGCCGACGCATGAGCGAGTGGATCGCCAGCCAACGCGAGTGGCTATGGGTCGAGCGACTCCCTGGCTATGCGCCTGACCTCAACCCCATCGAGCAGGTGTGGGGCAGGCTCAAATCTGCTGAGCTTGCCAACCTGTGCTCCGACACCATCGACGAGGTTGCAAGCATTGCCGAAGACGGCCTGGATCGCATCGGCAGCGACGCCTCACTCTGCTTCGCTTTCCTCCGCCACGCTGGGTTGCGTTTATGACCTCTGACCGCCGGGCAATTGCGCGATGCTCTTTTAATCCACAGACTGTGACGTAGCCAGGCGTGGTATGGCGGCAGTGTTCGGGCCCGACCCCGCGCGGCCAGGACGTCGACCACACGTGCAACGTCACGCTGTGCCAGCGACCCGATCACCTGCAGCTGCTGACCAAGCCCGACAACGTGAAGCGACGCGGGCCGACGCGTGGGCCGAACAAGCGCGCTGACTAGCGCCGTGCTCGGGAAGGGCAGTCTATAGCCAGTGGCGAGGACCTGGACGAGCTGTCGTTCTAGAGCGAAGGTTGCCGTCAATCGGTCCGAGCGACATCGCTCAGCATTCTGAGTTGTGTATCGTGTGGGCCAGAGGCAGGGTGCTGAAGATCGTGGCACGTGCCGAAAGGGGAGTCCGCAGGCGACTGGAACAGAGCCGTCGGCTCGCACTGAGCCTGACCCCGGGTATGGCCTTGATTTTGGGGGCGGCGGGTAGCGCTGCCGCCGCACCTGCAACGCCACCGGCGACCCTGACCGGCGAAACCCTGATCGGCAACAGCTCGACAGGTAATTCGGGTGGTTGCCCGACCTCGAGCTACACCGTGAGCGGAACAGCTTATGGACCCTACCCAGGGACGTTTACCGAAAGCGGAACCGTGACGCTCAGCAGAAGCGGCACCGGGACCATTGGCAGCTTTGCTGCCACCTTCACCATCACCTCGGGCGACACCATCGTGACCGGCAGCAAGACAGTGTCGGATGGGTTCTGCCTAAACAGCCTCGGCGGCGTTACTGGCTTTTCAGATGAACCTACCGTGTACATGGTGACAATCCACACCCCTAGCGGGAACTACCGCGACCAGGGCACGTCAATGGTCAATGTGGAGCTGTTTCATAAAGAGCCCCGGCAGCCCCGTGACAGCCGCACTGGCTGAGACGTACGCCTCGACGCTGGGCCAGACGGTCCTAATCATGCCGACGAGCAAGGACCAGTGCAAAGACGGCGGCTGGCAGAACTACCCGCAGTTCAAGAACCAGGGCCAGTGCGTCAGCTACGTGGAGCACCAGGGCAAGTAGCCATCGGCCACACGTCTACCCCACGCGCTGACACCTCAAGAGGCCACGGGCGCGCGCTCCGGGATGGGTCAGGAGCTGTCAAACAGATCGTCGAACCTCAAGTCGGGCTGGTATCACGCCGGCCAGGTCAACCCACGGGACCTGGCTGTAAACCCGCGATGTCCTGACTGCAAATCGGCCGACATGTTCCACCCCGCGCACAAGTGGGGACCGTGCATCGTGAGGCTGCCTGGCGGCGATCGCTGCCCGTGTACGGCACACACCGCCTCGGCCACACCTCTACCTCTCTGACGAACGCTATGGCTACAACCATAGCGTTCGGGCCCAACTCGTGATGCTTCAACGTCCGTCTGTCTGCGCCGACAGCTGCACTTGTGCGGCTAGTGCAGCGATGGCGCCTGGACTCCGACCGCAGCAGGAGCGTGTGTTGCGGCGGTGGGCTTGGGCACTCACCGCATTTACGATCGGTTGGAACAGCCTTGAGGCCGTGATTGCCATCACCAGCGGATTGCTCGCCGGTTCGATCGCGCTGGTGGGATTCGGACTCGATTCGGTCGTGGAAGTGAGCAGTGCTTTAGTCATTACTTGGCGCCTCTCTCGTCAAGGTGACAACCACGCTGAGAATGAACGTGTTGAGCAGCGAGCGGTGCGACTCTTCGCCCTGACGTTTTTCGTCATTGCGGCTTATGTCACCTACGACGCTGCCCGCAAACTTCTAGGGCTGGCTGACGAGCCCGGCCCCAGCTCTGTGGGATTAGCACTCACGGCGCTGTCACTCGTGGTGATGCCAACACTCGCATGGGCAAAGCGTCACATTGCGGTCAGCCTGGGATCGGTGGCATTGCGAGCCGACGCGGCCGAGACGCAACTCTGTACCTACCTCTCAGAGGTGGTGCTACTCGGGCTTGCGGCCAACGCTCTTTTCGGCTGGTGGTGGATGGACCTGCTCGCCGGCTTGGCCGTGGCTGCGCTGGCTGTAAGGGAAGGCCGCGAAGCATGGACGAGTGGCGATCTCTGCACTTGCTGATAGCGAGCGCGGCCACACCTCTGCCCCTCCGACCCTGTAGCGGTCAGCACGGGTAGCGTAGGGCGGCTGTCACCGCGAAGCGGCCGGAGCGAAGCGGAGGACCCGAAGGGTTGACTGGCGACCGCAGCGACCGACAATTCCTTGCAGGGTCGGGGAGGCTCACCACACGCGCGGGCCGGCGTTTCGTTTCGGGTGGCGTCTGGGTCGAGTCGACGGGTGCATGCTCAGAATCGCGCGTATGGGCCGTTTCCTGCGATGCGCTGGGAGTGCGCGCTGGGCCTCGAGGTTGGCTGCGGCATTGAGACTGCATGGCTTTCTCGTGGCCGAGGCGGCCTGGTACCAGTCCGAGATCAAAGCCGCGGGACGTGGCCAGTAATCCACGCTGCCGGGAGTGCAAGTCGGGCGACATGTTGTACCAAGACAGGTCGGGCAACTCATTGGGTGAGAGGTTTGTTATAGGCGTCTGTAGATCGTCGCCTGGCCACCGTTAACGACCTCGTCGCTAACCGATGGCGCCGAGGCCCACCGGAGCTTGTCCGCCTGGAGTTTCTGGGACGATAGCCGCGGTGCTGGGGCCGGTGAGAAGTTGCCTGAGAACACGCCGAGCCCGTCGCTCGAATTACGAGATATACCACCACGGATGTAGCGACAGCCCCACACACTTCGATAAATGGGAACAGCCATTCAGTCCGAAAAATCGCGTCAGCCACTGGCAAACGCCTGACCACGCTGCGGGTGTACAGCGCACCGTGGCCAGCCTGATGCAGACGGGGGCACGCACTAGGAAGGGATAGCAAGGCGGTACGGAATACCTACCTGCGAGTCCTCGTCAATGAGGTGCAGGACGCCGCGCGGAACCGAACGACGCCAGTATGTACAATTGTATGGACATGGAGTTTGGCTGGGATGGGGCGAACATCGTGCACATCAGCCGCCACGACGTCCAGCCAAGTGAGACTGTCGAGGCAATCACGGATCCGCACGCACTCAGCTTTCAGGCAGCTGAGGTCGCCGGTGAGGTTCGGTACGGCCTTATCGGTGCGACGGTCGATGGCCGCGTACTCGTGGTGATCTACACCTGGCGCGGCGATTTGTGCCGGGTGGTGACGGCGTTTCCAGCAACACCGCGCCAGCAACGTTTCTACATGGAGAGGAGCCAGTAAATGACTACCACAGCGCCGCACCAGGCCCTGAAGCTGACCGACGACGGCCTTGAGCTCGTTGAGCACCAGGGCGACATTCCTACGTTTCAGGACGAGGCCGAGGAGGCCGCCTACTGGGAAACGCATACGCTCGGCGACGGATTGCTCGAGCAAATGAAGCCGGCGCGCGAGATTGATCCGCGGCTGCCGGACCCCCGCGCGGCGAGTACCTCGGTCACGATCCGTCTCGAGGCGGACACCCTGCACCGCCTGCGCACGTTGGCAGCCAGGAAGAAGGTCGGCTACCAGACACTGCTCAAGCGGTTCGTGGTGGAGCGTCTCTACGAAGAGGAACAGCGCGCGGGCCTTTAGTTTCTCGTTTGCGCGTGAGTAACTCAGCCGTCGACCAGGTCAAGCCGCGGGTAGCGGAGGGCGGCTGTCACCGCGAAGCGGCCGGAGCGAAAGCGGAGGACCCGAAGGGTTGACTGGCGACCACAGCGACCGACAATTCCTCGCAGGGTCGGGGAGGCGTCGTCTCCTACGCTGGCAGCGAGCGCAGGAGCCACGGCCGGCGTTTCGTTTCGGGTGGCGTCTGGGCCGGCTCAATGGGTGCAATGGCTGACGGGGCTGTCTGAGGCATTCCTGGCGGTGCGGCCTGGAGTGCAAGCATTTCGACACGGACGTGCGCCAGCTCAGCCTCGAGGCGACCAATACGCTCGGCCTGCTCGAGCGTAGTCAGCAGCAGCCGATCGCGCTCCCGCTCGGTCGGCGCGATGGCCTCGTGCACCAGACGGGTGAGGGCCTGAGTCTGACTGTTGACGGCGCCGCTGCCTGGCGGGCCATAGTCGGGCGGCGGCCTCATCGTCGCTATCGGGCTCGTCTCTGCTTCCGGGTTGTGTTCGGAGACCAGCCACTCGAGCTCAACTTGCAGGGTCCGCAGGTTGGCCAGGTCCTCGTTGGTCAGATCGCTCGACCTCAGTGTGCGGACCATGTCTGTGAACGCCTGGACGATGTGGCTCAGCGCCACAGGCGCGACCACAGACGAGCTGGTCAGGTACTCGCTGAGAGTGAGGCCTGACGTTGGCGCCACGCGTGCGGGCTGCCCAGGAGCAGCGCCCAGCGCTTGCCAGCGAGGGCCGAGCGAGTCAGCGTCGCTCGT
>JBPCIO010000230.1:0-3541 GCA_051006215.1 Chloroflexota bacterium
AGCAACCGGCAGCCGCGCTGGACCTGCCCGGGTCGCAGATCGTGATCGACGCCACCTTCATTGGTGGCGACTTCGGTGGCAAGGGGTTGTCGATCGACGAGTTCACCTGCTACTTCATGGCCCGTGCGACCGGCCGGCAGGTCAAGGAGGTTATGAGCTATCTGGACGAGCTCCAGGCGAGCAACTCGCGTCATGCGGCAGTGTTGAAGCTGCGTACGGCGGTGAGCGCTGACGGAATGTTCCTGGCTCACCAATCTGAAGTTGTCATCGACGGCGGCGCGTACGCCGCCGGGAAGGTCTCGCCGAACCTGGTGGTACCGGCGCACACGACGCTGACCCCATACCACGTGCCGGTAACCAAACTCGAAGTCAAGGCGGTCTACACCAACAGCATTCCCGGGGGGTCCATGCGTGCTCCGGGCGACCCGCAGTCGATGTTTGCCGGCGAGAGCCACGTCGACATGATCGCCCACGCTCTCAGCATCGACCCCTTCGATTTGCGGCGGCGCAATGCGCTGCGCGACGGCGAGCCCAGCGTGACTGGCGAGCGCGTCCACCGTGCCAGGGCGGTCGAGGTGCTCGACGCGCTGGAACGCGAGTCGGGTTGGGACAAGCCGGCCCTCGCCGGGCACGGGCGCGGCATTGCCCTCGGCGTGCGCCACATCGGCGGTGGCAAGACCTCGGTCGTGATGCGACTGCTGCCCGGCGGCGAGGTCGAAGTGCTGACCGGAGTCGCCGACCAGGGCGCGGGTGCCTACACCGTCCTGCGCAGGGTGGCAGCAGCCGTGATGTCGGTCGATCCGCGTCGGGTCGTGGTCAGCCACTGCGACACATCGGGCGCTGCGCCTGATCCGGGCGTTGGTGGCCAGCGCACCACCCACGTGGTTGGTCGAGCAGCCCAGTCCGGCGCCGTAGAGCTCAAGACGCGACTAGAGGACCTGGCAGCAGAAGCGATGGGCTGGCCAGCCGGCAGCGTCAGGCTCGAGAACGACCGCTTTATCAGCGCCGACGCCGAGGCGTCATTTGACGAGGTAGCACAGCGAATTTCCCGTGGTGCGCCAGTCGAGGTCGTCGGCGAATACGACGGCAACCATAAACCGGGCGAGCACGGTGACTTCGAATTTGCTGGCTACGCGGTTGAGGTGGAGCTGGATCGCGAGACGGGCGCCATACGTATCCACGACGTGCTGCTGGCAGCGGACGTCGGCACAATCATCAATCCGCTGGCGCATCAGGGACAGCTCGAAGGCGGCCTCATGTTCGGTATCGGTGCAGCTGTGATGGAGGAATTGATCGTTCAGGACGGCCAGATCACCACATTGACGCTTGGCGACTACAAAGTGCCGTGTTCCATGGACACGCCTCCGTTCCGGACCGTCCTGCTGCGGGATCCCAGCGGGCCCGGGCCACTCGGCGCCAAGGCCGCCGGCGAGCTGACCAACACCAGCGTGGCCCCGGCGGTAGCGAATGCCGTAGCCGGCTGCGGCCCGCGCGTGATGCACATGCCGCTCACCGCCGAGCGCGTGCTGGGCGCAATCGACGCGCTCGAACAGCATCCGGGTTCACATGTCTAGACATCGCCTGATCACGGGCAACGTGCCGCGACTACGCTAGGTATGCTCCTCTTCAAAGCTATTCAGCTGGATCCAGTCTCGAAGCAGCGCACGGGTCGGGAGCACCCGTTGGAGGTCGAGACGCGGCGGGAGGCTATCGACGGGCTCCTCACCTTGTTGGGTGCAACCCGCGATGCGGCGCACATCGATCCGACGCGCACCCTGATCGAGGTCAATGCTCAGCTGTGGACGATTGTCGGCTTTCCCGCTCCAAGGTCGTCCGAGTCTCCTTCTCAGCGTCGCGCCGGCGCCAAACACAAGCGGGTTCGCTAGTCCAAGGCCTGAGCTTAGCGGCTTGCAGGCCCAGCGCGCGAGCGTAGCTCGCTCGAGATTCGCTATGGTTGGGGGCATATGCGCACCACTCCTGGACGACGTATACAGCGGGCCGCGTGGGCTGGTCTGGCTGCCGTCCTGATGCTACTGGCACCCAGCGCGTCATCTGCCCAGACGACCGCTCCACGCGGGGGCTTCGGATACGGGTTCAACGTGCAGTTGAAGCACTACGACAAAGTTGCGCGGTCCAATGTCATCGGGGACGTGACCCAGGCCGGCTTCAACTGGATGACCCAACAGATCGAATGGCAAGCCGTCGAGCTCAATCCGGGCGAGTACGACTTCTCCCAACTCGACAACATTGTCCTGGACGGCAACGCGGTTGGCCTGCAGATCATGCTCAGCTTCGCGCATGCCCCAGGTTTCTACCGAAGCCCAAGCAGCGGCCTCATGCCGTCCGACCCGAGCACCTTCGGACAGTTCATTGGGGCGGTGGCTTCGCGTTACGCCGGCAAGGTACAGGCCTACGAACTCTGGAACGAGGAAAATCTCGACCGCGAGGCGGGGGCGGGCAATGTCGATCCGTCGACGTATCTGCCACTGCTGGAGTCCGGTTATACGGCGGTGAAATCGGCTGATCCTGCGGCCCTGGTGATACTTGGCGCGCCCAGTCCGACGACGTCCAATGTTCCCGGCTCGATCATCGACGACATCAGCTACCTCCAACAACTGTATGCGCTGAACGGAGGCGAAGTGAGTGGATTCTTCGACGTCCTGTCCGCCCACCCGAGTGGATTCTCGAACCCTCCAGACTGCACGCCGGCAACGCCGGAATGCAGTCTCTCGGGCGCCTGGAACACGGACGACAGCTTCTTTGCGTTCACGCGTGTCAGCCAATATCACGACGTGATGGTCCAGAATGGCGACGGGGCCAAACCAATCTGGCTGACCGAATTCGGCTACTGCTCCAGTCCGACACCCCCGCCGGGCTACGAGTACTGCAAGTACATCACCGAGCCACAGCAGGCCCAGTTCATCGTGCAGGCGTACACGATCGCCCGGCAAACACCGTATATCGGCGCCATGTTCCAATGGAACTTGAACTTCCAAATGGACATCCCCCAGTCCGACGAGAAGTGGGGTTTCGGCGTCGTTCACGCCGACTACAGCGGCCGCCCAGCCTACTTCGCCCTGCTCGGCATGCCAAAACCGTAGAGGTACGGGGTATGCTCAAGCCGATGCTGAAACCACCTGAAACACACCTGGACCTGCTCGAGCGGCCGCTGTTCGCGTGATGTGGTTCCAGTGGGATGCGGACGCTGGCGTCCTCAAGATGACGCACACCAATCAGCGTCACAACTACCGCTACCTCCAGAACAATCCTCGCGTCGCGCTATCGATCGCCGACCCCGACAATTAGTATCGCTTCCTCCAGGTACGCGGCGAAGTCGACAAGGTGGAGGCCGACCCGACCGGCGCGTTCTACCAGAGCCTCCAGCAGCGCTATCGCGGCGAGACCAGCAAAGTAAGAGACCGCGCCGTACGCGTCGTCCTGACCCTCCGCCCCACCCACTTCAAAGCGCGCTGACCCCCCCGGATCGGATGTGTAAGTCGAGTGGCGACAGCCCGCTCCGAGTCGACCACCTCAGCTGTGC
>JBPCIO010000231.1:0-3620 GCA_051006215.1 Chloroflexota bacterium
TGCAAGCACCACGTGAACTCAAGCTGACCGACCATGCCGCCATGCGCACGTCGCTCAGCCTCGAACCTGCCGACCGCCTCGAGGTAGCCGGCCTGGCCACCGCCCATACCGGTCCAACCCTGTTCTAATCACTAGATAGTATCAAGCCAGCAACGGACCACTAGTCCAGTGTTACTAGATCTACATAAACGGTCATGTTCTTATGCGTTACGAATACGCTTTCAGATGGTCGCATGGTCCGCTTCGCACCGGTATAGTCGAACTCCACCCGAGTCGTTGCGACGCGCGCGCGGGGCTCGCTATTTAACGCCTCGATCGCTCTAAGCTCCGCCGCAGACGAGCCGCTTGGTCGTAGAGATGGATCGGTAACTCCAGACACAAAGTCCACGCCGCTGATTCCTTGGACAACATCGAGCGTCCCCCTCGAAATTACCGCGCCTAGTGTGTCGTAGGCGGAAAACACTCGAGCCGCCTGCTCTATTGCCAAGAACTCGTCAGGATCGTTGACGTTGCGCAGCAGTTCATCGAAACCTCCTCGGATGACCGTCAGAACATTGCCTCCAAAGCGCGGCACGCCCGCATACATAACGTCGTACGGCTGCCCGAACCAACAAAACTCGTGCCCGAGTAAGTTGACACGGCCCACGCTGACGGTATTCGGGCGGTCGATTTCGGCCTCTATCACTACTCCAGCGCTACGAATACGGCTGCCATACTGCGAAAGAAAATTGGTTAGTTCGTCCTTCGTATCTACACGTCTTTGACCAACCCCCCCTGTGTTTGAAGGATCTTTACATCGAGCGACTACTCCAGCGTCCTGCAGCATCTCAAAACTCTGCACCGCATCTTCATTCGTGAAAACCGTGAAGCCGGGGAGTGTGACGCCAGACACGCAGAGTGCAAATTCAGGTGAATACCACCCGGCACGGAAAGCGTCCTCTCTCACCAACTTGTGTAGAATTGCTTTATCGGCGTGTTCCTGCTCTCGGACAACACCGCCATAAACGTCGCCGTTCCCGAGGATATGATGCTCCGCGGCTAGTGATTCGCGGACAGCAGCAAAAGGTACGAAAAATCGAGACCTGGACGAGTTGTCACATTGATGTACCACACTCCCGCCGAGCATGGTCGCAATTCGGCGTGCGATGGCTCGAACATTGATTGGGATACCGCTATCAGCGCGATGCCGAATCGCGCTGTTCTCAAGAAGTAGGACATCTTTCATGCGGCCTGGTCTCAATCTTCATTCGGAACTAGTCTCGTCACGCCCAACACACATTTTGCGAACGAGCTATTGTGACCTAAGTGGGGCGAGTACTCGAACAAAATTGTATCAAGTAGCGAGACCGGCGACGCTGAGCTATCAGGGTCTCTATCCTTTGGCGTCACGGACAACGCGATATGTCAGCTCGAACTCATACTCGTTGACTGGGTATGGGTACCCCCGTGAGTCAATGGCGAGCCATCCGTTCGTACAGGATGCAATGTTCCCTTCGCTGGTAACACAGTGGAAGGTGCCTTCGATTCTTTGGGCAGGGGTAGTCGTGACTTTCTCAAAGCGATCAAAACTAGCATAGTCCGTAGTTTCCTTCGTAAACATGCGAATATTGTCGTTCTCGGACATTTGCTGCTCGGTGTCCTCTCAATTTGTGTCTCGAAATGGATGTTGCTCGACGACGCATCGGAAGATGCTAACGCGTCGGGCAGGCCGGTGAGGGGGTCCCCTCAACCGCTTCGCGTCGTCGCGTTGAGCCACCAAACCGGTTGCGGCAGCAGTGATAGGTCGGCTCGGACCCGCCCAGTTCGCGGCACAACGCCGCCAGACCCTTGTCCTCGGCCACCAACCGATCCGCCGTCGTCAACTTGCGCACTACCTGCTCCGGACGGTGCCGCTCCTCGTCGCCATAATCATCAAGCCTTCGTGCCTGCATCTCGGAACTCAGGCTCTCACTCGAACCGGACCTACAGATCGGCCAGGCCAGAGGCGGTAGCGGCCCCTGCTGCCGTCCGCGTGTCATCCCCGGCGGGGGATCCCTCAGACGGAGCGTGTTGGAGTCTCCGTCGCTTGTGTCTGTCAGCCGCCGAACTCGGTGCCTTGTACGTGGCTGTCGACTCGCCATCTGTGAGTGGAGGGTGCGGTCGCGATTCACGAGGTTCATTCCGGCTAGTGCTCGTGCGAGTTCGCCACCGTAGCCGGCCTGCGCTGCGAACTGGTCGGCCGCGTACTCACTCGCGCGTCCGGCAGCAGCGTTGATTATCGGCGCGGCCAGCGTAGAGACCGCGAGCCCGCCGAGCACGCTGATGCTTGCCCACTCGTGCTGTTGCGCCCCGGTGGTGATGGCCACGCTGAATGCCGCAACGACGACTATGGCCAGCAGGACTCGCGGTTGGCGCGCTGCGATCGGCATGACGAGTTTGGCACCGAGCCGGTAGGTCGTGCGCCAGGGCAAAGCGAGCCAGGCCAGCATTGGCGTCAGCCGGACGTGTCGCATGGCTAGGTGTCCGACTTCATGGCTGATGATGCAGGCGAGTGACGCGTCGGTGATCGCGCCTCGTCTGTGGTCGTCGATGAGGCGGGTCGTGAGCGCGAGGCTGCGTCGGCCGGTGGCGTAAGCGTTGCGGTGCCGCTCGGTGATCACGTAGAGATCGACTGATCCGGGGGCCAGCCCGCATCGCTGCTGCACATCGCGCAGGACTGGCCTGATCCAGTCGGCGTCATCTGTCGATAGCGGCCGGAAGCGGTACAGCAGTCGGGCGGTGGCGGCTTCGCCCGCCCGGGTCAGGGTGAACACGCCGATGCCCAACCAGGCCAACATCGCCACGGGTCCCCAAGGCGCGATCGCGCCGGACAGGAACACGAGTAGCAGCAGGCTGCCGGTCATGGCTGGCGCGGCGGCCAGCACTCGCCACCCGGCGCGGCTGGCGGCACGTTGCGGTGTGTTCATCGGCCACTCTTTCCTCGTCAAGGCTTCTTGCTGAGCGTCGCATGCGGTTCTGACACGAATGGTGGGCGTCCGAGACGCCGCTCAGCTTGGCGGCGCACCTGTGGCGGGCAGTCCGAGCTGGATCGGTCCGGGCGCCCGAGCGGGGCGCCGCATGGCGGCGAGTTTCTGTTCGGCTCCGTCCAGGCTCACTTGTAGGCCTTCGATCTCGCCGTGCCAGCCGCGTTCGTGGGCTTCGGTCAGGCGGTCGCGCAGGTTGGCGATGATCTCGACGAGCCGATCCTGTTGAGCGGGGTCGGGGCGCAGCATGGGGCAGCGCACGCAGGCGTGTTCGTGCTGGCAGCGGGTGCCGTAGGCGCGGCCGCAGGTGCCGAGTTCGACCTTGCGTTGGGCGAAGTGGCCGATGAAGTCGTCCCATTCGGCGTCGGTGGGTTCGCGGTACTCCGCACTTGGGCGCAGGGATCGGCGGCGGGCGATGAACCCCCGGTGGTGCTCGATGACCTCCTCGTCGTAGATGGCGACGTAGACCTGGTTGGTGGCGATGCTTTCGTGGCCCAGGATCTTGGCCAGGATGTGCACCGGAAGCCCGGCCGCGGCGGCGTCGGTGGCGAAGATGCGGCGGAAGTCGTGTGGGGTGAACCGCAGCGGGCTGCCGTCCGCGGCGGGGATCGGGTCGAG
>JBPCIO010000232.1:0-11441 GCA_051006215.1 Chloroflexota bacterium
CTCCAGCGCTCGGAGCCGGGCTTGTGGTACTCAGGGCGGCAATGAGGCGCGCGCCGTACTTGACGGCGCCTCGGGTTGTCCGTGCTCGAGAGAAATATCCGCGTGCGCTCGTTCGGGCATGAGCGCCGTTGCGATCAGCGAGATAATCGCGCACACAAGGATGTAGCCGGCCACTGCGAAGCCCGTTTTGTACGCGCCATACAGCGCCGTAGCGATCAGGGGAGCCGGGCCACCAGCGAAAATCGAGGCCATCTGGTAGCCGATCGAAGCTCCGCTGTACCGCACGGCCGGCGGAAAGGCCTCGGCGATCAGCGCCGCCTGCGGCCCATACTGGATGTTGTGCGCTACGAGCGACAGCGCGATTGCGACAAACACAAGCGCCGCTACGCGCGTGTCGAGCAGACCGAAATAGACGAAGCCCCATAGACCAGTCAGTGCAGAGCCGGTCATATACACGGGCTTTCGACCAAACATGTCCGAGAGGTGCCCGGCCAACGGGATCAGCACGAAGCCCAGCGCAGAGGCGACCAGTACTGGAACAAGCAGGAAGTCACGCGTGAAACCGAGTGCGTTGGTGGCGTACACGAACACGAACGTGGTGAACACGTAAAACGGCGCCTGCTCCGACGTACGCGCCAGTGCCGACAGAGCGATCTCCTTGGGATAGCGTTTGAGCACGGCGAGCACCGGCTGTTTCTCCAGGCGTCGCTCTGCCACCAATCGCTGGAACGTAGGGGTCTCAATAATCCCGAGCCGGATCCACAGTCCGATTCCCACCAGGAGCAGGCTCAGCACGAACGGAATGCGCCACCCCCAGACGAGGAAGTTCGGGCCCGAGATGAGACTGAACAGGAGCACGGCGAGGTTCGCCAGCAACAGGCCAGCCGGCACGCCAAATTGGGGCCAGCTGGCCACGAAACCGCGGCGCCCCTGACTCGCCCACTCCATGGACAGCAGAACCGAGCCACCCCACTCGCCGCCGACGCCAACGCCCTGGATGAAACGCAGGAAGCTCAGCAGAATTGCGCCACCGATACCTATCTGCTCGTAGCCAGGCACAAGCGCCACCAGGAACGTACCCAGGCCCATCAGCAGCAGGCTGGCGATCAACGTCGCTTTGCGCCCGACGCGGTCGCCGAAATGACCGAAGATAGCAGCGCCGATGGGGCGCGCTATGAAACCGACGAAGTAGATCCCGAACGCGTTGAGTGTGCCGGTGAGCGGATCATTCTCGGGAAAGTACAGCCTCGCGAAGACCAGACCGCTGGCAGTGCTATACAGGAAAAAGTCGTACCACTCGATGGTGGTGCCGATCGTGCTGGCAACAATTGCCCGTCGGAGCTGCCTGGCGCGTTCAGCGTCGTTGGCCGACGACATGGAGGCAGCTGGCACGCTCATTTCTGAGTCCCCCTTTGCCTAGGCATTCTTCGGCTGGCCGAGGGCGCCTCCTGGTTGCGCCGCGGGTCAGGGCCGCGCCGAACGCTTTGGCCCGGCGCGGCCAGCGTACCATGCCCGCACGAACGGGTCGAGCCAGGCGTCGGCGTCGGCGTCGGCGCGTTCGAGTCTCGCTGCGAGCCCCTCGCCGACGCACATGGTGTCTGGATCGCGGCATCGAAGTGAAAGGAGTTCCAGATCCGGCGCTATGCGCAATGCAGTCACATGGCTGCGCTCCTCGTTGCCGGCCGCTCTCCACGGCCCCATCGGTCTCGGCCGTGCAGCTCGCGTTGCTGATTCTGGCGCATCTAGCACCGATCTTCGTGTTCACGCTCATCGGCGGAGTGATTGCCGATCGCATGGAGCGGCGGCGACTGCTGAGCTTGTGAGCGCACCGCCATAGCCGCCAATGGCGTACGCACGTACCCCCGGCATGACCACCTCGCGTGAGTTGCCGTTGGTCGCCTGCGCTACGGTTGGCTCGGACGCTCAGTCCTCCCGAGCAGTATCAGGCCGCTTCAGTCGCCCGTCTGGTATTTGAACGAAATGCTGAGCCTGGCTCGATAGGACGTAATTTTGCCGTTCTCGATGGTGACGTCGAGCTTCTCGACTTCGGCCACCCGTAGGTCACGCACGGTTTTGGCCGCTGTCTCGACCGCGTTGCGGGCAGCCGCTTCCCACGAGTCGGTGCTGGTGCCGATCACCTCGGTCACGCGATATACGCTGTCGGGCACAATCAGTCCCTCCCGCGACCAGTGTACCCAGCACGGCCATCGAAAATCGTGGCATACGATAGCTGCGACGACAGCTACCCGGATGGCCACCGACTGCAGGTGGGCGGCGATGAACTCGCGAAAGGAGGTCGGGTTGCATGAGCCAGGTCATCAAGGAGCCACCTGACCAGGTCCTTACGCCTCGCAGCGGGCCATTGCAGCGGTGTGCGGCGGCCAGTGGGCTGTGTTGGACGTCGTGGCCCTCGAACAGATTTGATCTGGGAAATCAGATCGCCTGAATGCGTGAGCTCGTCCACGCAGCCTGACGCGTCCCTTCCGCGCCTTAGCGCGTTGTGGCCGCCTGAGAGAGATGCAGTTGGGGCGAGTGCCATCGAGCTGCTGTCGGCGACAGCTGCGGATGACCTGAATGTGATTGAGGTCATTCAGGCTATGGTGGCCAGCGACGGCCCGCCAAACCGACTCCGTCAGCGCGAGCGCTTTGCCCGCCAGGTGCTGAGTCAGCTGTGCCAGGAGGCCGAGGTCACAGCGTATCGCCAGGACGTGCTGGAGGATCTGCTCGCCGATGAACAGCTCCGAGAGCGGCTCCGCGAATTGCTGCCCAGTCTCGAGGCGCTCTCGGATGTTTCGAGCATTCCAGAGCGCTTTCTGGCACCCGGTCGGGAATCGCTGGATAGGATCTCACGGCGGCTGGGCGAGCTCGAGCTGTACGTGGACACCGCCCGCAAGCTGCATAGCGCCTTGCCGTCAGAGTCGGTTCGCTCCGCGGGCATGCGGCGCATCCGGATGGAGCTCGACCACTTGGTCGGCTCCGAGAGGTTCGTTGGCCTGGAGTCAGCGCTGCCCGCGTTGCGCGCCACGTTGTCGAGCATCAAGAGCGTTACCATTGGCCTCAACCTGGGGCCAGACCTGGCGCCGGAGTCGGCGACCATTCTCGGTTTCGGCGCCGAGCGCATTGACGGCCGCCAGACGCTGCTCGGTCGGTTGCTCGGCGGCTGGGGCGCCGAGCAGGCGTTGACGCCCTTGCGGCGTGGAGAGCGTAGCCCGGCGGCCTGGCAAAACGACCTCGCGCGTGACCTGCTCCGACTCCTCCAGGATGTAGCAACCCCCGTTGCCGCGGCCCTCCGCGGATATGCGTCGGTTTCCGTACAAGCTCTCGGCCGACTCGGTCCCGAGCTCGCGTTCCTGCTCGGAGGTGCTCGGTTGGCCGAGCGCTTGCAGGGCGCGGGTCTACCAACCTGCCGTCCCCAACTGCTTTCAGCCGAGCTGCGCGCCACGCAGATCGAGGAGGCGTATGACCCCGTGCTGGTCCTGCGCCTGCTTTCGAGTGCGGCTGACCCGGGCGCAAGGGTAGTCACCAACCCGGTGACCTTCGACGCTGCGCTGGCCCGAGTGTGGGTGCTCAGCGGCCCAAATCGCGGAGGAAAGACAACGTATATCCGCGCAGTTGGTCTAACCCACGTGCTCGGCCAGGCCGGACTGCACGTTGCCGGCCGCTCGGGGCGGCTGAGCGCTGTAGACGCTATCTTCACGCACTTCCCATCGCGTGAAACCGTTCGGCCGGGCTTGGGTCGATTGGACGAAGAAGCCGAGCGGCTGGGTACGATCTTTCGTCAGGCAACGCCCCATAGCCTGATCCTGCTCAATGAGGCGCTGGCGGGCACGAGCTCCTTCGAAGCCGTGGACCTGGCCACCGGCGTCGTTCGGGGTTTGCGTTTTCTGGGCGCACGCGCGGTATACGTGACCCACCTGCACGAGCTCGCCGCGGCGGTGGCGGAGATCAACGCAACGACGCCCGGGGACGGGCTGGTCGGCAGTCTGGTCGCCGAGCCGGGAGCCGCGCCAACTGAGGTCCAGCTTCGCACCTTCCGCATTCGTCCCGGCTCGCCGCACGGTCAAAGTTTCGCTGCCGCCATCGCCGACCAGCATGGCATCAGCTTTCCACAACTGCTGGAACTGTTGCGACAGCGCGGCATCAACGCACCGGAGTCCCAGTCAGGCGACCTGGTCTGAGCTTGAGGGGCGCGTAGTCTTGCGCCTGCACCGCTCCGAGCCAACCAGCACTCGTCCGATGAGGCGCAAAGCCAACCCACAAGCGCAGGCTAGGCGTACGCGAGGGTGCGAATGTTCTCGGTTGCCGCGCTACCCCCCGAGATCTCGCCGCCGCGCGGCGACACCCGGCGCCCGTTTCTTCTGGATCGGCCGCTGTGGGAGCAGGACACCGTTTACCTACGTGTCGTAGCCGCTCAGGCGCAAATTGGTTCCTCGCCAGTCCAGCGCGTGAACTTGCCAGAGGCTTGCGCGTGGGCCAGGCGGGAGCGCGTCTGCTGCCACAGGCTGGCCCAACTGCGCCAGTCCGTTATCGCGCTGGATGGGTTTTGCCGACTCCTGGCAATGAAGCCGGGGAAGGCTGGCCGTCCGGTCGGCTGTCCGATCGGCTGATAGCGTAGGTCGAAGCTCCAGCGAATACCGTCGCTGGTATTCGTGAGGGATGCGTGCTTGGTCAAATGGTGAAAAAACAGCACTCCGCCACGCTTGACAGGCACCGCCACCGGCTGACCCTCGAGCAGCTCGTCGGGAATGCGGGCGCCTGGCCGCAGACAGTGGGTGACTAGACCCGCGCGGTGACTGCCCGGAATGACGCGCAAGCACCCATTCGCCTCTGTTGCATCCGTCAGCGGCAGCCAGACGGTGAGCATGTGGGTCTCGTCCGCCTCGGGCAGGTGGACCCCCTGGTCTTGGTGCCAGTCGGTCTTGGCCAGCAGCGAGGAGCCCTGAAGATGCTCAGGCAACTCGCGTTCCGGTGGCTTGATGCGGGTGTGCTGGATCGGGTTGGAGTAAATCTCGCCGCCGATAAATTGCTCCACAACGTCCAATAAGGCCCGGTGGGTGAGCAGCCCGAACGTTCGGGGTCCGAGGTGTATCGGCGTTTGTTCGGTCACACCTTCGAAAGGTAGTGAGATGTCGAAGTGGCCCATCACATTCAGGTCGCGTGGGGCCTCGCTCAGCACCCGAGCAAAGCGCTGCGCGAACGGCAGGTCGCGGTGCGTTGAGGCAAGTTTACCCTCGGCGTACCAGCGGTCGGTGAGGTCGTCAAGCAAGGTCTCGTACTCGGCTACAACCGGGTCCAGATCGCGTTCGGGATTGAGGAGGTTGTCGACGAGAAGGAACCCCTGCCTTTCAAAAGTGTCGAGATCGACGCGGGTAGCGATGGCCATGGTTCGTCCTCCCAATCTGATGTTCACCTCAAGCGTACTCCCACGCGGCGGGCTACCCTTGGCCGGCGGGAGAGCCCAGGGTATGAGCATGGCACTCGATGGCGTTCGCGTGGTCGACTTGAGTAGCGGTATTGCGGGACCGATGGCCGCCATGCTGCTGGCCGACTTTGGTGCGGACGTGGTGAAAATCGAGTCGCCCGCAGGCGACCCAGCCCGAGCCTGGCCGGGCTTCGCCGTGTGGAACCGTAACAAGCGCGGCGTGGTGATCGATCAGCGTGCCTCCAACGGGCGCCATCGCCTGGCAGCGTTCCTGACCGGCGCAGACGTATGCATTGTCAGCCAACCCCGCCCCTCGCTGGCCGGCACTCAGCTCGATCCTGACACGCTATGTGCGGTGAACCCGAGCCTCGTCTATGTGCACATGCCGCCCCACACGCTCGGCGATGTGCCATGGGCCGGTGGCGAAGAGTCGCACCCGCTGCTGAGCGCCGTCGCGGGGTCGGCGCGTCGACAAACGTCCTTTGATGGCGGTCCAATCGAGCTCGTCTTTCCGATTCTGCTCTACATTCAAGGGGTGTGGGCCGCTGCCGCGGCCGTGGCTGCCCTGATCGAGCGGCAGCGCTCAGGATTTGGCCAGGTCGTCGGCGTGAGCGGTGTGCACAGTGCGATGGTGAGTGGCTGCAGCCAGTTCAACGTGGTCCCAGCCCAGCCGCAGATGCCTACCGACGTAGGGCCGGGCGGCCGCAACCCGTGCTACTCCACCTACCAGGGCCAGGACGGCCGCTGGCTGTTCATGGCGGCGCTTACCCCCAAGTTCCAGCTCAATGCTTTCGCTGTACTGGGTGTGGGAAACCTTCACGCCGACCCGCGCATCGGCGGCGTCCCGGCTCGGATTGCGCTGCCAGAGAATCGTAGCTGGGTGCGTAGGCTGTTGGCGGATGCGTTCTCCTCGCGTCCACGCGACGAATGGCTCGCACGACTGGAACGAGGTGACTGCCCGGCTGGGCCGCTGGGGGAGCGCAAGGTGTGGCTGGATCACCCCCAGATCGCTGCCAACGGACTGCGGCTAGCGCTGGACGATCCTCAGCGTGGCCGGGTAGTCATGCCGGGCTTGCCGCTCGTGCTCACGCGGACCCCTGGCGCGGTCCGTTCGGCCGCCCCCAGTCTCGGTCAGCACGATGCCGAGGCAAACCCCTGGTCGCGGCGCCTCATACCAGCTGGTCGGCCACCCAGCCCGGCTGCATCCCGCGGCCCGTTGGCTACGTTCCGGATTCTGGATCTCGGGACGATCGTGGCTGGACCATACGCTGGGACCCTGCTTGCCGAGCTTGGCGCCGATGTGGTCAAAGTGGAGTCGCCCACGGGCGACCCCTTCCGTGAACCGGGCTTCGTGTTCAATCGCGGCCAACGCGGCCTGGCGATCGATCTCAGCTCGACAACTGCTCGGCAGGCGTTCTATGCATTGGTGCGCACGGCTGACGCCGTCGTGGACAACTCGCGCCTGGGCGTCCGCGAGCGGCTCATGATCGACTACGCCAGCCTTGCCTCCGTCAATCCGAGCATTGTCACCATGTCAGTGAACGGATTCGGCGAAGCGGGCCGCCTGGCGGCCAAACCGGGTTTCGATCCGGTGCTTCAGGCGATGAGCGGCATGATGACAGCCCAGGGGGGTGACAGCGAGCCGGTGCTCCTGACGATCCCGGTCAACGATATTGCCGCCGCGACACTATCAGTGCTCGGCGTGTGCCTTGGCCTGTTGCACCGGCTGAGGACTGGTGAGGGGCAGCGGGCGTGGACCTCGCTCGCCGGCTGCGCGAGCATCTTGCAATCCGGGGAACTGGTGCGTTACGAAGGCCGACCGCCCTCGGTGCGCGGCGGTCGCGACTTCGCCGGTCCGTCAGCCCTGGATCGCTTCTATCGGGTAGCCGACGGCTGGTTCCGGCTGCAGGCCCGCGACACTGAAGGCTTGCGCGTGGCGGGCGTGCTCCCACCCGATGTCTCGCCGACGAACGACGTGGAGCTCGGAGAGGTGCTGACCCAGACGCTGGCAACGCAGTCGCTGTCGGACGTGCTCGAGCGTCTGTCCGCCGCCGGCGTTCCGGCGGCTGCGGCGCGGACACCCTCCCAGATGGCTGCCGATCCCGGCTTGCGGGATTTGGAGCTCTTCGCTACTCATCACCTGCAGGATGGGACCCCCTTTTTCGCAACCCACCGCTACGCGAGTTTCAGTCGGACCCAAGAACGCGCGACGTTGCATCCGCCTGGGCTCGGCGAGCACAGCCGCGAGGTGCTTGCCGAAGCCGGACTCGGCGCTGCGGAAGTCGATCAGCTCATCCAGGCCGGCGTGGTGAAACAGGGGCGATCGTTTGAAGTGGTCGCCATTGTGAACTACCGCTGAGAGGGCGCTCAGCAGAACAGGATGCACACCGGGGCGCCCACGGGTGTGACGTCACCGGTGGGGACGAGTTGACCGTCCTGGTGGTCTATCCGGAAGTGCACGATCGTGTCGCTGTTCTGGTTGGCGGCATACAGGAACGTACCCGTAGGATCGATCGAAAAGTTGCGCGGCGTACGACCCTGCGTCGGGACGTGGCCGGCGGGAGTCAAACGCCCAGTCGCCTCGTCGATCCCAAAGATTGCAATCGAATCGTCCCCCCGGTTCGAGACATACACGAATCGGCCAGACGGTTCAACACCGATCTCAGCGGTCGAGCACTTGTCGCGCGTTGCATCTTCCGGCAGCGTCGAAAGCACCTGGAGCTCCTCGAGGGCACCCCGCTGATCGTCATAGCTGAATGCAGTGATGGTCATGTCGGCCTCGCCGTTGACGTAGGCATAGCGACCGCGCGGGTGAAAGGCCACGTGACGTGGCGCCGCGCCAGCGTGGAGAGGCGCGAACGCGGGCTCGTTCGGCATCAGCTTGCCAGTGTCCGCATCGAGTTGGTAGAGCATGATCCTGTCGATGCCTTTGTCAGCTACGAGGAGATGCCGGCCAGACAGATCAAAGGTCGCGCAGTGCGCGTGCGGGCCAGTCTGCGTGGGGCCTGGCCCGGATCCTTCGTGCTGCCGAAGGTCTGTTGGCGGCTGCAAACGGCCGTCGGTGTCGACGGGCAGCACAGCCACACTGCCGTGTTCGTGGTTGGCCACCACGATCCAGCGGCCAGTCGGGTCGCAGCTCAGATGGCACGGCTCGCCCCCGAGACTGGGTTGATGGCTGAGCGGCGTCAGTCGGCCGCTCTGACCTTCGATCTTGAACGACGCCACCCCGCCGCCGTCGCGACCCATGCCCTCGCTGACGGCAAAGAGGAATCGACGGCCGGGATCGAACGTCAGGAACGACGGGTCGACTTCGGCAGTGGCGTGCAAGAGCGTCAGCTTTCCGCTGTGCGGGTCCTGCTGGAACACCTGAATGCCCTCGGACCTGCCCGAACGTGTGTAGGTTCCAACGTAGACGAGCGTTGGCGGCGTGCTCTCGGCTGCTGGCATCTCCACAGGCTACCTGCCCAGGCGTAAAGGGCGATGATGCCGACGACACGCGTGGGTCGGGTAAGCTCGATGCCAGCCGGCAGGCTATGGCCCTATTCGAACTGCCCAAATGCAGGCGGTCCGATTTGTGCGCCCGAGGCTAGCAATCCACACTACCAGTAGGCACAATGCCGTGATCGAAACGTCGCTGAACACGCGCCTACGGGTCGGGTGCGAATTCGACTACCACTCCGAGGTGCCCGTGCCGATGCTCATGCTCGTGCGCGCGCAGCCGGACGGGGAGCATAAAACGCTGTACGAGCGGCGTTGGCCCGACCCCGAGGTGCCGGTTCGCGAGTATGTCGACGCCTTTGGCAACCACTGCTGGCGCTTTGTTGCGCCTCAGGGACGCTTCAGAATCAGATACGACGCTCTGGTGGCCGTCGCCGGTGAGCCGGATCTGGTCGTGCCCGACGCGCCCCTGGTCCGTGTCGAGGATCTGCCCGATTCCACCCTCGTCTACACACTCGGCAGTCGCTACATCCAGTCCGACCTGCTCATCCAGACGGCCTGGGATCTGTTTGGCAATAGCCCGCCTACCTGGGCGCGCGTGCAGGCTGTGTGCGATTGGGTACATACCCATATCAGCTACGAAACCGGCAGCAGCGATCCCACGGTGACGGCTATGGACGTGTACCAGCGTCGCGTGGGGGTCTGTCGCGATTTCGCATTGATAGCCACGGCGCTGTGCCGCGCTCTGAACATCCCGGCTCGGTACGCCTTCGGCTACTTTCCAGACATCGCCGTGGAACCGCCGGATGTGCCGATGGACTTTCATGCCTGGTTCGAGGCCTACCTGGGCGACCGCTGGTATACATTCGATGCCCGCCACAACGTGCCGCGCATCGGGCGTGTCGTCATCGGTCGCGGGCGCGACGCCGTCGACGTTGCGATGACCACGCAGTACGGTTCGAGTCGACTGAATGCGTTGACCGTCTGGGCAGACGAAGTCAGTGCCGATCCGCCGCATGACCATGACGCGGATGAGTTGGAGGCACTAGACACGTCCTCGCCGAGCCTGGTCCGGTGAGCTCGGCCAAATACAGCATCAGACACCACTATCGGTACGTGTATACGGGCCCTGTGCGCGACGTCAGCCAGCGCCTGGTCATGGTCCCGCCCGACAGGCACGCTGATCAGGTGCTCGAGTCGTTTGATCTCGACGTGCGGGGCAGCTCGGGGCGTCTGGCCGTCGCCTGGCAGACTGACCCTTTCGGCAACCGGGTGTGCAGCGTCGAAGCTGAGCGAGTCGACCACGCCATTGACTTTGAAGCCTGCTTCACCGTCTCCCGTCGCACGGACCACCTGGCTACTTCGACGCCTGATCCCTTTCAGAACGGGTTGGAATTCACGGCGCTGACGGCGCGCGACCAGCGCCTGCACGCGGCGGCGCTCGAGATCGCTGATCGCGTGTCTACCCAGCACGAGCGTGTCGAGCTGATCCACGATTGGACCGCGACGGCGATTACGTACCAGGTCGGGGTCACTGGCACCCAGACCCCAGCCGCGATGGCCCTGCACCTCGGACGGGGCGTTTGCCAGGACTACGCCCACATCATGCTGGCCTTGGTCCGGACGCTCGGTATTCCCGGCCGCTACGTCTCGGGACATCTGCTTGGGGAGGGACCACCGCACGCCTGGGTCGAGGTTCTGGTGGACGGCGAGATCGTGGCATACGACCCCACCCATCACCGCCGTCCGGGGCTGAATTACATCACCGTCGCCACCGGACGCGACTTTGCCGACGTGACCTCCACCTCCGGCGTCTTCAGCGGCTCAGCGATCGGGAAGTTGCACTGGAGTAAGCAAGCTTCTCTCCTGGAGGACGTTGCGGAGGCCGCCGCGTGAGCACCGCCGCCCGTCATCGCGAGGCCCCCTTGAGGAACTCGTCGCCTTCGCTGGGCTCTCTCGCGGCTGACGGAATTGTCGTCTTTCTTTGCCGAACTCGGCGCGGGCGCGGCCTAGCTCGATGATGGTTCCCTCACCGGCGCAGGCCTTCGAATACGATCCGAGTCCGTTCTGGGACGAGATGTTCGCCGCGCCTGGCCAGGTGCGCTCGTACTACGCGCCTCTCGGGCGCGGGGGGGGGGGGGGGGGGGGGGGGGGGGGGGGGGGGGGGGGAGGAGGGGGGGGAAGATGGTCAGCGCCATTCCAAGGTGGGCGGTGACGAGCTCAGCGGCCAGGCCACCGAGGACGACCGCGGCGCCCAGCAGCGACTGCAAGATGACGAGGACGCCGGCGACAACGGCGGCGGCAAGCAGCGGCAGGTCGCGGCGACGCCGGGTGAAGACCGTGATGAGACCCACTGCGCCGACCAGCGGGCCAACGAAGACGGCGGCGGTCAGCCGGTGGGTGTGCTCGATCCAGGCGTGGAGATCGGCCGGCGGCAGCCAATCACCGAAGCACAGCGGCCAGTCGGGACAGCCGAGCCCCGAGTCGGTGGCGCGCACCAGGCCGCCCACGGCAATCAGGACGAAGGTCGCGCCGGCAGCGGCGACCGCCAGCTTGGCGAATCGGGTCAAAATCGGGTTCC
>JBPCIO010000233.1:0-22682 GCA_051006215.1 Chloroflexota bacterium
AGCGAAGGCGTATCGAACTGCGGCTGAAATGCCGAGTGCGTGTCTCTACTGTCCCGTATCGCCATGAGGCAACCCACCTCCGACCGAGCCCCGGTCCGAGTGGAGCACTGCTGTACCTGGCGCGCCGGACATACGCTTTAACCGTGCGTCAAAGCCGCGCTGGTTTCAACCCGCCAATCGGCAGGTAACGACGCGGCGATCGGCGGGGCCGACCTTCAATTTAGATCCAACCCTGCTTTGTCGCCAGAATCGCCGCGTGAACGCGATTGCGGGCGCCCAGGTGCAGCAAGATCTCTTCGACATAGCTCTTAATCGTCAAGTCGCTCAAGTGCATGCGTGTCGCGATCTCGCGATTCGACAGTCCTTGGGCTACGAGTTGTAAAACTTCTCGCTGTCGCGCGCTGAGCTTCGGTTCCGGGTCAGTTTCGCCACCTTGGCGGGCAGCGGCGAGCACTACCGGGGTCACCTTCGGATCGATTACTGCCTCGCCCCGCGCCAACGCTTTGATGCTTCGGCTGAGATCAAGCTGTGCGATCTCCTTCAACAGGTAACCCTGCGCTCCGGCCCGCACGCAGTCGCGCACGAGCTCCCCATCTGTGAACGTGGTGAGTATGGCGATCGCTGCGTCCGGCACCGAGGCCCGCAATCGGCGGCACACGTCAGGCCCACTGAGGTCCGGCAGGTGCGCGTCAAGCAGAACCACATCCGGAAGCTGCTCACGCGCAAGAGCGATCGCCTGCCCGCCGGTCCTGGCTTCGCCGACCACCCCAATCTCAGGATCAGTGCTCAGCAAGGTTCGCAGGCCCACTCGCACCAGCTCATGGTCGTCCACGATGAGCACGCGGATGTGGCGGACTTCAGCGTCACCAATCAACACCGTTTCCTCGACAAACCGTCAGGGCTGCATTGGCAGGAGGACTCGTGAAGGGTGCGAAGCGTCCTGGTACACGCTCTGATTGGCCACCACCGCCTGGTCCATTGAGTCACTACCGATTGGATTGCCCGTGTTCAGATTGCGATCGAAATGCGGAAAGTTGCTGCTCGAAATGTCCAGTCGGATCCGATGACCCGCCTTGAAGGTCAGGGCGGTGTGCCAGAGGTCAATCGGGTACATGGACGGCTCGCCCGGCGTCAGCAGGCTAGCGATCCTGGGGTCCTCGCGGTAGCGCGCCCGAAGGATGCCATCAGCCACGTTGATAGCAGTTCCGTCCGGGTAAACATCCACCAGCTTGGCCGTAAAATCTGTGTCGACCGCAGAAGTGGCAGCCCAGAGATCGACGGTGACTTGGCCTACGACTCGCCTATCCGCGTCGAGGGGATCGGTTTGATAGACCAGCACATCCGGACGCGCAGCCAATACTTCACTTGATCCATGACAGATCGGGAACTCCGGCCGGCAACGCTGGTCGTACGCTCCCGCCGGAGCGAGAACGTCGCCCGAGCTAATGTTGCCGCCTATGGTCGGTACGGGCTGGCGTGCGTCGTACGCGAAATCAGTCGGGGGCTGCTCGGCGAATGGCGCGAGGGGTCCCAGACTGCCGTCTGCGTGGAGGTAATAGGGTACCTGCTCGGTGTTCGGTAACGGCCACGCGGGCGCGGTCTGCCACATGCCGCCAATGTCCAGATGCCCAAAGCCCTGGTCGTCTTTGACCTCTTTTCCTGAACCGCCGCCCATCAGAAAATAACGCACGCCCGGCTTCGGCGCAACGGGGTCGCCTCCCCGCATATAGCGGTTGAACCAGTGAAGTGCCTCGGCCCGCTGGTCCACGCGTGCGTCCGCGCCGAACAGGCCCTGGCCGGCGGTGGACTGGTCGTTACGACCGTGGATCCACGGCCCGAGCGTTAGCGACACGGGCTGCCCGGTGCGGTCCGCCGCGGCCTGGTAATCGATGACGGTCCCCCCCAAGAACTGGTCGTACCAGCCGCCAAGCAGAGCCACCGGAACTTTCGGGAAGTGGTCGAACAGTGGCTCGTGGTTGTACCCTGGCTGATTCCAGTACCAGTTCTGCTGCTCGTTCATTGCCCAGTCGCGGTACCAGGGGCAGTTCTGGGACAGCAGGTGCTCGTCGATGGGCGTGGACTCCTCGAGCTTCAAGATGGCGGCGAGATCTTTGGGGGAAGGCAGCGGCGCACGCGCAGTATCCGGGGCGCCAGCCTGCGCCTGGCGAGCGATCTGATTCGGGCAAATCGTCACGTCGGCGAAGTAGGCGTTGTGTGCCAACGCGAATGCGCCGCCTCGCCAGGCCCCGTCCTGGTGATAATTTGAGCTCGCGATGTACAGGTACATCGCCTTCAAGTAGGGTGGGTCCGTGAGCGCCGCGCTGAGGGCAGTCGAGGCCAGGTAGGAGCCACCGTACAGTGAGAAGCCTTTATCCGGGCTGAACCAGGACTGGCTGGTCAGCCAGGCCGCGGCATCGAATCCGTCGGTGTCGTCCTGTACATAGATATCAAAAGTGCCTTCGGACGCGTAGCGACCCCGGGTATCCTGGGCGACATAGACGTAGCCGTTCTGGGCGAAGAAGTTGCCATCGTCCTTGCTGCCCGTCTTGTCGTACGGCGTGCGGGTCAGAATCACTGGATACGTGCCAGGCCCAGTCGGGCGATACACATCAGTGGCGAGGCGGATACCGTCACGCATCGCCACCATAGTGTTGTGGTCCACGGTGGTTGTACTCGCTGTCTGCGCCTGCGCCACCCTGCTGGAGCTCACGCCGACGAGTGTCGCCAGGATCAAGACCAACAACCGCGGCAGACGCATTGTGCGGCGCATCGATTCGGAACCCTCCCCGCTCGGTGCGTCCGCTGCTCGCCAAAGTGACGTGGTGGCGGGCCGCCCCGTCGCCAGTGTAGTGTCCTGGCGCAGCTACCGCACGCACTCGGGCGAGTTAGTTCGCTAGTGACTTGGCGTAGAAGCGCAGGTACTCGCTCACGTGTTCGTGCCAGTACAAGCCACCGTGCTGGCCTGGAAACTGGTGCCACTCAACGCTGATCTTGCGCTTCTCTAAGCGGGCTTTGAGGTCGAGGTCGCGCTGCAGCCAGGGGTCATGCTCGCTGGCGTCCAGGTAGATCCTGAGCTTCTCGGTTGACCCGGCCGTGCTCGCCAGGAGCACAGGGTCGAACTTGTTGAAGGCGTCACCCTTGCCCAGAAAGCTCATGTCGAGGTCCGAATCGCCGTTCAGCGAAGGCGCGTGTGCGCCGACGGTCCCGAAGACATCGGGGTGTAGAAACCCCTGATAGAGCGCACCCCACCCTCCCATGGACAGCCCACCAAGGGCTCGGTGCTGCGCGTCGGCCTTGGTCGGGTACGACGCGTCGATGTGACGAATAAGATCTTGCACCAGGTAGTCACCCCAGCGGGGGCCACCGTTTGGGTGATTGATCCAGAAGCTTCGATCGCCCTGTGGCAAAACGATCAGCATCGCCGGAAGCTCGCCTGAGGTGATCATTTGATCGGCGGCGTTCAGCAGGCCGTCCTTGAGCCACTCGTCGCGGTTGCCGGCGATGCCGTGAAGCATGTACAGGACGGGGTACCGCTGGGGACGGGTCCGGAATCCGGGTGGCAGATAAATGAAGTAGCGCTCTTCTTGATTGAGCGCCGCGCTGAAGAACTCCGGCTCCAGAATCATTCCATTCACCAGTCCCAGGCTCGCGCTCAGCGGTTGCTCAGTGCCTGACGGGGCCGGTTGCGCCACGGGTGACGCATTGGTGCCGCCTCGGACCGGCGCTGGCGTGGCGCCAATCGGGATCGCGGTACCGTACGCACGCGCGATTTCTGCTTCCGCGGACGATTGGCCTGCGCCGGCGGCAGCGACGCTTGGCGCGCTCGGGATGGCGGGAGCCACCCGCGGCAAGACGAACAGCAGGCCAACCGCCACCAGCGCCGGGCTAGCCAGCCAGGCTGGCTGCCTCGTCAGCGACGGCCGGAGTGGTCGCAGCTTTACGAGTAGCCACACCAGCAAAACAGCGCCTATTTGCATTGCGGCGCTGACTCGAGTCGGCTCAAACTTGGCCACCGATGTGTCACGTAGGACTACTGCCACGCCGACGGCGATAAACATGTGAAGGGCATACGCGAACAGCGCGTTCTGTCCGAGTGGCAGGAACAGCCAGCCTGACCAACGCCGCACAACCGGCCAGAATTCGACGGTGGTCAGGAACAATACCGTGAAGACGAGCGCAAATGCGAACAGTCGGCCTGGCCGCAGGTCTGACTTGCCCACGAGCCTGGCAAGCACTACCGCCTGCGCCGTGGCCGGGTCTGCAGCGCCGCCGACGGCCAGAGCAGCGAGACGGTCCTGCACGTTGTAGATGACGATCGCCAGGGCCAGCGCCAGTGTTGCGATAGCGAGCACTCGTCGCCTGGGGACGTGGCGGAGGACAACCGCCAGGCGATTCCAGTCGTGGCCAATGACCAGCCCGGTGAAGAACAGGACCTGCCAGGCGGCAAAAAAGAAGAGGTTGTTGCCGGTAATTGGCCACGGCAGGACTGCCTGGTCGGGTGCAACCTGGTAGGCTAGCCACAACAGCCATGATGCGGCGAGAACGGCCAGCGCCAGACCGTGCTCCAGCACGACGAACGCCAGGACCGAAACGATCAGCACCAGAACGTACAGCAGCGTGACGTCCACGAGGTAATAGGTCCGGTGCAGGGTTACCGTGCTGAGCACGAAGCCCCACGCGTCGTGCAAATCCCAGCCCTGCGCCCAGGGCAGGTGCAACAGCTCGGATGCGGGCACCAGGAGGAGCGTGAGACCGACGCCCAACAGGTACAGCTGGCCAGCGCGTTTCAACAGCCGCCACAGGCCCGTGTTCATGCCGTCGCGCTGGATGGTGCGGGTATAGGCTCGGCCGGCGACGATACCAGATACGAAAACGAACCCTTCGGCTGCCGACGCGTAGAAGCGATTGCCACCCGTCAGCAGGTACAACCAGGAGGCGCCTGCAACGTGGTCCACGATCATGCCGACAACGAAGATCCCGCGTAAGAAGTCAATACGCAGGTCGCGGCCGCTCTCTGTCACGGGTGCCGAACCCACGCTACGCACCTCCCCCGGCGGTCAGCATCACCACGCCGATCACCGACAGAAGGGTGCCAGCTACGACGCGCCAACTGCCCCCCTCGCGCAGAAACACGATCGACACCGGTACGGCGAAGATGGGCGAAGTTGCGCTCAGAACGGCTGCCGTACCAGCGCCGGCCACCGACACACACTCCAGGAACAGGCCCGTAGAGATGACCCCGCAGGCTCCCACGGCGGCGATAGCCCTGAGCGACCGTCCGTGGAACCAGGTCCCGAGGGGTACGGGGCCACGCCGCATGGTTACCGCCCACAGCACCATAGCCGCCAAACTGGCGCGGATAACGCTGGCCGTCACGACGTCGGTCATAGCCAGGGCGGGTTTGACAGCGATCGCAGAGAACGACCAGCATGCGGCGGCCACCGCCGCAAAAGCCACCCCGGACCAGTGGCCGCTCGCCGGTTGCTGGCTGAGCGCTCGCGCAGCCCCCGCGGCCGGCATTGCCACGAGATAGACCCCTGTGAGTGTGGCCAACATTCCGATCACCGACATGGCCGTCAAACGTTCACCCAGCAGAATCGCTGCCAGCAACGAAGTCATGACCGGGTAGCCCATCGAAATCGGCATCGCCCGAGCAACACCGATTCGTTTCAGGGCCTCGAAATACAGGCTGTCGCCAATCACGAGTCCGACGATCATCGAGGCGACGAGCAGGACAACTGCTGACGGTGAAACCGAGGCGCGACTGCTGAACGCAACCCAGATCAGGATGAAAACACCGGCCGAGGTGGTATTTCGAAGGCTGTTGACCGCCACCGCCGGCACTCCGCTCAGATAGGCTCGTATGACAATGCCAGTCGCCCCCCACGCGCAAGCCGACAACAAACCGGCGAGCTCGCCGAGGTACGGGACGCCATTCACAATCTGCACAGTGAACCAGATCGCCTGAGCGACCCTGTCCCAAAGGGCTGGGCGGCGGCCGAACCTACGTGACCAGCGGGCCGATATCGGTCTCGATCGGAGCCGCCAACAAGGTCCCAAGCACCTCGTCCAGGCTACGGCTGAGCTCGACAGCCTGCCGATGCAAGCCCGCCGTCGCCCGCTGCTCGCTCACCTCGCCAAGTAAGCGAAGCACCTCATGGTTGGTCGTAGCGGCGCGCTGATACACCACCACGTCTGCCGGACTGAATTCAGGGTCCATCGTCTCGATGGTAGGTCGCGTCAGGTGGCCGTGACTGACAACCCGGTGGCAACTTCGGCGGTGCAGAACGCGCAGCGGCGGGCCCTGACCGGGATCTTGCTGAGGCACTCCGGGCATTCCCGTGTGGCTGTCGCGGACGGCGGCGTTTCGGGCCGCATCCGCTCGACAAGCTTGTTCACCGGGGCAATTACGAGGAAGTAGATGACGGCCGCGATCACCAAGAACGACAGCACGGTGTTGATGAAGTCGCCGATGAGAAATTTACTTGCGCCTATGGTCACGACCCAGGCGGAGAAGTCTGGCAAACCGCCAGCGATGCCGATGATCGGCGTGATGATGTCTTTCACCAACGCCGTGACGACCGCGCCGAACGCGGCGCCAATGACAACGGCAACGGCGAGATCCACAACGTTGCCGCGGAGGAGAAATTTTTGAAACCCGCGCATCGGGGCAAGGGTACCAGTTGAATTGAAGCGCCGGCTGACCTCGACCTTGGTGCCCTTACGCTCGCTCTAACTCAGCCATAATCGGGGGCACCTGGTCGAGCAGCTCACGCGCCAGGAAGCCAATGCGACCTATGCCGTGGCTCAGACGGTTCCCAGCGGTGCCGTGCAAGTACACGCCCCAGACGGCCGCCTGGGCAGGGTCGGCGCCCCGCGCGGCGAGCCCAATGATGATGCCAGCGAGGGTGTCGCCCGAACCGGACGTCGCCAGTCCAACTCCGCCCTCGACGTACTGGTACACGTCGCCGGCCGGCGTCACGACCAGCGTTTCCGCGCGCTTGAGCGCGATCACTGCTCCGAACGCCGTGGCCGCCTGGCGGGCAAGCTCGACTGGCCGCGCTGCCACTTCCTCGATCGTAAGATCCAGCAAGCGTGCCATCTCGCCACCGTGCGGAGTCATGACCACCCGCGGGGCGCTATCCCGCACCGCACACATGGCCTGTTTAGCCCCGTCGAGCGCGACCGCGTCGAGCACGACCACTCGGGTGTCGGCCAGACGCGGCAGCAATGACTTCAGCAACTCTGCCGTGGACGTCTCGCCGACCATGCCCGGACCGATCAACACTGCGTCCACGCCCCGCGCACGCCGGGCAATCTCGACGGCCGCTTCCGGATCAAAACCGCCAGCGCGCGTTGCGCGAACGCCATACACGAGAGCCTCAGGGACCGTAACGCCCACCGCCAGACGTACGCTGCGCGGAACGCCGATGCGCAGGATTCCTGCTCCTGCCCGCAAGGCCGCCGTGCCGGCCAGGATAATTGCGCCAGGCAGCTCGGGTGACCCCCCGACGCACATCACCCGCCCGCGGGCCGACTTGTCGCCGCCCTCGTCCGGCGCCGGCAGTGGCCACTCGCGCAGCAGATCCGGATCGATCAGCGCTTGGTGGCCGCTAGCGCTTTCACGGGGGTGTGGGCTTGACATCCGGAGCCGTAGTAACCGGTTCGCCAGCTTGCTCGAGTGGCGCCACGAAGTTGTACGACTGGCGCACGAGCTTACCTCGTTTGCCAGCGTGGGGGTCGAATGCGTACGTCGTTACCGCGCAGTTGGCGACCTCGTCACGCTGGTCGATGGCGAGCACCTCTTCCTCGTTCAGCCGCTCGAACAAATACCGAAAGCACAACACGACCACGGAGTGACACACGATCAGCACTCGCTCGCCGACGTACTCGCGGGTGAGCGTGTCGATGACGCTGCGCAGGCGGAGGATCACGTCGCACCAGCTCTCGCCACCCGGCGGCCGATGATAAAATTTGCCCATTCGCAGCCGCAACTCGGCCTGCTCGGGGTACTTGGACTGGATACCCCAACGGGTCAGCCGATCCAGCACCCCGAATTCCTTCTCGCGCAGGCGCTCGTCGACGCCGAAGGTCAGGTCGTTGCTGGCCGTGCCGCCGCCTCCTTTGACGGCTTCAGCGGTCTGCTGCGCGCGAAGATACGTGGACGTGAGCACGACGTTCGGCCGCTCGGCGTCGGGCATGCGCGCAAACCAACGGCCGAGCGCCTGCGCCTGACGCTGGCCAAGCTCAGACAACGGGACGTCCGGATCACGTATAGGGATGTCGATGAGCGCGTCCTGCGCTACATACGCCCGTTCACGGGCGACGTTGCCGGCGCTCTCGCCGTGACGGACGATCCATAACTTGTCCGGCCACTTCTGCTGATGCTCGCTCATTGACCCGTGGCTACCGTTGCCGGTGCTAACGTGGGGGCTGGTACGTCGAGGCTATGCCTTGTGCTTTGCGGAGTGACTCCACCCACTCCGCGCCGCTCAGCAAGCGGGTCGTCTTGGACGACTTGACTGCTCCGCCGGCAGCAACTGCTAGCGCCACGCTCGCAGCAGCGCTGTCGTCTGGCGCCTCGTAGACGACGAGCACGTCATAATCACCGAACGGAAAGCCAGACGCCAAAACCTTACCGCCGATAGCCTCGAACATCGGCTTCACGACCTCTATTCGATCCTTCGGATCCTTCATCTGCGCCGCGAGCGACTCCGCGGTGTACGAACCCTGGTACAGATACAGCGGCATTGGGTTCTCCTTGTCGGCGAAACGCGCCTACATGGCCGATTCTATGCCCACTCGCGCACACAAACACCACCCTCACCCCCAAACCGGTGGTGCGCTGATTAACATCCCGAGTGGTACGGCACGTGCAGGTGAGCGCGTGCGTTGATTGTGGGAGGTTGCGGTGAAATGGCAAAATTGATCGTTCTTCTCGGCGTAGCAGGCGTCGGACTAGGCCTGGCGTACCTTAGCCGCCGCGCAGGCGACGGCACGGTCGTCGCGGGGTATGAGGGCTATCAGGGCCGACCCATGCGCGTACGCAGCGGACTCGAGCGGGCTATCGGCAAAGCTCAGACTCGCCTGTTCAACCGGGCGCGCAGCGTGACCCAGTAATGCTCTAGCCAGTCCAGCCCTGCACGTCTACGCGCCCGAGGGTGCGCAGCGTGCAGGGCGAGAGAAGTCCCTCGGCGGGTCTCAGCCGACGGCGGCCAGGTCTCTCGCCACGAAGCCCAGTCCCAGCTCCTCGAGCTTGGACTGCTTTGGTGTACATGACTCGGTATCCCACCCGGCCGCCTCGAGGTAGTCGTGTACCTGGCGCTGCACGTCGACGGTTACGCCGCGCAGGTTGCCTGCCTCCAGCGGCGGGCTGCCGACCACGATGTCTGGAACCTTGTGACTTGCGAGCGGGTTGATTCCCTCGCGCAGGTTGAACGCCAGCCGCAGATTACCAATCCGCTCGCCGAGCTTCAGGGCCTGCTCCCAGGTCAGCTCCTGACCCGTTATGGCTGCGTAGAAGTTCGTCCACGTGTCAATCGGATACGAGGCGTAAGCGAACTGGCAGATGCCCAGCGAGTTCACGAAGTGCATGGCCCCGACCAGCTTGTGGTGAAACTCACCCTTGGCGCCGTAATCGTACTTGTCCGGCATGTCCGGCATATCCGGCCACGTGCTCATCTCGCCACCCTGCGTGTGGCGACCTGGCGTGGCATCCATCTGGTAGGTAAGCGCCAGGCCGGGGATGAAGCGCGGGTCGTGCATCGGTAGCTCTTGGCCGCCTACGTGCATAGCGAACGCGTCGCTGCCACGTCCCACCTGCTCCGAGGCGCGTTTGGCGCCCTGCGCCAGCAGCTCGCCGAAACGCCCTTCGCGGCGGCCCAGTTTTTCCAGCGCCGCGACGATGCCAGCGTGGTTGCCCCAGGTCAGGTCAATTCCGTCGGTGTCATCTTTGGTCAGAATGCCGCGGTTGTAGCACTCCATCGCCCACGAGATGACTCCGCCAGCCGAGATCGTGTCCAGTCCCATGCGGTTGCAGATCTCGTTGGTCTTGATGATGCTGCCAACATTGTCATTCAACATCATCGCGCCGAACACGCCCATGGTCTCGTACTCAGGCTGGTGGTGGGTGGTGCCTTGGTACGGCCCCTCCTTCTTTACCGACCAGTGACCGCCGCAAGCCATGGTGCACATCCAGCAGCCATACTTCTTGTCCTGGTACTCGTCGCGGACCATGTCCGCCTCGAATGAAACTTTGCCCTGCGGGAAGTCGACCGGGCCGGCGCCGCCCCAGTTCTTAACCGGAGTGTCGCCGCTCCACGAGGAGTCCGCGGTAATGCCTGGCGTGCCGTAGTCCTTGAACAGGTCGTACGCGCCGGTGTGCTTTTTCATGTAGGTCTTGCGGAGTTCCTTGGCGCGCTCCGGGTCAGCGACTGGCACCGTCCGTTTGCCTCTGACCGAGACCGCTTTGAGCTTCTTAGAGCCCATCACCGCGCCCACACCCGAACGCCCCCAGGCGCGGCCTTCGTCGTTGATAATGGCCGCGGATAAGGTGAGCTTCTCACCGGCTGGGCCGATACTGGCCACCTCGGTGCCCTTGCCATGCCGCGCTTGCAGAGCGTGCTCGGTCTCGTTGGTATCTTGGCCCCACAGGTCGGCCGCTTCGTGCAGCGTCGCCCGGCCATCGTCGATCTCCAGGTAGACCGGTCGATCGGCGGCGCCGGTGAAGAACACAGCGTCAAAGCCAGCGAATTTCAAACCCGGGCCGAACGTGCCACCACAGTTCGCATCGCCCCATCCGTCGGTCAGCGGCGACTTGCAGACGACCAGCGAGCGGTTACCTTCGATGCAGGCTGTGCCCGTCATCGGGCCAGTCACGAAGCCCAGGATGTTGTCCGGGCCGAGCGGGTCAACACCTGCTCGCATGCGCTCGTACAGCAGACGCACGCCGATGCCGTATCCGCCGACGAAGTCTCGGGCCATTTCGGGATCGAGTGCCTCCTCGCGGATAGTGCCGCTCGTGAGATCCACCCAAAGTATCTTGCCCATGTATCCATTCGCCATGACCCATATCCTACTTGCTCACGCCCGAGCACAGCCGCCCGGGTAGGCCCAAGCACGTACTGCACACGGCGCGTCGGGTAAGGTCCAGGGAGCTTCTGCAGGTGAAAGGATCAGTCAATGCCCCATATTGCTCCGGACCAGCTGCGTTCGCTCGCTCGGGACATCTTCGTCGGCGGCGGCGTGCCACTCGAGAGTGCGAGCCAGGTGGCGGACTCACTCGTCGACGCGAACCTGGCAGGCCATGATTCGCACGGCGTGATCCGCGTGCCGAGCTACGTCCAACTCGTTCGCGAGGGCCGAGTTATGGCTATCGCCCAGCCGGAGCTCGTGCACGAGACCAGCTCGACCGGGGTAGTCGACGGGCACTGGGCGTTTGGGCAGCTCACCGCCAGACAGTCGATGGCCATCGCCATCGCCAAAGCCAAAGACTCGGGCGTGGCCGCGGTCTCAGCTGTAGCGTGCAACCACATCGGGCGTCTGGGCGAGTGGGTGGAGATGGCGGCCGCCGAAGGACTGATCGGGTTCGCAACCGTGTCCATGTACGGCTTGGGACTGGCGGCAGCGCCGCACGGCGGTGCGGGCAGGGCGATGAGCACCAACCCGATCGCTTTTGGGGTGCCCTCGACGAAGCGCGGGAACGTGGTCACCGATTTTGCGACCACGACGGTGGCCGAAGGCAAACTCCAGGTTGCGCGAGCCAAAGGCGTCGAGGTGCCGCCCGGCTGCATTCTGGACGCGAAGGGGCAGCCGTCCACATCGCCCCAAGACTTCTACGACGGCGGCGCGTTGCTCCCGTTCGGCGCGCACAAAGGGTACGGGCTGGCGGTTGTTTCACAGTTGCTCTCGTTAGCCCTGACTGGCGCGCTCGGCGTACCCCAGGGCGAGTTCTCCAGCGGAGCATTTTTCCTGTGCATCGATCCGGGCGCGTTCGGTGCCCGCGCGGCGTACAGTCAAGCAGCCGACTACCTGCTTGGTCAGATCAAGTCAGTCCCCCCGGCGCCCGGTTTTGACGAGGTGCTGCTGCCCGGCGAGCCGGAGCAACGTTCCCGAGCCGCGCGCGCCGAAGGAATCCCAATCGACGACGTAACTTGGGCCAAGCTGCAAGACTTGCAAGGGAGCCTAGGCCCGCGTCAGCCAACCGGGTCTGGTTTCGGGGCGGAGAAGTAGCCATGCGCATCACCCGCGTTCAAGCATTCCTGTGCGACGCCGGCTGGCGCCCATGGACCTTCGTCAAAGTCGAGACAGACGATGGCCTGGTCGGCTGGGGCGAATGCAGCGATAGTCGCAACCCGTACGGCGTCGTCGGCTGCGTGCGTGACTTCGAAGAATTGCTCGTCGGCGAAGACCCGCGGGCGATCGAACGCTTGTACTGGGACATGCTGCGCGCGTCGCGCCAGAACCTGGGCGGAACCACCCACAAAGCCATGGCCGGCATCGAGCTGGCCCTGTGGGATCTCAAGGGCAAATCCCTGGGAGTGCCGGTGTACGAGCTATTCGGCGGCCCCATGCGGGACCGCATGCGCCTGTACTGGTCGCACTGCGGTACAACCCGCGCCCGCCACGCCGAACAACTCGGACTGCCGCAGCTGCGCTCGTACGACGACGTGGTTGCCCTCGGACGCGAAGTGGTCGAACGCGGTTTTACAGCCCTCAAGACGAACATCGTCATACCCGGCACTCCGGCCAGCACCTACTTCCCCGGATTCGACCATGGGCAAGGCTCTACTGACGGAATCGTGACCGTCGACGTGCTCGAACGCGTCGAGCAGCTCATCGAAGCCTTCAGCCAGGGCGTCGGACCGCGAGTGCAGATTGCGCTCGACTTGAACTACAACTTCCGTCCGGAGGGGGTGGTCAAAATCGCGCGGTCGCTCGAGCGCTTCAACATGCAGTGGATCGAATACGACACCTGGGACCCGCAGGCGCTCCTGCACATCAAGCAGTCCATCCCGCACAGTCTGGCCTCCTGCGAAAGTTTGGTGAGCACGCGCCAGTACCGGCCATTCCTGGAGCTGCACGCCGCCGACACGATCATCATCGACGTCCCGTGGAATGGGTTCGGGCAGGCGTACGCTATCGGCCAAATGGCGGATGCGTACGAGCTCACGGTCGCCCCGCACAACTACTACAGCCACTTGGCCGATCTGCACTCGATCCACCTGTGCGCGGTGCTGCCGAACGTGCGCATCATGGAGATCGACATCGACGACGTGCCCTGGAAGAAAGACCTGGTCACGTGCCCGCCGACGATCGACAACGGCTGTATCCTGCTGCCAACCGGCCCTGGCTGGGGCACCGACATCGACGAAGACGTCCTGCGCGCCCACGCCTGGGAACGTCCATCTCCGAACGCAGGCTACTGAGCCCATTCAGCCAGGAGCCGAAGGGGCAGGTGGATTACCCGCTGTTGACCCGAATCGCGACTCGCCCGACCTGGCCCTTGCCCGCGTTCCAGTCGGCTTGTGCAAAGGCGGCGTTGATCTGTTCCAGCGGGAATTGCGGCCGAGACAAGCTTTTCGAATGGATAGCGATGCTGCGCTTGTTCCAGCCACGTCAACGCCCGCGGGATGACCCAGCGGTCGTATGCCAGCACACCCATAATCGTCTTGGGCTGGCGCGTGGCATCGTGGGGGATGATCGTAGTTTCGGCGCCGGGTACGATGTTGCCCATCCACGCGTAGCGGCCGCCCACTCGCAGCAGCTCGAGCCCTTCCTGCACCACATGTGGCACACCCGCCACTTCGACGCACAGATCTGCTCCGCGGCCGTCGGTCCACTCGCGGACTTTCGCCACCCGCTCGGCCTTGTCGGGGACCTCGCGAATATTGATGGTGTGTTCAGCCCCAAACGCTCGCGCGAGCTCTAGCCGTTCCGTCACGCCATCCACCGCGACAACCGTGGCCGCGCCCATATCACGCGCCAGCGCCACAGCGTACAGGCCCAGGCCACCTGCCCCCTGGATCACTACCGTGTCGCCGAGCCAGACACGAATCTGGTGCAAGCCATACACCACCTGTGACAGGGCGCAGTTGACTGGAGCGACCAGCGCATCTGAAAGGCTATCCGGAACTTTGAAAACCCACTGCCCAGGCTGGACGTAGCAGTACTCGCCATACGCGCCCAGGAATGGACGTTCCTCAGCCGTGTACGGGTTACGGAAGCGGTACCGGTTCGGGCAGCCGGTGGTGCCGCTGAAACACGCCGGGCACTCGCCGCAGGGAATGAAGTAGGCGTATACCACGCGATCGCCCACACGCAGCGGTCGGCCAAGATTGTCGTTGGCGCGGTCGGCGCCAAGTGCCTCCACGACGCCAGTCATTTCGTGCCCCTGAATACCTGGCGTCTTTTGAAACCAGGGCACCTCGCCACGCCACATATGCAAATCGGAGCCGCAGATCATGGCCAGCGACACGCGCACCACGATCTCGCCAGCGCCCGGCGCCCGCAGCGGGAACTGTCGTAGTGTCATCGGGCCTGTTGGCCCGGTCGCCACGGCTGCGCGGCCCGTATGTTCGTTCACGCTCAGCAGGATACGCCAGCCGGGTGGCACTACCCTGGTGTCTGACAGGGAGAAGGTTTGGCGTATGGTTCAAACAGTTGCGTTCGTCGGTCTGGGAGCGATGGGGTCCGGCATGGCCCGCTGCCTGGCGCACAAGCAGTTCACCGTGCGTGGCTACGACCCGCGCCCGGAGCCGCTGGTCCAACTTGGCGTCGACGGCGGACAGACGTGTCGATCGGCAGCCGATGCAGGCGAAGGCGCAGAGGTGGCGGTGGTCGTCCCGCTCAACGCCGAGCAGGTCGAACATGCTACTTTCGGCGAACATGGCTTAGCCGAAACCCTGGCGCCGGGCAGCGTCGTGGTGTGCATGTCGACCATTTCGAGCGCGCGCGCTCGAGACCTCGGCGCGCGGGCTGTGGCCGCCGGTCTGGCCTGGCTCGACGCGCCGGTCAGCGGTGGCACCGCCCGTGCCGCCGAAGGCACGCTTACCACTATGATCGGCGGCGAGGTGTCCGACCTCGAGCGCGCACGTGCCGTGATCGAAGGCTTCTCGAGCCACGTGTTCCATCTGGGTCCGGTGGGGGCAGGTTCAACCGCCAAGTTGGTAAACCAGATCCTGGTGTACTGCAACCTCGTCGCGTCAGTGGAAGCGATGGTGTTGTGCCGCAAGGCAGGCGCAGACCCGCAAACTGTCTTCGAGATGATCTGCACCGCGATGGGATCGAGCGCTGTGTTCCAGAGTCGTGTTCCCAAACTCCTCGACGGCAGCTACCGCAGCGGCGGAAGTCTGCGGATCGCCCTCAAAGACCTGGGGATCATCGAGGACACCGCGCGCGAGCTGGGGCTGCCAATGCTGATGACGGCTCAAGCAACGCAGCTCTTCCGCGCCACTGCCATGACCGGCGCGCCCGACCAGGACGACCTCGCAGTCGCGCGGCTCATGGAGCAGCTGGCCGGTCTGTAGAGAGAGCTAGGTCCAGGTCAGACGATGCCGCTCTGCTATTTTGGAGTCGTCGAAGTCGACCCCGATGCCTGGGCGGTCAGGAACCGCGACAGCGCCCTGCACGGGTAAGACTGGCTGCTTCCAGAAGAACTGGGACACGACATTCCACTGGACCAGGAACTCGACTAACGGGAACAGACCGGCGGGTTGGGAAGCGATGAGCTGAACGTTGGCTGGCACTGACAGGCCGTGCGGAATAAGCGGCACATCGTACAACGAGCACAGCGTGCCAATCTTGAGCATCTCGGTGATGCCGCCGGCCCAGTACGTGTCGGCTTGAATGACGTCGGCCGCGCCCGCTTTCAGGAGCTCGAAGATGCCCCAGCGGGTGTACTCATGCTCGCCAGTTGCCAGCGGAATCCGAATCATGCGGCGAAGCTCGGCAGTGCTGTGAAGGAGATCCGGCAACAGCGGTTCTTCGATCCAACGCGGCCGCACCGCTTCCAGCCGCTCAGCCATTGCCCGAGCATATGGAAGCGTCCAGCTCATCCAGGCGTCCAGCATCAGCTCCGAGTCGTCACCCAGTCCGGCGCGCACAGCCTGGGCCGTCTCCAGGTTGCGGCGCATGCCGTCTTCGCCGCGCGCGGGCCCATGCCGCAGGAACCACTTCTGGGCCCGGAAACCGTCGCCGCGTTGAGCCCGAGCTACCGCGGCAGCCTGTTCAGGCTCAAACGAATAGCCCAGGTTGCTGGCATATACCGGCAGTGACGTCCGCGTCGGGCCGCCCAGCAGACGGTGTACAGCGGTGCCCGCCCAGCGCCCCTTGATGTCCCAGAGCGCCACGTCGACCGCGCTGATGGCCTGCATCTCCAGCCCTTTGCGGCCGTGGACGAGCAGTCGGTACATCTTGTCCCACAGCCGCTCGTGGGCGAGCGGATCCTCGCCTATCAACAGAGGTGCGAGCTGACGGCCAATCACGGCAGCAAACTCATAGCGCTCGAGTGGCCCGGCTACACCGCTGACGCCCTCGTCGGTCTCGATCGTCAGATACGAGTGGTCGATCTTGAGTTGGCCGGCATCTGTACGCGCCGCCCACCCCAGACCAGCCTCGGCATTGTGTTCGGGGTAGACGTCGATTGGTCGGCTCAGCCGCTCAGCCTGAAATCCCGGTGGAGCATCTGTATACCCCACCAGGCGTTCGAGCCGCACATCGGTAATCTTCATCGCGCCTCAGGCGTGGATCGACACCGGCGTGCCTATGGCTGCCCAGTCCCAGAGCCAGCGCGAATCGCTCAGCGAAAGACCAAGGCATCCGTGCGAGCCAGGCAGGCCCCAGGCAGACGACCACCAGTTGTAGTGCAGACTTTCGCCGGTGCCGCGGAAGTACTGGGTATACAGGACGTTTTTGAGGTAGTACCCGCCTGGACCGTTCCGCGGTATGCCAACCGTCGTGCTGTCCATGGTCTCGTTCGCCACGCGCCGAACAATCGACCACGTGCCAAACGGAGTGGGGAATGTCGGCGTCCCCTTAATTGCGTAGAACGACCGCACAGCCGCTTCCTCGTCGTACGCAACGACGTGCGCTGCACCGCTCAAGCTCACGTCCAGCCAGCGGCCACCGAACGAATAGGGAGCAGACCCATTGAACAGGTCGTCGTGGGGCAGGTAGTAGCCGTCCTGCGTTTTGAACCATGTGGCCCCGTCATCACCGGTGACGGTCCCGACGATGGCTTCTCGGTCGCTTGCATCCACAGTAGTGGCCTGCGCAAGCGGGTCAGCGCTCGGGAAGAAGTACAGCGGAACATCTGAGGTCGCGATCATCACGGTAGAGAACTCGGCCTCGATCGGCACTTCTGGCAAATACGCGAATTTCGCGGGGGCCGAGGCCGACTCCACCAGGTCGGCATGAACGTACCCGGTGACGTCTGCCCGTGGATCGTAGACCTGTTTCCAGGCGCCCAGCGTTTGCAGAACGCGGAGTACGGTGCCTGCTCGCACGAGCGCCAACCGCTCCGCGCTCACATCTGGACCCGTGCGCAGCGAGACATCCGCGCCGCTCGTCCTGACCCACACGACCGATGCCGCAGCGTCGTTGGCCCAGGGGTCTGCTCTGACAACTGCCGGCCGGATAGCGGCGGCTGCAGCGGCTGCAACCAGGCCGAGCAACCCGCGTCGTGTCAACCCAGCCAGCCCACACTGCATCACTGAACAGTCCAGTTTAGCGCTTCATGCCCCTAGACGAAGTCGGCCTGGGCGGTGCCAAGGCGATCATTTTCGATCACCACGGACTGACCAGCAACGACCCACTGGGTCTGTACCAGGCTGCCCAGCAGGACGAACTCACCTCGGCGCAGGTGCCGCCCGCGCTGGGCGAGATTGTTGGCCAGCCAGACGAGCGCGTCGAGCGGCTCGCCCAGGATATCCGTGCCAAGGCCGGATCCGACGTGGCGACCGTCGATACGCATGCTCGCGACTGCGCCGGCCAGCTGGCCTGGATCAAAGTCGCCCACTGGCGCACCCAACACACAGCCGGCGCCGAAGAAATCGTCGGCGATGAGCGTCGGCGCTCCGAGGGCGGTGTAGTTCACGTACCGATCGTCGACAATCTCGATCGCAGCCATGCAGCCGCCAACCGCCCGAGCGGCAGTAGGGCGATCGACGGTGGTCCGGTCGGCGCCGAGATCCTCCGCCAGAACCACCGCGATCTCGCACTCGACACCCACTCGCACAAAGTTCGCGTGGGCGAAGCTTCCGTGCACGTGCTGGACGGTCGATGCGTAGATCGCGCCTGCGCACGGGTTAGGGATTTGCAAATACCGTTGCATCACCAACGTCGTGCAACCAATTTTGTAGCCGACCACGGCGCCCCAACCATCGCTGGCAGCCAGGCACTGGTGCAGGGCGTCCTGGATGGCATACGCACCGTCTTCATCGCGCGGCTCCAACCCAGGCGGCAGCCGATCGAGCGCCACCCCTTGCTGTCGAGTAGCGCACAAGCGTGCCGCGGCCAATTCAACGCCCGAGCTCATCGACCAGCCATCCTACGCCGTGGCCCGGTCATTTCTTAGGCGGTGGCCGCCCTCAGCCGATTGCGCCGCAGCCGACCACCGATGATTTCGGCCATGGCGACGGCGGCCATGCCAATCAGTAAGTGGACGATCTGGATTACCCAGTGGAGGTCACCGGGCAAGAGGTTTCTCTGGGCCATGCCGAGCACGACAACGACCAAGCCAGTCGCCGCGACTCCGGCCGCCAGTCCAGTCGAGCCTCCCGCCCGGGCTGAGAGCGCTGCGTGGACCCACAACGCCAGAACGAACACCAGGCCGACGATCGTATGCACAGAGATCAGATTGAAGGCGCGCTCGGCCCAGATCAGGAGTCCCAGAATGAGCAGCAGCACGCCGGTCAGCCGCACCAGCATGTGGGAAATGGTCAAGGTAGCTTGCATGCATATCATTCAAGCAGAACCGCAATGCATGACATCCAACGTCCCAATTATGTCAAGGACGCCCCGCGTCGGGTGTTCGACACGCACGTGCATTACCCGTGGCGCGCTCGAGGGTCGACGCTGCCCATCTACACGGCTGACAACATGCTGGACATGCTGGCCTACAACAGCCAGCGGCTGAACATCTATCGGGTGTGCCTGCTCGGTCGGCCCGGAGAGGGCAACGACCTGGTCGAAAAAGCCTACCAGCGCTACCCCGGGCTGATCGTGCCCTTCGCCATGATCGACGTCGATCAAACGCAGCCTGCAGAGATCAACGACCTCGCCGATCGAGGCTTTCGCGGGCTGAAGATCATCAACCCGCGCCGTAACTACGACGACCCGACCTACTTCCCGCTGTATGCCGAGGCCGAGCGTCGAAACCTGGTGACCCTGTTCCACACGGGCATCTCGGGCGGCATGATCGACTACCTCCAGTTTCCGCCCGAGAACATGAATCAGGCCGAAGAGATCTCGCGCGAGATGGAAGGCAATCGCCGCTACAAGCCAGACTCACCGGTCGACTCTTGGTACGGGGCTGGCCGCATGCAACCTATCTTTCTGGACGGGATCAGCGTCGCTTTCCCCGAGTTGAAGATCATCGGCGCTCACCTTGGCTACGGGCTGTATGACTCGGCGGCGGCTGTCGCCCGCTGGCGGCGGAACGTCTACTTCGACATCTCGGGTGGCACGGTGGTCCGCAGGCACCTGGTGGAGCGCAAGATGCTGCGATCGGAGGTCTCGACTCGCAAGCTGGTGTGGGGCTCCGACTGCGATATGGCGCACATGAGCCGTGAGCTCAGTACCTGGATGCAGACCTTCGACGACCTTGGCCTTTCGCAAGACGAGCAAGACCAGATCTTCTGGGGCACAGCCGCCCGCATCTTCGGCGTCCAGGACTAAGGACGAGAAGCGACCAGGCCTGCCCAATCGTTGTCTTCTCGTTATTCGGGGCGGCGTGCGCGAATATTGAGCCGCCAGTAGTCCTGACGGAAGGGAGGGTCGTCGGTTGCGCTCTGCTCGGTCATGCGCTCGAGGAAGGCGACGCACAAAGCATCATCGGCAATACGCGCCAGATGAGTTCCCAGAATGACGTTTTCGAAATAATCGCGCGTCTCCTCGACTGACGACAGTTGCACCGGCGCCTCGAACATGCCGGTCTCCACGTCGACGAAGCCGGCGGCGATCAGCCGATCACGCGTGACGTCTGGGAAGGCAAACTCCCACGGCCCGGTCCAACCTTCGAAATACGCCCGGTACGGCTCGGAGGCCATGATCTGACCGGCCCGCTGGCGAACTCGGGCGATATTCGGTCCAGCCCCGCATTGCGCCACAAGCCAGCCGCCGGGCCGCAGCGCGGCGAAGATCGCTCCAAACAGGCGCGGATGATCTTTGATCCAGTGAAACGTAGCGTTGCTGAAGGCAAGCTGGGCAACCTGGCGGAAGTCGAGCTCGTCAAGCGACTGCTGCACGTACTCGACCCGTCCACCGAACTCAGCCTCGAGGTGCTCCCGGGCGGCTTCCAGCATGTTCGCGGAACGGTCAACCGCGATTACCCGACCCTGCGGCAGGCGGCGCAGAAGGTACTCGGTCAGTCGGCCGCTGCCACAGCCCAGATCGAGCACGGTTTCATCGCCGCGCAGGGAAAGACGTTCGAGGATTGCCTCGCCCCAAGTTTGCATCGGATTCGAGAGGCGGGTATACGCGTGTGCATTCCATTCGGCGCCAGCCGCGCCCGGCACAGGCTGAGTCATCGCCTCGACACTGTACCGGCCAGCAGCAGGCGAATGACACGGCCTCGGTGGCCGCGGAAGGGTTCGAGAAGTTGGAGCATGCGCTCGTCTGAACCACGATATTCGCCTGCCAGCAGCCGAGTGACCAGGTGCGGCAGATGCAAATCGCCGACGGCGACCGCGTCCGGGTCGCCCAGCGCGATCAAGCCGATCCGGGCGGCCGTCCAGGGGCCGACACCGGTGACAGCTCGAAAACGGCGGTATGCGGTTTCTAGCGACAGACTGAGCGTCTCTTCCAGTCGTCGGGCGACGAGTGCCAGGCGGCGCATCACGTCTGCGCGCCGACGCTCTATGCCGAAGCGATGGAAGACCTCGTAAGGTGTGTGCGCGATGCGTTCGGGCGCGGGTGGCGCCCAGAGCCCCGCCAACGGGCCCGGGGCCGGCTCGCTCAGCGTGCGGACGAGGAGCCGCCAGCTCCGCCATGCATCCCTCGTCGTCACGCGCTGCTCGAGCGTGACGATCATCGAAGTTTCGAAGACAGCGGCCGTGCGTCCGATGCGGAGACCGGGGTGGCAGCGCACCAGGTGGCGCAGGAGCGGCTGCTCTGGCCGGAATGCGTCAGGGTTGTCGAGCGCGCCACACAGCTCCGGTGCGCGCCGCACCAGCCACTCCGCTCCCGGTCCCCAGGCGTCGACCAGAACGGAGCCGCTGGTGGCCAGGCGGACGCGTTCGGTTGCCATGCCGGCCGGCGTACGGGTGGCGCGCCAGACATCGCCCTGGACGACTTGCAGGCACGGATCGCCAACACCCATCCGCGCGTGGGCCAGCGTCTGCGACAGATTGGGCGGCCGCGGCAGCCTCAGCGCGGCACTGGCACTTACGGTGGCTTGATCCCGCATCGGTTCAACGCGTTGTCAAGCTCACCCATGGAGTTGTCGAGGTCGGCCAGTTCAACTTTGACCTCGTCCGTGTTCAGTACCGCTTGCGCAGCGCCGATGCGTTTGGCCGCAGCGGCGAAGCCATGCACCGACGGCAGGAGGTTCGGGTTGTCGCGGGTGACCACCGTCAGATCGGCGCACGGGGTGACGGTCAAGTCGGCAGCTTCCGCAATCACATCGTCCACGTTCGACAGAAAGGCGTTCTCGATGTCCGCGGGGCTGGCCACGTTCGGGTCAGTGTTTGGTGGTGCGGGTGCTTGCGCGGCCAGGGTTGGGCTCGGTCGCCCGGCCAGGGTGGCAGTCGCCGCGGGCGCCGAAGTTGAAGTCGAGGCGGAGGAGGGCGCGCCGCAGGCGGTGAGCGTCAGCGCCAGTAGCGCAGTGAGCGACAGATTGGCCAATGCCTCGAGAGTTTAGACCGATCCGCCAGGCCGTGCTTCCTCCAATACGCGGGCAGCGACGCGTTCGGCAGAGAATTCGGCGCCAGCCTCGAGGCGGCTCACCAGATCGGCAAAGGCGCCCGCGGCCGCGGTTGCGGGCGTCACCAGGATGCGCGTGTTTGGCAATGCCGCTGCGCGGGCCGCCTCGCGCAAGTCAGGCGGGACGACCAGGATATCTGTATCTGCCGGGAGGTCCTCGAGCGGCGCCAACGTCGCCTGGACCTCCAACCCAGCCTCGGCAAGCACCCGCTCGAGACGCCGCCACGTCCGCAGCCAGTCGCCCGGCAGCCAGCCCAGGCGATAGCTGCACACGATACGGCGCACACGCCTGGGCCCAGGCGCCACGGTCTCGGGCTGGTCGACGTGTGCTGGCTCGGGCTCATCCGTCGTCGGCAAGCCATCACCGGGCGGCGGCGAGCCTTCCGTGGAGTGCATCTGAAGCTGGACTCCGGCCCGAGCTCAGGCGCCCAATGCCAGGGCTTGCCTGGGTGGCCACACGGGCGCCATCGCACGGTCTAGCTGGGCTCGGCTGATCCAGCGCGCGCGGCCCTCGTCGACGGGTCGTACGGCCGGATCCTGAA
>JBPCIO010000234.1:0-7430 GCA_051006215.1 Chloroflexota bacterium
ACCCTGAGTGGCAAACACTGGCTCCGCACCGAGCCGTAACGCCCACAGCTGACCGACGTGCTACGCTCCTCGACTGAACTCGACGTGCCCCTCACTGGCCGCCTTTGACCCGTCCGCCAGTGGCCGCCTTTGGGTGTTCGGTGACACACCTCGCGGCCATCGCTCTTCGGACGTACAGCCAGGTAGGTGGTACGCAGGGCTCACAATGTGCGGCCGCCGCCAGGGAGCGCGGCATCTCCAACCGGCACGGCGCGCTCGCGGCGTCCTTTCCCCTTCGCACCGATGATCACTCGCCGCTGCTCGAGTTGCATGGTGTCGGTTGTCAGCGCGACGGCTTCGCCGATACGCATCCCAAGTCACTGGACTTGCCGGCATCGAACGCTCGAATCCACGGTCGCGCGGCGGAACTTGAACAGTGACGCCGTTTGCATGGAGCTGCTCGTAGAGTTCGTCGAGATTGTCGGTGCTCAACTCGACCTAAGATATTTTAGTCCACGTACGGTGAGCGGCCGGCGAGAGATACCTGGGACATTGAATGGAGAGCATTGCACGATGAGCATCGAAGTTGTCGACACTCATGCAGGCCAGACGATTGCGGCTGGACCAATGACGCTTCGCATCCTGGAAGACGGAAGCCATACCGACCACCGTCTCGGGATCGTGGAGGTGACGATTCCCGCGCATATCGACGGACCGCCGCAGCACATCCATCGCAACCACGACGAGACCTTCTTTGTGGTCTCGGGCGCACCCACCTTCACGTGCGGCAGTGCGACAATCACAGCTCAGCCCGGGACACTGGTGACTGCACCACCCGGCACCCCGCACACGTTCGCGAATCCAGGCGAGCAGCCGGTTGTAATGCTCTGTACGGTAACACCAGACCTGTACATCAACTATTTCAAGGAGCTTGCAAATCTTCGTCCTGGCCCGAACGGCCTTGACCCAAAGCAGGTCGGCGAGGTCATGTCGCGCTATAGCACTGAGGTCGTCCGCCCTGGCTCAGAGAACGGGTCCAAGCCAATCATTTGAGCGGTCCGAAGGTAAGCGTGTACACGGGAGGAGGTAGACGTAATGCTTATCGGGTCTTTTCGGGCCGATGTGGCTAGTACCCGACCACGCCCACCAGACGATGCGCACCGAGTAGAACCGCGTATCAAGGCGACGTAGTAGTCGATGTTGACGGTCGCGGCAGGCTGCCCGAGGAGGTTGCCGCACTCCCGGCATCCGCGGTCGACCGGTACCGGATACCGCTGACTCAAATCCGGCTGGCGGCCGCCTTGGCCAGCATGATGGCCATGTCGGTAGGCGGTGGCGGGGTCAAGCCAGCCATGACGTTGATAGCGACGAGGGTATCACCTTTGTAGAACCAGATGCTGGCCGTTGGGCCTGCGGAGACGCCGAATGCCCCGTCACCGACTCCCGCGACGTCGAACACTTCGCCGGGCTTCGCCAATCCCAGTAAGTGGTCGTAGTCGGCTTGACCGCCAGGCGAAAGCACATTGACCATTACGATGCCGGGCATGGTGCCGTAGGTGCAGGCACTGGCATCCTGTCGCGTGTCCACCTCGCCCGCGCCGGGGTCAGCGCCCAACGCCATGCCGGCCTCTTGCTGGGTCACCAGGGAGCACGCATCGGTGCTGGGATTCAGGCCGGCGGCCTGCGCCAACGGCGGCGCAGCCGCTGGCGATACGAGAATGAGGGTCAGGGCGACCGCGCGCAGCAGCGGAATGGTGAGTCGGTTGGCACGCTGGCCGAGATTCGAGAGGTATTTCATTGGATCAAACTCCAGTGTCAATTCAGGTTCGTTGGCTTGACAGATCTACGCGCTCGGGCCGCAGGCATTGGCGTCCACCGTGCTGTCGGCCGGGTGAGCCTCGTCTTTGAGCACGCCGTTCGCGTCTCGTCTCGGGGGGCTGAACGCACGTCAGGACACCGACTCAACAGCGTGTGGGTGACGCTGGCCTGCGAAGGCGCACCCCGCGGCCGCGATGATCGCGGCGACCTGTACGACAGTGGCGACGATGGCAAAGGCAACATGCTCGACGCCGTCCGGCTGGACGATCGCCTCGACTTGATGCGACACATCGCCGAGGAAGCCGACGATCAGCAGCAGCAAGGCTGGCCAGATCAACCAGGCACGGGGCTGAACCACCATGGCCGCGGCGACCAGGACATTGAGGACGAGGATGACCGCGATGGGCACGATCAGCGGCTCGCCCTCCTGGCTCAGGCGCACCTCGAGGTACAGGAACAGGAAAGCTGTCAACGTCAGGAGCGCCACCACCGCTCGCCACCACCGCAACCCTGGAACCGTGCGTGCCTGGTCGGTCATCCGATCCTCCTCTGTTTGCATTTGCGACATCCCGTGCAATTAGCTACACCAGTCATGTAGTCACTAGGATGATATAGTAGCGATATTCCTGAGCCTGTCAAGACCCGCCGGCCCTACCATTCGCCGCGGCGCCAAGCGAGCGCTGCCGAAACCAAACGGATCATCCTCAGCGCTGCGCACTCGCTGTTCGTGGACCAGGGGTACGGCGCCACCAGCATGGCAGAGGTCGCGCGGCGCGCCGGCGTCGCCCTGAAAACGGTGTACCTTGTCTTTCCCGCCAAGCCCGCTCTGCTGGACGCCGTAATCGGCACTGCCCTTGCTGGCGATGACCGCCCTGACTCGCTGCGGGGAAGGGCCTGGTTTCACGAGACCCTGCTGGCGTCCGCGGACGAGCTGGTCCAGCTGTTCTCCCTGCGCACGGCCGAGCTGATGGAGCGTGCGGCGCTCGTGCTCCAGGTGGCGGAGGCGGCCGCCGACGCCGACCCGGTCATCCGCCGCCGCCGCGACGTGGCCCGCCATCGGCGCTGGGCCGACATCCGGCTGGTAGCCGACGCGCTCGCCCGCCACAGGCCGGGCCTGGACGTCGAGGCGGCAACCGACGTGATGTACACGCTCGCGGCTGCGCACAACTATGCCCAGCTCGTGGGCGAACGAGGTTGGACGCGCGAGCGGTACGTTGCCTGGCTTGCCGGCTCACTGCACTGCTCGTTGCCGATCATCCAAAGCCAGGCCCAGTCATCCATATCGTGAGCGTGCGCCGCGGTGGCCTCCGACAATCGACGAGAGACGTGCCACGTCCTCGTCGTTGATGGTTGCGCCGAGGCCCTGCAGTTGGCCTCCCCTCGACGGCGACCACCCCACTCCACGCGTGCCACTTGCACCAAGCCCCGCGCTCTCACGCGTCGCGCTCCTCGTTCTCCCTGCCCAGCCCTGCCTCCCGCGCCCGGATGATCGCCTGGGCGCGGTCGGTGACCTGCAACTTGGCGAAGATATTGGAGACGTAATTGCGCACCGTCTTTAGCGTCAGGACCAGCCGCTCGGCGATCTCCTGGTTCGTGCGCCCAGCGGCGAGTAACGCGAGGAGCTCGCGCTCCCGCTCGGTGAGGTCCGGGAACGTGTCAGCGGGTACATTCGGCGAGTGGCGTGGCGCGGCGAAGTACTGCATCAGGCGGCGGGCGATCGAAGCGCCGAAGATCGCCTCGCCCCGCGCGACCGCACGGATCGCTAGACGCATCTCCTCCTTGTCCACCCCTTTCAGCACGTAGCCGCGCGCCCCGGCGCGCATCGCCGCGAAGACCGAGTCGTCGTCCTCGTACATCGTTACGACCAGGACGCCGACGTGCGGACTGGCGTGGAGAATGCGGCGCGTCGCCTCGATGCCGCCGAGGCCGGGCATCTGCAGATCCATCAGGATCACGTCCGGCTGAAGTTCGGCGGCGCGCGCGACCGCTTCCTGGCCGTTGGTCGCCTCGCCAACCAGATCGGTGTCGTCGGTGGCGTCGAGCAGCACCCGCAGTCCGTCGCGGAACATCGGGTGGTCGTCGGCTATCAGCACGCGGATCGGTTCGATCCCCGCCTCGCGGCTCACGCCGGGGCCGGGACGGGGGCCATCAGGTCGGCCTCGGCGGGCGCACCTGCGCTGGCGAGCGGGAGGACCGCATGGACGCGCGTGCCGCCCTCCGGCGGCGACGTGAACGTACAGTGGCCGCCCAGCTCTTCGGCCCGCTCGCGCATCGAGGTCAGCACCATGCCCCCTCGGGGGTCGGCGGGCAGCCCGCTTCCATCGTCTGCGACCTCCAGGTCGAGTGTGCCATCCCCGACGGACAGCCGGATGCAGCAGGATCGCGCTCCCGCGTGGCGCACGACATTCGCAAGCGCCTCCTGCGCGATGCGATAGGCGGCGACCTCCACGGCGGCCGGTAGCACCGGTAACACTCCCGGCTCCTCGATCTTGACCCGGAGCCCGCCCGGCTCGTATTGCGTCACATCTGCGCGTAGCGCTCCGACGAGGCCGAGGTCATCGAGCGCGGGCGGCCGCAGAGCATAAACGAGGCGGCGGATGTCGGCGATAGCGACCTGGGCCTGGACCTTCAGGGCGCGCAGCAGGGCGCGCGCGGCGGCGGGGTCTCGCTCCACCAGGTCGTAGGCGACGTCGACCTTGAGTGTCAAGCCGCCAAGCATCGGGCCAAGCCCGTCGTGCAGGTCGCGGCGCAGCCTGCGGCGCTCCTCCTCGCGGGCTGCGACGATCCGCTCGCGCGAGCGCCGTGGGTCGGCGGTGAGTCGCACCGCGTGCGCGGCGACGCCTGCCTGCCGCGCAAGGTCGTCGAGCAGACGCCGGTCGGCGTGTCCGAAGGTTTCGCCGGGCGCGCGCGGCGCCAGGAGCAGTTCGCCAATCGGCTCGTGCTGGTAGACCAGTGGCAGGCGAAGGGGTTCGGGCACAGGTGTCCCCGAGACAGCGACCATGACGAGGCCCCCGTCCTGGTGCAGCGCGACGGCCGTATACGGTAGCTTGAGCGCCTCCCGTACTGTGGCGACGATCGTGGGCAGGACGTCGTCGGGCGCGAGGGTTCCCTCCAGCCGCCGGCCGAGGCGCGAGATCACCGTGTAGGGCTCGTCGCGCTCGCCATAGAGCAGCCGGTTCACCCACAGTTGGAGTCGCGCGCGCAGGGGCTGGAAAAGAACGGCGATGAGGCCGGTGGCCGCAAGCGAGATGGCGACATTGCCGGTGGTCCCGAAAAGCGCGCCCATAGCGGCCACGCCCAGTACGTATAGGGCGACGGTGCACAGGGTAAGCGCGCCATAGACGAGGCTGCGGTTGATGATGAAGTCGATGGCGTAGAGGCGGTAACGGAAAATCGCGACGCCCGCCGCGACGGGGATGGTCATGTAGGACAGCGTTACTGGCGCCATGCCGATCGCACCAGAGATGCCAATGAAATTGAGTGCGAGCGTGCTGGCAAAGCCCAGCGCGACAGTCACTGCCGCGCTGAGCATCCACTTCAGTTGCTGGCGCTCTTCGCCGCCTGCCCTTTGCAGCCGGAAAAAGAGCGACGCGACCGCGATCGTGTCGCATATCGGCGCCAGCAGGATGGCGACGCCGAGGTCGGCGAAGAACTGGCCCGGGGCACCCGTGAGGCCGATCGGGTTGTCGAGGGCCGGTGCCACGCGCATACTGCCTGGGCTCAGCGCGGCCGATGCGGTGATCGTAAGCGCACCGGCAGCGGCGACCCAGGCAAGCGATTTCCAGCGCGGCCAGGGCAAATGTCCGGTGGGGAAGACCAGCGGCACAAAGGTCCCGAAGACGAAGGGGGCGCCGGCCGTCAGCACGTTCCAGAGCCACGCAGTTGCCACTTCGCCTGGCCACGTCCCAGCCGTAGCGCTGAGGGCGATCATCACGTACGTTTCCGCCCAGCCGACTGTGGCGAAGAATACGCCGAAGGCACTGAACAGCCAGCCGACGACGTGTCCCGGGTACCTTGCGATGATCAGTGCGCCGACGAGTGGGTAGGCCAGAAAAACGAGCAACTGAAGGAGATCGCCGGGTGTCGGCCGACCCAGGATCGAAAGAGTGAGGAGCGCGAGTAACAGATAGCAGGCGCAGCAGCCCCAGCCGACCCCGCGAGCCAGGTGGGTGGGCCACCACGGGTAGGTGCGACTGGGCGGCTCAGACGCGCGAGCCACGGCAGGTCCTCTCAAATTCGCAATCGTCGCGCACGGTGATTCCCATGGCTGCCGCAGTGCAGAGCGTAGCGGTGGGGAATCGGTCGGGGGCACTCCAGCGTCACTGGCCTAAAGCGCGTCCCAGGGCGACCGCCGAGCCGGCCTTCTGCTCGAGCGTGGTTGCTTGAGTCTGCTGCCGAAGGAGCAGGCCAAGACCGAGGGGTAAGAGCGCGCCTGACATGACGAAGATGATGAAGGTTCCGGCCAGGATCAGGATGAGCATTGCCGCGCCGAGGATTGCCGTGAGGAGCCCCAGCCAGCGAACGACTTCGGCCCGCCAGAGCGCCAGGCCGAAGATACACCATGTGCCGGTCGTCAGGGCGGCGAAGGCGATGAAGAGGATCTGAAACCCCGGGCTGAAGATTATGCCGAGCATCCCGAGCGCCAGAACCACGGGCGCGGCCAGACAGGTGAATTGACCGATCCGTGCCCAGCCTCCGGCGATGGTCGGGCCGAGCTGGCGTGCCAGCAGGGTAAACCCGATCGCCGCGAGGAGGCTCCCGAAGAGCAGTCCGCCGGCAAGGAGAGCGCGCTGTATGCCAGGCAGGTCATCTGCCGGATTGACCGGCCCCAGGATGACTTCGACGATGACGAGACGCCACGCGAAGAGGGCGACGATGCTCATGATGAGCAAACTCCCGGCGAGCCGGGTGTGCACAGCTGGTTCGCTAACGAGGCTTGTGGGGACCGGCGAGGCGGCGACCGTGGACATTGTTTCAGCTCCTTTTTTGATAAATGCGTATGCCTCCAGGCTGCACCCGGCGGACTTCCCAATTACAGAGGCAGCAGTCCCGACTTGCCTGGGAAAGGCGTCTGGCTTGTGTCCTGCCCGAGACCTGCACGGGTGCAGCCGAGGCAGGCGAGGAACATCGCTTGGCGAGCAGCAGTCGACTGGGCTGTCGGAAGGCGGTCATGGGTCCGGCAGGGACGGCAGGTCACCCCATCGCCCCCCCGGTCAGAACCCGGCGCGCGCAGTTTACGCACCGGGCTCCCCAGAACAGATCGGTCGTAGACCTTGAAGGTGGTTAGACTGTAATTTTCGGAGCTATTTAGCACAGTTCTTGAGCGCTATTTGACGCAGGTACCATAGCTTGGCTACGCTCGAACTGCATGAGACCACAGGTGGCGATGCAGCGTGGCAGGGCGGATCGACGCTCAGGATCGGGATAGTCAGCAGTTGCCCCCTGAGAGTGGGTCGTCGGAGGAATCGCAACTGCTCACCGAGTTGAGTGTCGACCAGCGGAGTCACGCGCTTGAACGGTTCACGCGGTTGCAGCCGTACCTCGACGATGGCGTACCACTCTCACAGCTAGCGCGCGAGCAGAAGATTCCGCGTCGGACGTTGCACCGCTGGTTGCAGGCCTATCGCCAGCAC
>JBPCIO010000235.1:0-9299 GCA_051006215.1 Chloroflexota bacterium
CCGCGGACGCGGAGCTCGGGCCGTCCGTATGTAGGTACGCAGCGTCGAGGAAGTGCGTGAGATCCGCGGGCGTGTTCGGATAGGCGCCGCCGGCGTGGATCGCCGGCCGGAGCGGTTGGGCCAGGAACTTCGTGCGGCGCTGCTCTAAGCGGTACTCCGCCCGCGCCCCTTCCAGGAAGCCCGCTTCGTCCAGCTGCGTCAAGAAGCTGCGCAGCTGGCCGTTCGAGATCGTGCCGCCACGAAGGAGAAGGGCGTTCGAAATGTCCTGCAACGTGCGCTGTCCATCGAGTAGCGCCAACACGTCCGAGGCGCTTTCGGAAAGCATGACCGGACTGAGCTTCGGATCGGCCGGATCGCGGAGCCACAGGCTGCGCCGGCCGCGATCCTGTGCGGGGATTATCTCGACCGCTCGCAGGCGAGGACGCTCCGCCAGAGGAAAGCTGGCCGGAGCTTCCTCTGGCGCCCCTACCATTCGGCGGCAGCGACTGGCACGCGCGCAGCCGCTTCGGCCTGCGGCTCTTGCTCGCGTGGAAGGACGCGTCGGCGCAAAAGCAGCGCTGAGAGTACGTAAAAAGCAATCACGATAAGCAGCAGATTGCGGTACCCGACCAGCAGCGACGCGTACTCGAGCATCCCGCCCAGCATAATGCCGATCAAGTTGGAAGCAAACGCCACATCCGCGGTCGGGCCAGTGCCCTTGAACGAGCCGGCGAAGACCAGGTTGGCCAGGAAGACGGGCAGGAAAGCGACAATGCTGGCAAGACCGTAGCGTAGCGGCAGGATATCGATCGAAAGGAACGCATCCTGGGGTACGACATACGCCAGCGCCAGCGCCGCGACCAACATCGCGTACAGCAGCACTGAGGGCCGCACCGGGAAGCGACTGCTGATAAAGACCGCCAGCATAACGCTGCACAGCACGGCGAAGAAGACCAGCGAATTGACCAGCCACGTCGATCCGAACAGCAGCGCGAACGTCACCAGGCTGCGCGTTTCTAGCAGCATGAAGGCCGCGCCGAGGAAAAACATGTGTCCGCTGAAACCTTTGCGGGCCGTCGCCGGAGTCAGGCCAAAGATCAAGCCGAGGGCAATGATGCCGACCATCGCCAACCCGAAGATGTACGGCAGTGGCATGCCGGGTGCGCGCAGGTACATCAGCGGCCATTCGTCGGTAGCTGGCGTGGGGGCTGTCGGATCGTCGTCTCCGGCGAGGTCGGTGTGAGCCAGCACTCCCTGGCCGACCAGTGGCAGCAGGATCGCGTTCGGGTCTTCGTTGAGCAGTGGGGTCGGCGCGCGCACTTCCTGATAGGGCTGGCTCAGCTCCGGCCGCTGGGCCAGCAGCGTCTGCAGACGAGGCCCGTCCACCAGGACACCGGCCCGGCCCCAACCACCGTAGCTTTCGGCGTACGGCGCCTGGCCAAACGCCGTCTCGAGCATGCCTGCGAGTTTGCGCAGCAGCCAGTCCTGGCGGTAGTAGTTGTAGAGAACGATCGCCCCGTCGTTGGTGAGGTGCGCTCGGGCTTCTTTGAAAGACTCTTCGGTAAACAGGAAGCTCTCCAGCCGCAAGCTCGAGAACTGCGAGGTCAGCGTCAGAGAGTCCGGCAAGGCGAAGATGATGAGGTCGTACTTGTCAGTGCTCTTGCGGATGAACGAGCGTCCGTCGTCGATGTGTACGGCCACCCGCGGATCCGAAAACGGGTGCTCGGGATGGTTGAGCGCGCCCAGTCGAGCGATGACGGGGTCGATCTCCACGGCGTCGATGTGCGCGACGTTGCCGTCCTTCAACCCAATCGCCGTGTCCGAGCCACTCCCAGCGCCAATGATCAGCACGTGCTGGAACTGGCCTGAGTCGAAGAGTTGGTAGGGCCGGTGGTAGAAGGGCTCCTTTTCGTCTGAAGGCATCATGGCTTGATGCCCGCTCTCGTTGACGTTGAGCTCCCAGCCGTGACCGTTGTCGCTGGGCGTCAGGCCGATCTTGTAGTACGGCGACCACCAGTAATTCAGGCCAATGTTCCACGCGATGATCGCCGAGATCACCAGCGGCACGAGCATGAACGCGCGGTCCAGCCAGGTCGGACCGCACAGCAGCAGAGTCAGCAGGAGCAAACCCACGAACCACACGGCCGGCGGTTGCTCGAGGAGTGACAACAGGAAGAACACCGCGATCCCGGCCAGGCTGCCGCCAATGTCCAGGGCATACGCTCGCAAAGGCGGGGTGACCTGACTGAGCAGAATGCCCAGCGGTCGGCCGATGCACACGAACAACAGCGATACGAGCAGGAACGCGGCCGGCAGCACAAGGGCGTTCTCGGGTGGGGCACTCCCGCTTTCACCGGCGCCGTAGTACAGCACACCTGCGGAGCCGATTTTCAGCTCGAATTTGGTGGCTGCGATCAGGATCGCAGCGAACAGCATGAGCAGCGGAAACGTGCGCGGGCCGAGCATCAGCTTGCGCCCGGCGGACAGGATTCCAACGCCCAGCCCAAGGAAGGATGCCAGCAAGATGAAGTTGGTGAAATACGAGAGGAAGCGCACGTGGGCCGGCATCCAGCGAATACACAGCAGCTCGGCGTACAGTCCGAGGAAACTGGTCAAGAACAGCTGCACATCCGTACGCCGCAACAGGGCGCCAGGCCAGGCGATGGTCATCGCCTCGCCCCCACGGCTCCAAAGGCGTGGCCGCTTGGGCGTTCCGTCAGGATGTCCCGCAGGATGTCGGGGTGGTTGGTGCCAATGGCGTCCACGCCTGCTTCGATGAGCCGCGCCAGGATTTGAGGATCCGAGGTGGCCCACGGCGCTACTGCCAGGCCTGCGGTGTGGGCTGCCCGTACGTCCTCGGGCGTGACGTAGGCCCAGTGCGGAAGCAACGCGTCCGCGTCGGCCTGGCGCGCTAAGTCGACGCCAGCGTCGACCGGCCGGGCTGCATACAACACGCCTGTAGCAACCCGCGGATCCAACGCTTTGACCCGCTTCACTGCAGCGTGATCAAAGCTGATGACGATGACCTGCTCGGCCATGTTCTGGCTGTCCAATGCCTTGACGACGGTCTCCTCTATGCCTGCGTAGTAGATCGGCGCATTTTTGATCTCGATGTCTACGATGGTGCCGCGCTCACGTGCCCATTCGAGCACGTCTTCTAGCCTCGGAATGCGTTGCCCGGCATAGTCTGGCCCATACCATGCGCCAGCATCGAGCTGTTTCAGCTCGGCCAGCGTATGGTCTTTTACCAGCCCATGCGCATCAGTCGTGCGGTCGAGCGTCTCGTCATGAAGCACGACGAGTGCGCCGTCGCGCGTGAGGTGGACGTCCAATTCGATCCAGTCTGCGCCAAGCTCGAGCGCGTGCTCGAAGGAGGCGATGGTATTTTCGGGACGGTGGCCCATCGCGCCGCGGTGCCCGACCACCCAGACGCGCCCGCGCTCCTGTACCAGGCGGTCTCGGAGCGACAGGCGTTCAGTCGGTGCCTGAGTCATACCACTCGATGTTAGCCGGCTGAATGCGACTCCCTCCTTATTGGACGTTTCGGTCTTTTCTGCTTCGCGTCTGGCGCGACGTGCCATTTCCCGACTGGTTGCGCCACCTGTTCCTGCGCATCCTCAATCCCTCCTACATGGTCGGCGCGATGGCGCTCATCCAGGACGATCAAGGTCGCATCCTGGTCCTCGAGCATACCTATCGCCGTCAGGTGCCGTGGGGGCTCCCAGGCGGGTGGCTGAAGCGCGGCGAAAGTCCTGAGGCAGGGTTGGTGCGCGAGGTTCTTGAAGAGACGGGCTTGCGCGTGCGGGTCGACACATTGCTGGCGGCCGAGTTCTGGGGCCATACCCAGCTCGACCTGCTGTTCCACTGCAGCGTCGAAAGCGGGACGTATGCGTCGTCTGAAGAGACTGGCCTGCACAGGTGGCTGCCACCCCGCCAGCTACCCGAGCTGTTACCCAACCAGCTGGCCATGCTGCACAAGGCGCGGGTGTTGGGTTGAGTCTGAAGCAGTAGGCACCCGTACAATTCGCGGGCGGGTCTCTCATCGGGATGACCCTGCTCCGACTTGCCTGCGTCTATAGCGGAGGCTGGCGCGGCTTTACGGAAGGAGGTGATTTCAACCGTGGACGTCGTAATTGTCACAATCGTGGCCCTAGTTGCCATCGCAATTGGCGTTGGGCTGGGCTACACACTCAAGCGAAAATCCAGCACCGACCAGCGTCGTCTGGCCGAGGACAGCGCCGCGGAAATTCGCACCAACGCTGAAGCGGAGAGGAAGGCTATCTTGCTGGGGGCCAAGGAAGAGGCCCTCGGCACCCTCACCGCCGCCGAAGACGAGTCCCGCGCGCTGCGCGCCGAAATCCAGGCGCAAGAACGGCGACAACGTCAGAAAGAGGAGAACCTCGATCGGAAGATTGATGAGATCGAGAACCGCCAGCGCAAGCTGCAACAGCGCGAGGAAGCAATCGACACGCGCTTGCAGGAGGTTGAGCGGTTGCGGCTGGAACAGGTGGCCGCAATCGAACGGGTAGCGGCGCTGACCCGCGACGAAGCGCGCCTGCTGCTATTGCAGCGGGTCGAAGAGGAAGTGCGTACCGAGGTTGGTCGCCGCGCCAGGCTAATCGAGATGGAGGGCCGTCAACAGGCTGAGACGCAAGCGCGAAAGATCCTGTCGGTCGCCATTCAGCGCTACTCCAGCGATACGGTAGGTGAGATCACCACCACCGTCGTGCCCATTCCCAATGAGGAGATGAAGGGCCGCATCATCGGCCGCGAAGGCCGCAATATCCGTGCGCTCGAGGCGATGACCGGCGTCGACCTGATCATCGACGACACTCCGGACGCGGTGACGCTGTCGTGCTTCGATCCGGTTCGCCGCGAGATCGCTCGATTGTCGTTGACGAAACTGGTTCAGGATGGGCGCATCCATCCAGCGCGTATCGAGGAGATCGTCGCCAAGTCGAAACAGGAGATCGAGCAGGAGATTCGCGAGGAAGGCGAGGCAGCGGCGTACGAAGCGGGTGTGCCAGGCCTGCACGCTGAGATCATCAAGGTCGTCGGCCGACTGAAGTTCCGGACCTCGTACGGTCAGAACCAGCTTCAGCACGCGGTCGAAGCTGCGCATATCGGCGCCATGCTGGCTGCCGAGGTAGGCGCGGACGTGACCATCGTGCGACGCGCCTCGTTCCTGCACGACATCGGCAAAGTCCTCACGCACGAAGTCGAGGGACCGCACCATATTATTGGCGCCGACTTCATCCGACGCTTTGGTGAGTCGAAGCCGGTGGTGCAGGCGGTCATGGGTCACCACGACCATGATCCTGAGCAGCAGTCTATCGAGGACGTGCTGGTGCAAGCGGCCGACGCTGCGTCCGGCGCGCGGCCCGGAGCGCGCCGCGAGAGTGTTGAGAACTACGTACGACGGCTGGAGGCGCTCGAAGAAGTGGCCAATTCCTTCGACGGCGTGGAGAAGTCGTTCGCCATCCAGGCTGGACGCGAAGTCCGCATCATCGTCAGGCCCGAACAGGTTGACGACTTGCAGGCGATGCGCCTGGCGCGCGACATCGTCAAGAAGATTGAAGAAACGCTGCAGTACCCCGGCCAGGTGAAGGTCACTGTCGTGCGCGAGACTCGGGCAGTGGACTATGCGCGCTAAGTCGCATGCTTGATTTGCATCTTCACAGCACGGTCTCCGACGGCCGCCTGGCACCCGGGGATCTGGTGCGGCATGCCCACGCTCACGGTGTGCGGGTCATGGCGCTTTCAGACCACGACACGACCGACGGCGTGGCCGAAGCCCAGCGCGTCGGCGAGCAGCTCGGCGTGCGGGTCATCCCAGCCATCGAGCTGAGCACCGACCTGCCGGGCGCGTCGATCCACGTCCTTGGCTTGTTCCTCAATCACCAGGACGACGCGTTTCAGACCACAATTCGAGGCTTTCGCGAGATGCGGTTGACGCGCGCGGGGGAAATGGTCGAGGCGCTCACTCGTCTCGGGGCGCCGATCACGTTGGAACGCGTCTTCGAGATCGCAGGCGAAGGCAGCGTCGGCAGGCCGCACGTCGCCCAGGCTTTGCTCGAGGCTGGCCACATCCAATCCATCGACGAAGCCTTCGACCGCTTCATCGGCCGTGGCGGACCGGCCTATTTCGAAGGCTTTCGACTCGAACCAGCCGAAGGCGTTCAGCTCATCCACTCGGTGGGCGGTCTGGCGGCTTGGGCGCACCCCAACGAGCTCGACGGCAAGGACTGGCGCGAATATCTGCCGGCAGTGGTCGACGCGGGCGTCGATGGCCTGGAGGTCTACTACTCGAAAAACTACGGTCCGGATGTGCAGAAACAACTGCTCCAGGCCTGCCAGACACACGACCTGGTCCCGACCGTAGGCAGCGACTTCCATGGTTTCGGTACCCTGGCCGTGCCACCTGGTGCGGTCCAATCACCCTCTGACCTGCTCGAACGCTTAGAACGTCGAGTCGCCAAAATCCGGGCCTAGGGCGCTGCTCGGCGGCGGCGGGTGACGGCGATAGTGACGCCGGCGAGTACGAGCAGGAGCACCAGCACCATGCCCACGAGGGCGTAGAGCTTATCGACGCTGGGTGCTTCTGGCGGCGTGTGCAGGCTCAGCCCGATGATGCCTAAGATCGCCGAGACCACGTACATCGCCAGCACCGTTTGGCCCGTCGTCAGTCCGAGCTCGTGCAGCTTCATGGGTACATGCTCGCTGTCGCCGCCAATCGTCGGCCGAGCCCCGCGCGTGAGCCTACGGAAGATCACCCATGCCGCGTCGAGAATGGGCACTCCCAATACCAGGATCGCGGTGCCGACTTTCGCGCCACCCAGGATGCCGCTGCCGGCCAGTCCGAAGCCGAGCAATAGCGAGCCGGAGCTACCCATGAAGATCCTGGCTGGGGGTCGGTTGCGGCCCAGAAACCCGAGGCAGACGCCCGCCAGGGCCAACGGGAACAAGGCTACGGAAAACTGCGTAAAGAGATAGGCGCGCACAAAAAGCACAAGCGCGCCCCCCAGCGCGACGCCACCCGCCAGACCGTCCATCACGTCGACCCAGTTGATGGCGTTCATCATGCCCACGAACCACACGATGCTGACCGGAATGTCCAGCCAGACCGGTAGCTCGAGGGGGTCACCGAAAGGCTGGGCAATGCTGCTGACGCGCAAGCCGAAGGCGACGGGTATGGCAGCAATGATCAGCTGGCCGGCGAGCTGCGGCAGAGGCCCCAGACGGCGCCGGTCGTCGAGCACCGCTAGCGGGACGATGCACACTGAGCCCAGCACCAGACCGACTATGCGCAGATCGTCGGACGCGTTCCACTCCGGTCCGAGCTCGGCGTCGATCAGGAACCGGTTGCGGAGCAGGTAGGCCACGAGCAACGCGAGCCACAGGCCGATCAGCATGGCGTAGCCGCCCGTGCGGGGCACACTCCAGCGCTGGACCTCGCCGGGCCGCGGCTCGTCCAGCACACCCATGCGGCGTCCGAAGCGCTCCGCCAGGCACGCCAGCCCGTACGTACTGGTGGCGGCGATCACAACCGCCAGGCCGAGCCACGGGATCGGATTCACTGGAGGGCTTGAGCCGCGGCCAGGCAAGCCGCCGCTAGACCCTCGCGGTCGCCCGCTGCAACACGCGCACGCAGGTCGGCCACAACCGACGCCACCTCGGACAGGCGCGCACCATCACGCGTTGTGGCGACCGAGCGCAGCCCGCGCGCCGGCCCGTCCGTAAAGCTTTCATTGGCTGTCAGCAGCACTTCATGCAGTCGTTCACCAGGGCGCATACCAGTGCAGGTAATCGGATACGGCACCCGCTCGGGACGATACCAGCCGGCCAGTCGTCGCGCGGTCTCCAGCAACGGCAGCGGCTCGCCGCAGGCGGGCATGACCACTGCTCCGGGCGCGGCACACTGCGCAGCCAGCAACACGCACCAGACTGCCTCACGCATGCTGATCCAATAGCGCGTCATGCGCTCGTCGGTCACACTCAACGGCCGGTCGGCGAGCACCTGCTGCGTGAATGTCTCGACGACGCTGCCACGGGTACCGACGATGTTCACGTAGCGAACGATGGCCCAGCGTCGATGCGTCTGGACCTGGCTCTGGATCAGCGCCTCGGCGATGCGCTTGGTAGCGCCGTACACGCTTGGCGGCCGCACGCTCTTGTCGCTGGATGGGTACACCAGCGTCTCAACTCCGACTTCCCCGCACAGGTCCAGCAAGGTGCTGGTTGCGAGTACGTTGACTGCCACGGCGCCTTCAGGAAAGCGCTCGCCGTATGGCACGTGCTTGGCCGCCGCCAGATGAAAGACGATCTCCGGACGCTGCTCATCGAGGACTCGCTTGAGTCGATCGACCTCGCGGATGTCGGCGAGCTCGTAACTCAATTCGAGCCGCGCGCTGCCGAGCACGCGTTCCAGGCTGAACAGCGAGTGCTCGTGGTGGTCGAGCAGCAGCAACCTGGCCGGGCCGGCGGCTCGCAGCACCTCGGCCAGCGGCCGCCCAACGCTGCCGGCTGCGCCAGTGACGAGGACGCGTCGCTCGCGGACGAATTGGGCGGCTTCGGCGAGGTCGCCCACAAACTCTGGTCGCCCAAGCAGCACCTCGGCCGGCGGGGGCGCCCCTCCCTCGGCATTCTGGTGGGAGTGCAGGCTCAAGCCACGGCCAGCCGGATGCGGCGCAATGCATCTCGCATGAGCAACGCTTCGTCGTTGTCGACTTCGAGGGTCTCGGTCACGATGTGGCGCGCGTGCTGGCCGAGCCAGCGTATGGCAGGATCCAGGTCGAAGTCGCCTTCAGCGTAGGCGAGGCCCTCGCCGAGCACCCCGGACGCATTCGAGATCTGTGCATTTTCCACGTGTGGCGCGAGCGACTGCAGGTAGCCGACGAGGTCGGGCGCTTCTTGTGGCAGAGCATCCAGGTAAGCCCGGAGGGGGATGCTCCACGCGTGCTGGGAGTCAGGCTCGAGCCGGCGGGCGTTGAGGTACAGCCCGGCATGCGAGGTGTCCGGCAGCGCGCGCAGTCCGGGCAGGCGGTCCGCCAGCCAGCGCAGGTCTTCTGAGGCCATGCCGATCGGCGTGAAGGCGAAGTCGCTGCGTCGCATGCGCAGCACGGGTGGCATGTTTTCGACCGTCGGGACCGCACCAGCGCCTTGCATCAGCTCGACGAAGCGGCTCAGGAACGGCACCGCCCGGGCAAGTAGCGCGGCACGGCATTCGAGTGTCAGACGGCTCACATCCGAGTCTGGCGAGATGACATGGATGTTGACCGCTCGAGCGCTGATCCTTCTTGCCAGCTGCGCCAGTCGCTCGA
>JBPCIO010000236.1:0-25381 GCA_051006215.1 Chloroflexota bacterium
CGTGCCTGTGCCTGTACCTGCCGAGACGTATCACGCGTACTACGGCCAGATCAGCAACGAAGTGTTAGGGATGCTGCAGCATCACGTCATTGGCATTGGAGGCTTCGAGTACCTCGACAACGCGCGCCACCAGGCCTGGGGACGCTATCTCGAAGCCAACGCCCACCTGGCCGTGGCGATCGCGCGTCACGTCCGCCGACCCCAAGCCTTTCTGATTCAGGACTACCACCTCTACCCGCTGCCTGAGCTGCTACGGCGGACGTTTCCTGAGACGCCAATCCTGCACTTCACCCACATTCCGTTCCCCGATCCGCCCATCCTCAGGCTGATCCCTGAGCGTTGGCGACAGACCATCTTGCGCGGGATGCTGGGCGCCGACGTGGTGGGCTTGCAAACACCGATGGACGTGCGCTCGTTCCTATCGTGCTGCACCGAGTTCCTGGACGTGATCGCCGATCCCGCACGCAGCGTGGTCCAGGCAGCCGACGGCCGCGAGGTGAAGGTTCGGGCTTATCCGGCCAGCGTAGATCCGTCAGCGTTACGACGCACGATGCGCTCGCCGGCGGTGACCGCTGCACACGCGCGTCTGGCACCCGACCACGCCGAGATGGCCATCATCCGCGTCGACCGGCTCGACCCCAGCAAGAACCAGCAGGTGGGATTCCTCGCCTTCGGCAGGTTGCTCGAGATGCGGCCCGACCTGTGTGGCCGCGTGCGCTTTCTCGCATTCATGGTCCCGTCACGCACCGATCTGGGTGTCTACCGCGCGTACCGCGACACGGTATATGGCACGATCGAGTCGATCAACGAACGCTACGCTGAGGCCTGCGGTCGACCGCCCATTCAGGTGTACTACACCAACGATCGTGATCAGGCCCTGGCCGCCATGGCGACCTGCCACGTGCTACTCATCAACTCGCTTCAGGACGGAATGAACCTGGTGGCCAAAGAGTGGGCGGTAGTTGCGACAAAACCAGGGGTACTAATCGTGTCCGAGACGGCCGGTGTGGCCGCGGACGCCGCGGATGCGGCGCTGCTCATCTCGCCTCTGGACGTCGAGGGCACCGCGCGGGCGATGGCTGGGGCGCTCGACATGCCGCTTGCCGAACGTGAAGCCCGCCATGCGCGCTTCCTCGAACGTGTCACGAAATGGTCGGCGCGTAACTGGCTCGATGCCCAGCTGGAGGATCTAGGCGTCGGTCCCGGATAGCTCCGCGTACGCGGCGAGGCAGCGCTCGGCGACTCTGGCCCACGTGAATTGTTCCAGCACGCGTTCCCGAGCATTGTGTCCCATCTTCTGGGCAAGTGACGGATCACCCAGGAGCTGATCGAGTCGCGCGTGCAGCGCCTGCACATCCCCAGGCGGCACCAGAAAGCCGGTAACGCCGTCCTGGACCACCTCAGGCAGTCCGCCCACGTGACTGGCGACGACCGGTGTGGCACTCGCCATGGCTTCCAGGGCGACCAATCCGAGCAGCTCGGAGACCCGCACGGAGCGCCCGTAACAGGTGCGCTCGACGGAGGGCATGACCAGCACGCTGGCTGAGCGGAACAGGCGCGGCAGGTTGTCGTCGGCAACGGTGCCCAGGAAGTCCACGTCGTGGCCGACGCCCAGCCGTCGCAACAGCTTCGGGTAGTCACGCTCAGGCAGTCGCGCATCGTGACCTGCCGAGCCGGCCACACTCAAGTGAGCGCCCGCGGGCAAGGCGTGCAGCAGCCGATCCACGCCTTTGTGGGGCGTGAGGCGTCCGACGAACAGCGCGCCTCGTCGAGGCTGGTTGGGATCGGGCGCGTACCGCACCGGATCCGCGCCGCCATAAATGACCCTGGTCCGGCCAGGCGGCGCGTCAAGCTCGCGTGACGAATACGCTGATACGGGCAGGAACACGTCGAACAGACGCGGGAGCAGCCCACCCCAGTCGGACCCTTGAAGCCCATGGTCGGTCACCGCCAGATGCTGGTGTCGAGCCCGGCCCACCAGTGCGGTCATCTGGCTCGGCAAGCTGCGCATATGATGGGTGTGGACGACATGCGAGCCGGGCCTGATCTTGAGCAGAGCAGCGACCAGAGCTGGCGCCAACGGGTTCGCGGGATGGCCCCCCATCCAGCCCGTGGCGCGTAAGGTCCGCACCCGCAGACCGCCGGGCTCGCGCTCGGTCTGCGCACGCCGGCCAAAGGTAATCAGCTCACAGTCAACCTGCTGGGCCAAAGCGCGCGCCAGTTCGAGTGGATAGCGCTCGCCCCCGCCGAAGAGGCCGCGCGCACCGAACGGCGTCGGGGCGACATGTATGACGCGCACCGTCCTAGCCGCTCTGATTACCCTCGGCGACCCGGGCCGACTGACGGGTGGCTATCTCTATCATCGACGCCTGGCCGAGCTCGCGCCGCGCCATCAGGCCCGCCTCGAGTTCGTTTCCATTCCCGAGCGCCCCTTTCCGTTGGCGATCGTGGATGCGCCCAGCGTCCTCGAACGTGTGCGCCGACGCGGCGCCGACGTGGTCGTGCTCGACAGCATTGCGGCCGCATTCCTCGGACCCTGGCTTGCCCTGCGCGCGCCGAAGCTGCCCATCCTCGGCATGCTCCACCAGCCGCCCGGAGGAATCGACCATGCGCCGCTGCGCACTGCTGTGCAGGCCAGGTTGGACCGCCTGGCCTATGCGCGAGCCGGGCGACTGATGGTCGCCAGTGAATCGCTGGCCGAGGAGCTCCGTCACGCTGGCGAGCCGAGCGAGCGCATCAGCGTGGTGCCGCCCGGACGGGACGTGGCTTCCTCCGCGGGCAATTCGCCGGGTGACCTGCGCCAGGGCCGCCGCGCAGCGTTTCTGTGCGTCGGCAACTGGGTCGAGCGCAAGGGCATCCTCCAGCTCCTCGAGGCTCTGGCTGCCCTCGACGCGGGCGCAGCGACACTCCACCTGGTCGGCGATACGCTGACCGAGCCAACCTACGCGCGGCGGGTGCGGGCGCGGCTGTCTCAGCCCGATCTGCGAGGCCGCGTGATTGTGCATGGGCCGCTCGACGTGGGCGAGGTAGCCGCCATGTACGCTGCAGCCGACGCCTTTGTGTTGCCTAGCTTGAAAGAGCCGTACGGCACCGTGTACGGCGAAGCGATGGCATTTGGGCTGCCAGTCGTGGGCTGGCGCGCAGGAAATCTGCCGTATCTGGCCGAGACTGAGCGCGAAGGTGTGCTGGTACCGCCTGGCGATCTGAGTGGTCTGACCACCGCCCTGCAGCGCCTGGCCCAGGACGACAGCCTGCGGGCGCGACTCGGTAGCGCCGCCCTCAAGCGAGCCCTCACCCGCCCCACCTGGGACGAAGTTGCCGGCCTGTTCTTCGATCACCTTCGGAAAGCCGTCGCGGAGTCTCACGACACCATCATGGGTGGCCGGTAAACGCCGCGTAGGCTTCTGGGGATTCCCACACGCGTACTCGGAGCTGGCCCAGATTGGCGCCCGACACCGCCGGGGCGATCCGCTCGAAGAAGTAACGGGCGACCACCTCAGCGCTTGGGTTGGGCTCGGCCAGCTCGGCCATCCCGTTCAGGTCGCGCCCGGCGCAGTCGCCAATTGCCGCGTTCAACGCATCCTGCAGGCGGCTGATGTCAAACAGGGTTCCGTCCTGCTGCAGGCTGGTCCCCGACACGCCGACTTCCACTCGATAGGCGTGCTCGTGGGGTTGGCTGGCGGGACCAAAGTTCCCCACCAGATGGTGATGAGCAGAAAAGTGCGCTACGACCCCGACCTCGAAGCTCACGTGTACGTCAACACGACCTGAACGGTCTGGTCGGGATGCTGGTCGACCAACGCGTACGCCTGGGCAGCTTGCTGTATCGGAATTCGATGACTGATCAGCGCGCCAAGCTCCAGGTCGGCCAGCAGGTCACGTGCCAGCGCCAACCGTCGGCGGTGCGTCCAGCGCGGCTGCAGCGCGGGATCGATCGTCGAGACCTGCGAGCTCACAATCCGTAGCCGTCGACGGTGGAACGGACCACCCAACCTGAGTTGCACGGGCTTGGTGCCGTACCACGAGCAGACCACGCATGTGCCACCAAAAACGAGCGTCTCGAGCGCTTGATCCAGCGCGCCAGCACTGCCGCTGGCCTCGACGACCAGGTCCACGCCGGCTCCGCCTGTCAGATCGCGAATGGCGCTGACGACGTCGGTGTTCGCGTCAAGGGCCACATCCGCGCCCACCTGGCAGGCTAGCTCGCGCCGGCGCGCGACTGGCTCGACGACGATGATCTGGCTCACACCCGTCCGCCGCAGCGCCTGGGTGATGAGCAGGCCAATCACACCCTGACCAAACACAGCCACGCGTTCCCCCAGCCGGGGCGCAGCATCGATCACCACATTCGCTGCTGTTTCGATGTTGGCCAGGAACACGCCGAGCGTTGGATCAGCTCTCAGAGCATCTGGAAGCCGGATCGGCATGTCGGCTGGTACCACGAACAGCGACTGGTGCGGGTGATGCACGAACACGGGTTCGCCAGGCGCCAGGCAGCCCACGTTCGAACCTGTTTCTACGACCCGCCCAACGCTGGCGTATCCGTACTTGATCGGAAAACCGAACGAGCCGCGCAGCGTGGGCAAGTCCAGGTCGACGCCTTCCGGGATCTGACCTCGAAACACCAGCATCTCGGTACCGTGGCTGATGGCCGACGCGACGGCTTCCACCCGCACGTCTTGCGGGCCTAGGTCGGCTAACGTCTCGCGACGGAGGTCAACCTCGCGGGCGGCAGGAAACCAGACGCTCAAGCCCGTCTGAGGCGGCATGGGTTACCCCTCGAAGGCGAGCAGGTGGCCCATGCGATCGGCCTTGGTCCGCAAGTAGCGCCCGTTTACGGCATTCGGGGGCACCGCTAGCGGTACCCGCTCGACAACGCGTACGCCGTGCATCTCGAGGGCGTCGTGCTTGGCCGGGTTGTTGGTGAGCAAGCGCACGCGTCGCACCCCGAGCTCGCGCAGAATCGCCGCGGCAGAGGCGTACTCGCGGCGGTCCACAGGCAAACCGAGCGCAAGGTTAGCGTCGACGGTGTCGAGGCCCTTGTCTTGCAAGGCGTAGGCGCGGATCTTGTTGGCCAACCCGATACCCCGTCCTTCCTGCTGCAAGTACAGCAGCACTCCGGAGGATGCCGAAGCTATAAGCCCCAGGGCGGCCTGAAGCTGTTCGCCGCAATCACAGCGCTGGGAGCCCAGCACGTCACCCGTCAAGCATTCGGAGTGCAACCGAACGAGAGGCACCACGTCGCCATTCAGCGGTCCGCGCGTCAGCGCCACAGCCTCCCCCGGCATACCGTCGACCTCGAATACGGCGATATTGAACTGGCCGAATTGGGTCGGTAACACGGCCTGGGCAAGCAGCGTTACGGTGCGAACGAGATCTGCCATTCCTCCTCCGAGTCGCGGGCAGTGGAAGTCCGAGTGTACCCCGCGTCCTAGGTCTGCATGCGGCTTCGGATGCCTCCCCCGCCAAACGCATGACTCGTACCACGTGTGCGAGACGATACTGCGGCTGAGCTAGTGGCCCGCCACCAGGACTGAGACAAGCAACAGGGCCGCCCAGACCACCAGGTTCAGCTCGGCATTGTCTGGATCGAGGCGGTGCATAGCGCTACAGGCATGAACGAGCAGGGGCCGCAGTTTGCCACATCGTTAACGCACTTGTAATGCCTCGACGCCCGGGCACGCGGCCGAGGCGTTTCTACACTGGCAAGGAATTAGTTGGTACGCTGATCGATCAAACTTTGTCAGGGGAGTCGATCAGACATGCGTCCTCAGCCGCTTACCCGCCGCCGCTTCCTCGGCCTGGCAGGCGTCGCAGCCGGCATGGGTTTGCTGACCGCCTGTGGGCCAGCCGCTCCGGCTGCCGCGCCAACGACCCCGCCCGCTCCGGCGCCGACCACTGCACCAGCCGCGGCGCCAAAACCAACCACTGCCCCGGCCGCGCCAGCCACAGCCGCACCCGCCGCAGCGCCGACGGCCGCCTCGGCCCCGGCTGCCGCTCCGACCACGGCGCCCGCGGCTAAGCCCGCGGCGACTGCCGCTAATACCCTCACCTTTCTGTGGGGCAGTGATACCGACAAGCTCGACCCGCCGACCATGACCTCCCAGGAAGGCTTCATCGCCGATACCGCGATGTACGAGGGCCTGGTGCGCTACACGTCCGGCGGTACCGACGTGGAGCCCGCTCTGGCTGAGAAGTGGGACGTTGCGCCGGATGGCCTGTCAGTGGTCTTCCACCTCCGCCAGGGAGTGAAGTTCCACGATGGCTCGCCTCTCACGGCTGAGGCCGCCGCGTTCAGCTTCGATCGAAGCCTCAACAAGGACAACCCCCTGTACCAGGAAGCCCAGGGCGATTACGGCGGGTTCCCCTTCATCGACGCATACATCGGCAACGTCGTCTCGAAGGTCGAAGCGGCCGGCCCGATGGACGTCAAGTTCACACTGAAGCAAAAATATTCGCCGCTGCTGTCGAATCTCGCGATCCCGCCGGGCTTCGTCGTGTCGATGGAAGCCCTCAAAAAGTCAGGCAAGGGCATCAACGAAGCGCCGGTAGGCACTGGTCCGTTCAAGTTTGTCGAGTGGAAGAAGGACGACCACATCACCGTCGAGGCGTTCGACGGCTACTGGGGCAACAAACCGAAGCTGCAACGTATCGTCTTCCAGCCCGTGCCAGAAGCATCAGTGCGCGCCCTCAAGATCAAAAATGGCGAGGGCGACGTCACCTGGGTCATCGATCCCAAAGACGTGCCCAGCCTCAAAGGTCAGGCCGACACGGACGTCCTCGAGCAACCCGGGCTCAACGTGAGTTACGCCGACTTCAACTTGCAGCTGCCAGATTTCCAGAACAAGTCATTGCGCCAGGCGTTGAACTACGCCGTCAACAAGCAGGAGTTGGCCGACAGCCTGTACAGCGGGGCCGGCGTAGCCGAGCAAGGCGTACTGCCGGCAACCTCGTGGGCCTATAGCGGCACCATCAAGGGTTATCCGTTCGACATTGACAAGGCCAAGCAACTACTCAAAGACTCGGGCTACAACGGCCAGACTCTGACCCTGTGGGCGTATACGGTTCCGCGCGCCTACAACCCACAGGGCAGCAAGCTGGCCGAGGCTCTCCAGCAGTACTGGCAAGACATCGGCGTCAATAGTGAGATCAAAACTGAGGAATGGGCCCAATATCGCGTCGATCGACGCGCAGGCAAGTTCCCGGTCGAGTTGAACGGCTGGCAGGCGGACACCGGGGATCCGGAGAACTTCCTGGGTGTCTTCTTCCACAGCTCCAACAAGGGCGCCACCAACACCTCGTGGTACAGCGTCCCCGCGGTTGATCAGTTGCTCGATCAGGCCAACCAGGAGACGGATCAGGCCAAGCGCAAGGCGCTCTTCAACCAGGCCGAAACCCGAATTGTCGATGACGCGCCCTGGGTATTCATCGGTCACATGAAGCAGCAGGCTGCCATCCGCAAGCGCGTCCAGAACTTCGTGCAGCAACCAACGTATATCTATTACTTCAACAACGTGAGCGTGGGATAGCCGGACCTCAGGGGGCAATGTCCCCCTGAGCTTGTCCCATGCGGGCTTTCATTCTCCGCCGCATCGCGCACACGATTCCCGTTCTGGTGGGAGTTGCGACGGTGGTCTTTCTGGCGCTGCGGCTGATCCCCGGCGACCCGGCCGTTGCGCTGGCCGGGGAAAAGGCGAGCGTCCAAGAAGTCGCGCAGATACGCGAAGCACTCGGGCTGAACCGCCCGTTGCCACAACAGTACGTCGAGTTTTTGGGCAAGATCGCCACCCTGCAACTCGGCCATTCGATCCGCACTGGTGGCGATATCGACACCGAGCTTGTCACCAACTTCGCGCCTACCATCGAGCTCAGCCTGGCGGCGTTGGTGATCGCGCTGATCGTGGGCTTACCGGCCGGCATCGTGGCGGCGATTCGACGCAATTCGCCGATCGAGTACCTGACGATGGTGTTCTCGCTCTTGGGCATCTCGATGCCGGTGTTCTGGATCGGGCTGATGCTGATCTACTGGCTGGGCGCCCAGGCGGGCTGGTTTCCACTGTCTGGAACCGTCACCAACACCATCGACATTCCCTCAGTAACCCACTTCTATACGATCGACGCCCTGCTATCGAAAAACCCAGGCGCTTTTGTGGACGTCGCCTGGCATCTTGTGCTGCCAGCGATCACCCTGAGCACCGTCACCATGGCCGTCGTCTCCCGTATGGCCCGCTCCAGCATGCTGGAAGTGCTCAGCAGCGATTATCTGGTGACTGCCCGAGCCAAGGGCATCCGTGAGCAGTCCGTGGTGCTGAGCCACGCCCTCAAGAACGCGCTGATCCCGGTGGTCACAGTCATCGGCCTTCAGTTCGGAGCCTTGCTCAGTGGCGCGGTACTCACCGAGACGGTCTTTGGCCGCGTCGGCGTTGGACGCTATGTGGTGACTGCCATCTCCTCACGTGACTACCCGGTCGTGCAGGGCACGGTGATCGTGGTTGCGGTCTTTGTGGTCCTCATCAACCTCGTGGTCGACGTGGTCTACGCGGCACTCGACCCGCGTATCCGATACACCTGAGATGGCCATCTCCGAAAGCCTGGACGTTCCACTTCCAGCCGCACCGACGATGCCGGTCCAACGGCAGGCCGCATCGCCCTGGGTGGCTGCGCGCCGCCGGTTCGTGCGTTCGCGGACGGGCCTGGCTGGCGCATTGGTCCTGATCGCGGTAACCGCAGCCGCCATATTCGCCCCGCAACTGGCACCGTACAACCCGACACGGCAGGATTTCCGCGTTCAACGCCAGGCGCCTAGTCCAACCCACTTGATGGGCACCGACGAGTTCGGCCGCGACGTGTTGAGCCGGGTTATCCATGGCGCGCAAGCCTCGCTCCAAGCGGGGGCGGTGGCTGCCTCCATAGCGCTCATCGTTGGCCTCGTGCTCGGCATGCTGGCGGCGTACTACGGCGGCGCGGCTGACAACGTCATCATGCGGGTCATGGACGTGCTGCTGGCGTTTCCGTACATCCTGCTCGCCATCGCCGTGGTCGCCATCCTCGGCCCTGGCCTGCGCAATGCCATGATCGCTATCGGCATTGTCTACATCCCGTACTACGCGCGCGTCGTACGCGGGGCGGTGCTGTCGGTGCGTGCGCGCGACTACGTAGAGGCGGCGCGAGCCCTGGGAGCGCGTGACGGACGGGTAATGGTCCAGCACGTGCTCCCGAACACGCTCGCGCCGGTCATCGTTCAGACCACCCTGAACGTCGGCGCCGCAATCATCGACACCGCCGGCCTGAGCTTTCTCGGACTCGGCACCCAGCCGCCAACGCCGGACTGGGGCAACATGTTGTCGGCCGGGCGCAGTTACGTCATCGACTCGCCATGGATCGCCACGTTTCCCGGCCTGGCCATTCTCGTTACGGTGCTGGCCTTCAATCTGATGGGCGATGCGCTCAGAGACGCCTTCGACCCGCGCCTGCGTTAGTTTTCGACTGGACGGCGTCAGCCGCTCACGTGTTTGGCTACGGACCAGTGCCGCTCGCGCTCGGCGGGGGTCATGTTCGTCTGCGCGAGCTGGACGATCGTGCCAAAGGCGCTCCGCGGCGAGATGAACGCCTCCTGCCAGCGTGGCTCCCGGTAATCTTCGTCGACCACGCGCAGTCCTGCCGCCCGAGCACGTTCAACCGCGCGGCGTACGTCGCGCACGATAAACGTCAGGTGGTGTGTGCCCTCGCCCCGCCTGGCAAGAAAATCGTGCAGGAAGCCGCCAGCGCCAGCAGGCGCCAGGAGCTCGACCTGACTCCCGTTCGGGTACCTCAGCGTCATCCACATGAAACCCTTGTCGGAGATGCGCTCGTAGCCAGACGCGATACCTCCCTGCAGGTCCCGGTACAGTGGCAGCGCGGCCTGAATATCCCGCACGGCAATGGCCGTATGATCGAGCGCTTCCACGCCCAGCTCACCCCTCAGGGTGTGTGTGTCTTCTTCAGCCTGCATCTGCTATCCCAGCATAGCCCGAGGTTCACTTGACAGTCAGCAGGAGCTCGAGGGGCTGTTCGACGTATTTTTTGAGTGTGGCCATGAATTGGCCGGCGGCTTCGCCGTCCAGGGCACGATGGTCAAACGTGAACGAGACGCCGATGCAATGGCGAGGCACGACCTGACCCTCGACTACCCGCGGGTGCTGATCGATGCGGCCAAGGCCCAAGATCGCCACCTCCGGGTAATTCAGGATCGGCGTGGCGAACATGGGACTGCCAGGCAGACCGCCGAAGCTGGTGATGGTGAACGTGCCACCGGAGAGGTCACCTGGCGACGCTTGGCGTTCGCGAGCGGCGAGGACCAGGCGCTCGATAGCGCTGGCTACTTCCAGCAGCCCCAGTCGGTCGGCGTGCTTGACTACTGGAACGACCAGGCCGTCTGAGACGGCGGTCGCAATCCCAATGTGGTACTCCTGCTGGAGCACGATGACCGAGTTATCCTGGTCTACCACCGCGTTGGCAATCGGCACAGCCCTTAGAGCTTCGATGGCAGCCTTGACGAAAAATGGCAGGTACGTGAGCCGGACGCCCTCAGCCTGGGCGGTCCCCTGCAGCAGGTCACGCGCCCGAACGAGCTCGGACACGTCGAACAGGTCCATCGAGGTGACCTGGGGCGCGTTCCGCCAAGCCTCGAGCATGTGATCGGCAATGGACTTTCGCAAGCCGCGTAGCGGAATCGTCTGCCGGCCTTGCGCTGCCGCCACCGGATGGGTCGCGCTGGCCTCGATATCGACGATGCGGACGCGTCCGTGTAGGCCCGACCCGGCGACGTCCTCGAGCCGAATCCCGAGTTCGCGGGCCAGCTTCCGCACAAACGGCGCAGCGCGGACTCGCTCGGGTGCAGGCGGGGGTACGCTACTTTGGGCTGCCATGGGTGGGCTACCCACGATGCCGAACCACTCAGGCTCTGCCTGAGCCGATGGGTCGGTGTCAATTGTGACCAGAACATCCCCGAGGCGCGCCACCGTGCCCTCGGCGAACTTCGTCTCGCGAACCCGACCAGCCACAGGCGCCGTCAGTTCCACGGCCGCCTTGGCCGATTCCACCTCACACAACGGTTGGAACGCGACGATCTGCTGGCCAGGCGTGACCTTCCAGGCCAGCACCTGGGCCTCCCGAATCCCCTCACCCAGATCAGGCAGCTTGAATTCGAATGTCATTCAGGCGCAGCCTATCCTTGCCGCCGCAGCCAAAGACTCCCCCGACTAGCCGTCATTCCACCATCGCCGCCCGTAGCGCGGCCGCGATGCGGGAAGCGTTCGGCAGATAGGCGTCCTCGAGGAGTTGGGGTGGATAGACGACGTCGGCGCCGGCCACTCTCTGCGGAGGGCTCCGCAAAGCGTAGAAGCAGCGCTCCACCAGGCCAGCCACCAACTCCCCGCCGGGGCCACCGGTGCCTGACGCCTCGTGCGCCACGACCAGGCGGCCGGTCTTATCGACGGAGGCGACCAGCGTGTCCCAGTCCAGCGGCGCCAGTGTGCGTGGGTCCACCACTTCGACCTCGATGCCTTCGGCTGAGCTGACCAACTCAGCCGCCTCGAGCGCCGACGGAACGACAGCACCCCAAGCAACCAGCGTGACGTCAGCGCCGGTCCGCCGCACGTGAGCCTTGCCCAACGGCACGCGCTGAAGCACGTCGGGCAGCAACTCAGCGACCGCGCGGTACAGCCGGATGGGCTCCATCATCACGACCGGATCAGGATCGTCGATCGCCGACAGCAACAGTCCAGCCGCGTCGAGAGGTGTGCTGGGCACGACCACCTTCACGCCCGGGCTGCCCATCAGGAAGCCCTCGAGGCTGTCCGAGTGGTGCTCGGGCGTGCGCACGCCGCCACCATAGGCGGTCCGCACCACCAGCGGCGCCGTAGCCTGACCCCAGGTGCGCGCCCGAATCTGACCCGCCTGTGCCACAAGCTGGTCGGCACACTTGTACAGGAAGCCCATGAACTGGATCTCGGCAACTGGCTTGAGTCCGGTCAGCGCCATGCCGAACGCGGTGCCCACGATCGCCGACTCGGCCAGGGGTGTATCGAACACCCGCTGGACGCCAAAGCGCGCTTGGAGTCCGTCGGTGGCACGAAAGACGCCCCCGAGTTTGCCGACGTCCTGGCCCATCACGACCACGCGCTCGTCGGTCGCCAGGGCCTGCGCCAGGGCGCGGTTGATGGCCTGGACCATCACCGGCTCAGCTTCTGCCACTGGCCGCCTGAAGGTAGCTAGCGAACGTGGGTAGTGGCAGGGCTTCAGATTGCTCAACCGCGCGGTCAATCCGCGCCAGGGCGTCGGCGACCGCAGCTCGCTCCGTGTCTGCGTCCCAGAGTCCGCGGCGCTCGAGATATTGGCGCAGGCGCGGCAGAGGATCGCGGGTTCGCCACTCGCCGATCTCGTCGGCCGGCTGGTAGCGACGTGGATCGTCGGCGGTGGTATGCGCCCCCAGCCGATACGTGAGCGCTTCGACGAGCGCCGGCCCGCCCCCATCGCGAGCGCGTTCGAGCGCCCAGTGGCAGACGGCGTAGACCGCGAGGGCATCATTGCCGTCCACGAGCACGCCCGTTATACCCTGCGCCAGAGCTTTCTGAGCCAGCGTCTCGCTCATGGTCTGGCGGGAGCGCGGCACGCTGATAGCCCAGTGGTTGTTCTGCACGAACAGCACAGCCTTGGCGTTGAAGACCCCGGCAAAGTTGAGCGACTCGAGGAAGTCGCCCTGGGAGGTAGCGCCATCGCCGACCGCGCCGACCGCCACGTGAGGCTGGTGCTGAAGCGCAAAGCCCATACCGGCGCCGACAGCGTGCAGCGCCTGGTCGCCAATCATGATCTGGACGGGGAAAACACCCGTGCGCGCTGGGTCGGCCAGCCAGTACAGGCCGCGGTAGTAGGCAAACAACTCGGTCAGCTCCAACCCGCGCATGCTCAGGACGATTGCTTCTCGATACGACGGGAAGATCCAGTCGCCTGAGCGCATGGCGAGCCCCAGGCCAGCCTGAGCCGCCTCCTGGCCAACCATCGGGCCCCACACGCCGAGTCGGCCCTGCCGCTGAAGCTGGAGTCCGCGTTCGTCGAGCTGGCGGCCGAAGACCATCCAGCGATACAGGGACTGCAGCTCGTCCGCGGCTAGCTCAGGCTCGTACCCCACGGGCTGACCGTCGGCGTCGAGAACCCGGAACGGTTGGGGTGTGCCCGCAAGGGCCGGAATGCTCGCGGCAAGGCTCTGCTCAATGCCGCTCGCCGAGACCGCCACGCCGGCGGATGATACTTCTCCCTTCGGCGGCCTATGCGCCTGAGACTGGCCGCGCGCGGCGGCGGAGCAACAGGTATAGCCCGGCCAGGATCAAAATGGCCGGGCCGAGTGTGCCACGCAGGAAACCGATGCCCAGGTGGCTGATGTCGAGAACAAGCTCGAAGAATGTGCCGAAGACGACAAATCCCAGCAGGCCCCATTCCAGCATGGATGTACCCGCTCCGACGAGCCTGGGCTGAGCAAGCCGCTGACCCTGTAATCTCAGCCCCAGCCCAACCGAAGCCACGATCAGCCCCCAGGCGTAAGCCCAGGTAGCCCACACGTCGAACGTGTTCTGCACCGCCAGCAGCAGCCCGACGGTGGTCACCACACAGCCTGGCACGGCCAGGCCAGCGGCTCCCAGTGGTCCCAGCGCGAAAGCCGCCAGCAGCGCCAGTCCAGGCAGAATGACGAACATCGGCCAGCCGTAATGACCCAGATCGAAGCCGACCGCCTGCTGCACCAGAAACAGCACACCCAGCCCCGACCAGCACGACCCCGCCGACCGTGGCCGCCTGGTTGCTCGAGGATGACTGCTGCATGTTCTCACGGTATACTCCCATGCGTTCGGGCGGTAGCGCAGCCTGGTAGCGCACCACAATGGGGTTGTGGGGGTCGGAAGTTCGAATCTTCTCCGCCCGACCAATACCGTCGACTTCGGCTGAGACCTGCCTGCCCGCGGCCGGCGCATATCGTTATCTGGTATGGATTGCAAAGACCTGATCGTCGACGGGCTCGGGCGCGTCGAAGAGTCGATGCGGGTGACGCTCGCCGGACTATCGACGGAGCAATTGATGTTGCGGCCGGCCGAGCATGCGAACTCGATCGGTTGGTTGGCCTGGCATCTCAGTCGGGTCGAGGATCATCATCTTTCTGAGCTGGCGGGCACGCCTCAGGCGTGGATCGCTGACGCCTGGCATGCCCGCTTCAACCGGCCCGCCGACGAGCACGACACCGGCTTCGGTCACGGCCCAGAAGAGGTGGCCCAACTTCGACCTGACAGCTCACTCGTGCTGCTCGACTACTACGCGGCCGTGCACCAACGCTCGATCGACTACCTGAGCCGCCTGAAGTGCGAGGACATGCACCGCGTGATCGACACGCGCTGGGATCCGCCCGTCACCCTCGGCGTGCGACTGGTGAGCGTGGTCAACGACACCACCCAGCACGTCGGCCAGATGGCTTACATCCGGGGTTTGGTCGAGAACCGCAAATGGCTTCCGTACTGAGGCAGCCATCTACACATCGCGACAGGCGTACCATGGCTCACCATGCCGACCAGTTTCAATGGCTTGGGAATGGGACTCGGCAACTTGTGGCGCCTCGCGGATGCGCGAAGTCGTTCCATTAGCCCTGAGAACTTTTCGGGCGGGCCGGGCCGGGGCGGGATGGCTACTGAGGGCACAGGCGCTACCGCGGCGCGTGACCTCGGGCAGGGTTGGAAGATCTCGCCGTCTGTGCAGATCGGGCCCGCCGAGACCTTCGTGCTCGCCGCGATCGAGGGCCCCGGCGCCATTCAGAGCATGTGGTGCACCGGCCGCAATCTGGGCCGCGACGTCATCCTGAGAATCTATTGGGACAACCAGGCCCAGCCTTCCGTCGAATGCCCACTCTCCGACTTCTTTGCCTCGGCCTGGGGTGGGTTTGCACAGCTCAGCTCTTTACCCGTGGCCGTCAATCCGAACCACGGCATGAATTGCTTTTGGGAGATGCCCTTCAAAACCAGTGCGCGCCTCACGCTGGAGAACCGCGGCCCAGAAACGGGGGTGTGCTACTACCAGATTAATTACGCGTTGGCCGAGGTGCCGGACGACGCAGCGTACTTGCACGCCCAGTTCCGGCGGACAAACCCGGTGCCGTATAAGACCGACTACATCCTGCTGGATGGAGTACGAGGCGCGGGGCACTACGTCGGCACTTACCTCGCCGTCGGCGTCACCAACAACGGCTGGTGGGGCGAAGGCGAGATCAAATTCTTCCTCGACGGCGACACCGAGTTTCCGACCATCTGTGGTACCGGCACCGAAGACTATTTCGGCGGCGCCTACGACTGGGATGTCGAGGGCCAATACGTGACGTACACGACGCCCTTTCTCGGCATGCACCAGGTGCTCCGTCCGGACGGACTGTACCAATCGCAGACGCGCTTTGGTATGTACCGCTGGCACATCCCAGACCCGATCCGCTTCCAGCGCGATGTGCGGGTGAGGCTGCAGGCGCTCGGCTGGCGCAGCGGCCGCCGGTATTTGCCGCTACAGTGCGATATCGCATCGGTAGCCTTCTGGTACCAGACACTTCCGACAGCGCCATTCCCTGAGTTACCCGATCGAGACTATCTGGAGATCGTCTAAACACACGGGCGCTGATCGGATGCGGGCTAGACTGCCTGCATGTCAGAAAAGATCCAGAAAACCGATGCCGAGTGGCGACGGGAGCTCACTCCCGAGCAGTACCAGATTCTGCGCCAGAAGGGGACGGAGCGCGCCTTTAGCGGCGAATTGGCTCACACCAGACAAGCTGGCAAGTATGTGTGCGCCGGGTGCGGCAAGGTCCTTTTTCAGTCTGACGAGAAGTTCGACTCAGGTTCCGGCTGGCCAAGCTTCTGGGCGCCGGTCGAGGAGGGCGCCGTCGAGACCGAGCAGGACAGGAGTTACGGCATGCTGCGCACCGAGGTGAAGTGCAGCGATTGTGGCGGCCACCTCGGGCACGTGTTCGACGACGGCCCTCAGCCCACGGGTCTGCGCTACTGCATCAACTCGGCTGCGCTGAAGCACGACCCGAGCTAAACCGCCGAGGCTACCTCGCGCAGGTCCGCACGCCGCATCCGACATCCTGAGCGACAGCTCGACAGGAGTGCCGCTCAGTTGACGGGCGGAGGGACGCGGCGCGAGCGGCCGCCGCCCTGACGGCCGACGGCCGTAGCGGGCGCGTCAGTTCGGGCCACGGAAAATCCGGCGCCGTCCTCGCTCAGGCCCGAGGGCACTGCAATGGCTTGGTTCGTGTCGCCGAGCATCGTGATGGCGCGGGCATTCGAGCCAGCGATGGTCAGGCTCTGGCCGTCTTTGACCGTGGAGCCGCCGCTAAAGGCAATCGAGCCGAAGTTGTCGAGCGGCAACAGGGCCCCACGACCGCTGCTCGGCGCCTCCTCCACCCATTCGGCGGAGGAATGCGAGGATGCGTACTGTTCGGTGGTGTTGTACGTCTGGCCAGTCGTGTTGTTGGTGAAGGCAATCAGCCAGTGATCCGGTGACTCCTCGGAGATGGCGACTGTCACCGAATCACCAGCATGCACCCGCAGCGGCACGGCGCGCGACGAACGTGGCAGCATTTCGACCCAGGCTTCGTATTGGGTACTGCCCGAGCCGCTCACGGTCTGTTGGGTACCAGCTTGAATCAGATCGTGGCTGCGCACGCCGCCGATCCCGACCCAGGCTGCGTCGATTCCAAAGCTCCTGTCGGGGCTAAACTGCGGCACGCCCCACGTACCGCTCACCGAGGTGTACCCGCCGCCGCCCGTAGCCGCATAACCCGACCAGTTGTGGGATGTGTTCTGGTTGTCAGGGATGCCCGGGAACGGCAGTTCAGGTGGCGGCGTCGTGGTACTGGGACCAGGCCGACCGGTGACCTGGGTCTCGTCGGGATGCGCGTCCGACTTGATCTTCCAGGTCCCGTTGTCGAGGACCAGGCTGTACTCATTTCGATCTCGTGCTTGATCGACTGTGCCGTCCGCCAGGGTTGTGGACCACGTCTCGTAGGTCGTCGCCGTGGCCGACGAACCGTCTATTGCAACAGCACCCCACTCCAGTTTGACCAGCTTGATGCTGGTGACACCACCGTTGAGCAGATCCTGGTTGATCTGGACGAGCTCCTGGTAGTGGTCGCTCGTGAGCGTATCGGCCATTGCCGACGGGTCGCGCGTCGCGATCGCCTGCACCTGTTCGTCGTTGCTACGCTGGATGACCTGCTGGATTGCGGCTGTGTCGGCCTGGTCGGCCGCCTCCACAATACGTACCGCCGCCGCGCCGCCGGAGCCGGCGATCGATGTAAGTACGTCAAGCGGGAAGAGCTCGCCCAGCCGGCCGTTCAGACCGGCCGCGAGCATGACCAGAACGGCGAGGACCAGCAGTCCCCTGGCGAAGCGCTTCATGGATCGGCAATCCTTCTGTGCTCAGTGTGGCCCAGCTGTATTAACGGCGTGACAATTACCGGTTGTGTTCGGGTGTAAAGGTACCCTGGTTGGTGTGACCCTCACCCCGTTCATCTGTCGGACGTGTGGCGTCCAGTACGCGCCCAGCCAGCGTTCACCTGAGCATTGCCCGATTTGTGAGGACGAGCGCCAGTACGTTGGCTGGACCGGCCAACAATGGACCACCCTCGAGGAGCTGGTCGCCGCGGGGCACCGCAACACGGTCGAAGAGCTCGAACCGGGACTGCTGCACATCGCCACCCGCCCGCCAATAGCTATCGGCCAACGCGCGCTCGTCGTGCAGACGCCAAGCGGCAACGTCATGTGGGACTGCGTCAGTGTGGTGGACGACGAGTCCATCAAGGCGCTCGCCGCGCGGGGAGGGCTGAGCGCGATCGCTATTTCGCACCCGCACTTTTACGCCAGCATGGCCACCTGGAGCGCTGCGTTCGGCGATTGCCCGGTGTTCATTCATGCTGCCGACTCTGAGTGGGTTCAGTATCTGACGCCCGGATTGAAGTTGTGGCAGGGCCAGACCCAGGCGGTGCTGCCGGGGGTGACGCTGATCAACACGGGCGGCCACTTCGAGGGTTCCACCGCGCTGCACTGGGCAGGTGGCGATGCTGGACGCGGCCTGCTCCTGGTGGGCGATTCGCTAACAGTGGTCATGGACCGTCGCTATCTGAGCTTCATGTACAGCTACCCCAACCTCATTCCACTGCCGGCAGCATCCGTGCGCCGCATCGCAGACAGCGTCCGACCCTTCGCCTTCGAACGCATTTATGGCGCCTGGGATGGCCGGCAGGTGAGCTCGGGCGGTAAGGACGCCGTCGGCCGCTCGGCCGAGCGCTATATCCGCTTCCTCGAACATCTACCCTGAGCGCACCGAAGCGCACCCGATATGTCATGCTTGGTCAGTGAATGCTGCGTTGGCTGCTGCGTATCTGGAGACCACTCCCCGCACCGCTCAAACAGCTGTACCTGCGGCTGCGCTACGGATGGTATGGCGTGGGTGTGGCTGCGCTGATTCGCGACGAGTGCGGACGGATCCTACTCGTCCATCGCACCTATAGCGACGACGAGCCATGGGCGCTCCCAGGCGGCTGGCTGGAAGGCAGCGAGCCGTTCGAAGCCGCCCTCGAACGTGAGCTCCTCGAGGAGACGGGCCTACGCATACGGGTCGGACAGGTCAGCAGCGTCGAACGCGCCGGCTTCGCGGTCGTGCTGTTGATGAACGCCGAGCTACTCGACCCTGCGAGTGCGTTTAGGCCCAGTGCCGAAGGGTCAGAAGTCGCATGGTTCGAGGCCGCCGAGGTGCGACACCTCTCCGGCGTGAACGCGCGTCTGCTACGCCGCGGGCTCGCCCGGAACTGATCTAAGACCTTTCCGCGGGCGCCACGGGTGAGTTCTTCTGGGCATCCGGTGCGAGTTGTCCGAGTGCGGAGATGCCGCCGATGACACCCAGGTTCATAGAATCGAGTGCGGAGGAGGGGACCACGATGACCGTGGATAGACCGCTGCGCATGGTCTCGTACAGCATGTTCATGCCCCGCAGATGAAGCGCAGTTGGGTGGGCTCGGTACAGCTCGCCTGCCTCTGCGAACTGCTTGGCGACCAGGATCTCGCTCTCGCCGAGAATGACGCGGGCTTGTTTTTCGCGCTCGGCCTGGGCCATCCGGGACAACGCGTACTGCAGGTTATCCGGCACCTTGATGTCGCGTAGCTGGACCGACTGGACCTTGATGCCCCATGGCTCAGTCTGCTCGTCCAGGGTGACAGTCAATTGCTCGTCGAGCTCGCGCCGCTGCGAGAGCACCGTCGACAGGTCGTTGCGTCCGATGATGTCACGCAGGCCGCCCTGGGCAGCACCCATCACCGCTTGCGTGAAGTTGACGAACTGGATCGCAACACGGCCGGCGTCGACGATACGCCAGTACATGATGGCATCCACAGTCACAGAGGCACCGTCCTTGGTGAGCGTCTGCTCTGCCATGAAAGGGGTAGTCGTTACACGCGTGTCGATGGTGAACGGCGTCTGCTCGATGTAGGGCAGCAAGAAGAAAATGCCGGGCCCGCGCACGCCGCCGAAGCGGCCGAGCCGCAGGACCACCTTGCGCTCCCACTCGTTGCAGATCCGCAGCGAGGACAGGATGGTGACGATGACGAGTACGGCGACAATCAGGATGCCGATCGAAGTTGGTTGCACGAAGATGGCCCCAGGACGATAGAGAGTGGCCGCAGTGTACCCCGGCCGGGACAGACCCGAAGGCAACATCCGGCCCAATCTGCTCGCAACGACTTCTCAACGTTAGGCGCCCACACTGGGACCTGCAGCGGGCTTACCGCTGTCGCAAACGCGTCTCCATTTGGCGGTGGACCTTGACGCCGCCGCGATTCGAAGTCACGCTACATGTGGGCAGGATCGACTGACACGCTGAGCGCCCTCGGCCGAGGCCGATTCTGCCCGAAAAAGGGGAAGGTGGATCGTATTCTGACAGCAGCATCAATCCTGGGCCGACCGCCCGGGCATTCTGCGCAGTTCACCGCGACCCCGTACGTGCTGCGGCGCGTCAAACGACTGATCTGGTTTGCGCTCGTAGCCTGCGTCGCGCTGGTTGGCACGCTGCAGGGTAACCAGGAGCTCCCTCAGCAGCTAAGCGTTCGCCTGGCGCTGGCGGTCATTCTGGTCGCGAGCTGGGCAATCGTGATGCACATCACGGTGTACGTGCGGGCCGAAGACGCCCGGAGGGCGAGCGAATCCGAAGCCGCCCGACTCGAAGGCGCGCGGCTGACAGCCAGCGCCATGCAGGACCGCATCGCCAACAAATTGTCGCTGACGGTCGGCTACGCGGAGTTTCTGGTGACCGATCCGCGCATGCCCGAGGACTTGCGCGAGCATGCCCAGCGTGCCATCGACGGCGCCCGAGCCGCGGCTGAACAGATGAGCGACCTCAAGCGGCTGACGCGGCAGCAGTATGAGACGTGCCTGAACGTCAACGGGGCCGACCCGAAGACACCTGGTGCGTACGACTCGGACAAACTGCGCGACCTGATGCGGCCGCTCAAAGGCGACTCGATCTGAGCTATCAGCCGGCCGGCGCCGGTCGGCTGCGCGCGACGACGGCCGTGAGCCCGCGTGCGGCGCGGGCACCGTCGAGTTGAGACACCGGCAGCAAATTGAAGATGCCCGCGACGAAGTTGCTCAGCGCTGGGAACCCAGCTGCCACCCGCAACGGCTCGTTGTCGTACGGCAGCATGTTCCAGGCCACCACCAGCGCACTCGCGACTAGAAGGTGGCTCAGCGGGCCGGCAATTGCGATCAGCACCTGGTCAGCCGAGTGCCTGGGTTTGCCACTGGAGCGGCGAACCGCCGCTGCCACCCCGTACAGCGTGATTCGCGACACGGGCTTTCCGCACACCACCGCTACCCCGGCATGCGCCAGTTCGTGGAGCAGCGCTGTCAGGCCGTCCATGACGGCGACGGTGGCAGCCACCAGCCAGTACACCGAAGCCGTCCAGCCGGGAAAGATTCTGGGGAACAACGCCTGTGCCAGCAGCGCAGCCACGGCAAAGACGGTGAGAGGAAACAACAGGTGCAGATTGATTTCGATACGCTGGTCATCGCCTGCGCTAAGCCAGCCGCTCCACACTATGCCCGCCTGCAGGCCACGATGACGGAGGAAGGGGAGGGACAAGGTTCAGCAGGGCGAGCGGAGACCCCAACAGCGCCATCAGTAGAGGGAGGCACGAAACGTACCTCGTGGACGCAACGCTTTCTCAACCCGGGCTTCACAACCAGAGGCAGAACGGCAACGCCGCTGAACTATGGTTCCCACCAGGCACGCCGAAAGGCTGCATTCCGGGCATTGACGATTCGAGTGCAGGAGGAGGACACTTCGCACCTCTCGACGCTGTCGACAAATACCTGCGCACCGGAATAGTTCTCGGTCTCCGTGGACGGACCGCCGTACCACCGCACGAGGCCGCACACTCCATCAACCTCGGGGGTTTCGGCGCATGAATGCAATTCAGCAATTTATTCGTGAAGAAGACGGTCAGGACGTTGTCGAGTACGGCTTGTTGATCGCCACCATCGCCATCGTCGTGCTGGTTGGGATCAGCTTCTTCGGCACCCAGATTTCAGCCTGGTTTCAGGCGCTGGCGCAACGCATCACCACGAACACCTAGGCAGAGTGTGCCGCCCGCTCATTGCTTGGGGGCGGTGTGCGGCACCTGCCACGACGTGCATGCTTGTCGAATTGATCCCGCCAGCCGTCGCCAGCATGGCTGCTGTGTGTGACATCCTCTGGCGACGCATCCCGAACTGGCTGACGCTGTCGGCGTTTGCGGGTGGACTGTTGCTCCAGGTGCTGCGCATCGGCGCGCCCGGACTGCTCGTGGCACTCGGGGGCGCCGCTCTCGGCCTGGGCTTGCTGTTGCCGTTCTACGCCATCCACGTCGTGGGCGCGGGCGACGTCAAGCTGCTGGGGGCCGTTGGCGCCCTGGTCGGACCACAGGATCTGGTCTCCGTCGCCATCTATGCCGCGCTGGTCGGCGGCGCGGTTTCTTGCGTGATGCTCCTTCGACGCGGAAGATTAGCGTTGTCCATCGCGGACATACTGAGCCGGCCCACGAACCTCACGCGCAGCGGGGCAAAGGCGCCCTACGGCGTGGCCATCGCTGGCGGTGTCTATCTGTCGATGCTGCTGCCCAGCGTGATTGGCTGAGCGGCCTTCTGTGGACGGTTACACTCTGCGCCGCTGGACTCAGCAGGGAGGCATTCGCAGGTCATGATCAACACCACCCCGCGGCCGGGCCGGCGAGGACCTCGCCTGTTGCTGGCGCTGGCGCTGGGTGCCGCCGCTGCAGCTGGCGTGTACCTGTATGTCAGCTCGGTCCAGCAACAAGCCCAGGCCAATGCGCGTGCCGCCCTGACCCAGGCCTCGGCAGTTGCAACTTCGCGCTCCAGCGTGGTCGTGGCCAAGGTCAGCCTGGCGGCCGGGAGCCCACTGTCCCCGGACAATGTCGAGCTGCGCGATCTGCCCGCTGAGGCCGTCCAGCCGAACGCGATTACCACGCTCGGCGACGTGACTGGCAAGGCGCTGACCGTCCCGGTTGCCGCGGGCGAGCAGATTCTGAGCCATCGCGTGGCCAGTCCGGACCAGCCTGACATCAAGAAATTCGCGGACCTCGTGCCGGCGGGCAAACGCGCCATGTCTGTTACATTCACCGAGCTTTCAAGCGCAGGCGGTCTGATTGCGCCGGGCGACTACGTCGACGTGCTGGGCGTGTTCAACAAGAACACGCTCGGCAAAGACCAATCGATGATCCTGCTTCAGGATGTGTTGGTGCTCGCTGTCGCGCAGAACACCTCAGCCGATCAACTGCCTCGCCAGGGAGCGGCAAACGCCGCCGCGGGTGCGGCAACCCCACGTACCCAGCCGAACCTGCCCCTGCCCACCCGCGGCGGGGTGAGCGTGCCCGTCCCCGGCCCAACGCCGGCGAGTGTTCCCGTTGCACCAGCGCAGACGCGCACGGTGACCCTGGCTGTCGACCCTGAGGCAGCCGAACGCCTGGCGCTGGCCGAAGATTACGGCCACTTGCGCTACATCGTGCGGCCAGGCAGCGAGCGCAACCAGTCGGCTGTGCTTCCGGCCGACCTCAGCACGCTGGCCAGCCCCATTCAGGTGGCCGCCGGTCAGATCATCGCCACCCAGATATCGCCAACCAACACGAAAGTCGGAGACACTCTCGACATCAGCATTACCGTAAAAAACACCTCCGACAAGCCGCTCCAGACCATGGGTCCTGAGCCTGGATTCACCTACGTCCAGGGCCAGACCTACTTCACTCAGCAGTTCGCCTCAGACCCAGGCAAGTGGCGCGTCGCCCTCGGCTCAGCGGGTCTGGACGCTACCGAGATGCCGTATCGCTGGGGCCTGGGCGGTGATCTCGCCCCGGGCGCCACGACAACCGTCAGTGGGCATGTCAAGATCACCCAGGACTTCAAGACCACCAACTTCTGGGCCGCTCTGGTCAACGAACCGAGCACGATTGTCCAGACCGGGGTGGGCATGACCCTGATCACGTCCCTCCCGGAAAACCTGGCCATCGTAGCCGTGGACGCGGCGAACGTCCGCAGTGGCCCGTCAATTGCTTCAAGCGTGATCGACCAGGTGAAGTACGGGACGGAACTGCAAATTGTTGGGCAGAGCGCCGACTGGTTCAAGATCAAGCTGCCGGACCAGCGCGAAGGCTGGGTCGCCGCGGGCTGGATCGTTACGGCCGCCCGCTAGTGTTGGATACGGAAAGCATCTTTAGGTGCCCGAGAACCTGAAGATCCTCATCGTCGACCAGCACCCCGACGCGGTCGCTGGGCTGAGGCGAGCCCTGAACGCGTTCGGCAATCTGGAGGTCGTCGGCGACGCTGGATTCGGCCCGGTCGCCTCGACCTGGGCCCACACGCTCGAGCCCGCAATCATCGTCGTGTCGATCGAGGAACCAGTAAATCGGTCGCTGGCTACGATTCAGTCGCTGACCTGCGGCAATCCCCACTGGACGGTCGTCGGCATAGTGGGTCAGTTCGATCGCGAGGTTTTCCGTCGAGGAGTGCTGGCCGGCGCACGCGACATCCTGCTGCGGAGCTCCTCGGCGCATGACCTTCACGATTCCCTTGTCCAGGCTCACAATGCCGACGCCCTGCGCATCGCCGGCTCCGGGCACGATCCAGCCGCTCCGACAGGCAGCATCATCGCCGTGTTCGGCGTCAAAGGCGGAGTCGGCAAGACGACCCTGGCAACCAATCTCACGGTGGCTCTCGCTCAGGAGACCTCGGCCAGCGTGGCATTGGTCGACCTCGACGTCCCGTTCGGCGACGTTGCCATGATGCTCGACATCCATCCCGAGCAAGACATCCTGGACGCTCTGGAGGAATCCGTACTGAGCGATGTGCAGCGGCTGCAAAACCTGCTGGTCCGCACGTCGCAAGGCGTGCACGTGCTGTCCTCGCCACTCGCGCCCGACGATGCGGGTGCGCTCGATAGCCACCGCGTGGGTCGCCTGCTGAAACAACTGTCCGCGCTCTACCAGTTCGTGCTAGTGGACACTCCGGTCGGCTTGACCGAGATCACCGCTGCTGCGTTGGACGTAGCTGAGCTGGCCATGCTGGTCACCACACCTGAAATCCCGTCTCTGAGGCGCACCCACGCCTGCCTGCGGTTGCTCCAGGGACTCGAGTTTCCGACCACGAAGCTGCAGCTGGTACTGAATCGTGAATCCTCGAAAACTCGCGTGAGCTCGGCAGACGCCGTCGAAGCTCTCGGGCGTCCCGTTACCTGGCGCGTCAGCAACGACTACAGCGTTATGCAGGGTGCAGCCCTAGGCGTGCCGGTCGTGCTGGGACGACCCAAGGCACGCGTGAGCCGAGACATCCGTCTGATTGCCCGTCAGCTCGCGGGCGTTCCGATACAGACACGCGGCGGTTGGCTGCCGAAGCTTCGCAGTCGCGCCGCGCTTATGACGGCTTGAAGATATGTCACTCCTCGAGCACCTTCAATCGTCGTCCCGAGCCGCCTCAGCGCCGGACACGAACGGCACATCCCGGAGTGCGGCAGGCGCTGCAGCGCCGACAACAGCCCCCACGGAAGTGTACGTCGCGCCTGTTCCGGCGCCGTCTGTCGAGCCGCCGCGCCTCCGCCCAGCGGCACGCAGTGAGGCGCTCGCCGAGCTGAAGGGACGCGTCCACGAGGAACTTATTCACGAGCTCGATCCGGAGCAGCTCGTCGACGACGTCAGCTTCACCTCACCTGCGCGGCGTGCGGTAGAGCAAGCCGCCGAGGAACGCCTCGGACAGATCGATGGGCTCCTCAGCCGACAGGAGCGGC
>JBPCIO010000237.1:0-44498 GCA_051006215.1 Chloroflexota bacterium
CCGGCGTACTATCCCACCCGCGAGTCTCGTACATGCCGTAGCCAACTTCGGCGGCGGATCCTTCCAGCGAGCAGCTCGATCGGCGCATCCAGGACCCGCCGGCCAGGTTGCACGCCAGCGGCACGGGCGATTTGGCGGGCTGCTCGCCCGTGTTGTCGGCCCCTGCGTCGTGGCTAGGTCGCCGGCGCAGTATCCGTGGCGAACTCGCCCGCCTGCACGCGACTGCGCACAATCAGCAGACGGACGTATTGCCGCGTCGAGAATGGGTACGGTGCACTGCTGCGCGGCCTCCGACCGAAGTTATAGGGCAGGTCGTGATCCCCGCCACCGATACCGTCCTTCGAAGTCGAGTTAGTGGTTTCGTCTGGTTGAACCAGTGGTTGCATGAACGTTCTCCAAACCTGAATGACTCGAGCCTAGCCCCCGTCTGGCCACCCGGCTGTGATCGGGCCCACTGGTGGGCAGTAAGGCTGCACACCACCCGCCGCGCCAGCAGCATCCGGGAGCCACCGGGTGGTGTGGCCGGCTTACCCATGCCTCGGGCCGTGGACTCGTCCTGTCCCTAGTGGTGCACGGCGACATGACCTTTATGGACCTAAGCCGCGCCGAAAGAGGACGCCCAATGTGGTCCGTTTGTCTCCCAGCCTGCGCTACGCTACGCGGTGGTGGCGCCCGAAACACAAAGCCGCGGCGACTCGGCGCACGCCTGGCACGGCTTGTGGCGCGAAGTAGCGCACGTCGACGGCGGCGATCTCGGCCAGTACGCCGTGCTTCTTCAGCGCAGCGGCGCTGACCGTTCTGGCCGACGACCGCTCCAGACCGGCAGGGTAAGCACCAGCGCCGATATTCATTTTCAGCCGCGCGGCACCGCTGACGGCGCCGGCCGGGGGGCTGACGGCGCGGTCGGCACTGGGGGAGCGGTGGGATCTTGGGTCAGACCTCGGGGCGCCACCGGCGACGGAGATGCGATAGATGCGCTCGAAATGATGACCGTTGGGGTAGGAGCTGGCGTGTCTGTCGGGCTGATGGTCGCTGTTGGAGTCGGCGTGACCTCCACGGTAGCGACCGCTGTTGAGCGCGGGGTTTCCGTTGGGCTGGCCGGAGCCACCGGACTCGCCGCTATCGTGGCCGATGCAGTTGGCGTCCTGAGCGCCGAGTTGTCGCGGCGCACGAAGTTGGCCACCTCGGCATGGTCCCTGTCCATTACCACCTTGCACGTGGGGTCCGCACCTGAGCAGGCATCGCTGCCTTTCCAGTTGTCGAACGCGACCAGCTCATTATTGTTCCTGGCGAACAGCGTGACCGCCTGGTTGCGGGGGACACTCATCGAGCACGAGTCGTTCGGGCCGGCGAAACACTGGATGCCGGCCGGATCGCTGACCACGGCACCGTTGCCTGAGACCGGACTGCTAATCGAAACGCTCAACTTCTGCATCGCCTGGGCAATTGCCAGAGACGTCGTGCTGCTGCCTGTGTTGTTCGCCAGGTCCTCCGCGTTGACCACAACACTGGCGGTGCAGTTGCCGTTTATGTCCGGCACGCTGAACGTTCCGCTGTAGCTTCTCGCCTGACCAGTTGGACTCAAGCTCACCGGAATGTCCCGCGGCAGGCAGCCTTGGGCGGCCGCAAGCGTGACCGTCGGTGCACTGCCGAGGTCCTCTGACGCATCAACCGTCACATTTCCGATTCCGGCCGGTGACACGGGGTTGGGCGCAACTCCTACCCGTAGCTGTGGCGGCGTTCGATCGATGCCGAACGTCCTCTGCCCCCCGCTGGACGCATTACCTGCGGAGTCGAAACCACTCGCCGAAATGCTTGCGGTGCAGTCGGTCGTACCGGCCGGCACCGTATAGATACCTGAGTATGTCGTGGCTGCGTTGGTGGCGCTCACAGATACGGCCGACGACGGTATGCAGTCGCCGGTTACCCGCACGGTAGGTGCTTCCGCGAGCTGGTCTGGGCCAGAGTCGATCGCGATAGAAACGGCCGTACCGGCATGTGCCAGGCTCGGCGACGCCGTTGTGATCAGCACTGGTTGGCTGCGTTTGATGCTGAAGTCGGCCCACCCCGAGATGGGCAGCGAAGGGTTGCCGGCAAGATCAGCGGCCGTTGCCTGGGCCGCGGCCGTGCAGTTGGTGAGGCCTGCTGGGATCGTATACGTACCGACAAAAGCGGAGCTGTTCGGCGCCATCGACACCGCCGCGTCGGGCACACAGGTCCCGCTGATGGACACGGACGGGGCGCCGTTCAGGGCCTCGCTCGCCGCGACGGTGATACGGATGCTGGCGCTCGCACGGCCGAGTGCCGGGCTGACGCTGGTATCCAGCTGTGGAGGCGTTCGATCGATCGCCAGTCGGGTGTTCCCGGACCCCTGGTTGCCGGCGCGGTCGCTGCCGCCGGCGACGATGTCGGCGGTGCAGTCGCTGCTGCCCACCGGCACGTCGAACACCGCCAGGTAACGATCGCTCTGGCCAGTCGGGGTAACGGACAGGACGATGGGCGATCTGCTCAGACAGGTCCCGGTGACCGTGACTACGGGCGGAACAGCGAGCGTCTCGCTGGCAAGCACCTCGATCGATGCCTTGTCACCCGCACGCGCGCGCCGTGGCGACGCGTTGACCCCGAGGGTTGGGGGCGTGCGATCGACGGCCAGCGCTGCGCTGCCACCGAGTGAGGGGTTCCCAGCGATATCGGTTGCTGCGGCGCTCACGGCGACCGAACAGTCGGTCGTGCCGGCCGGCACCGTATAAGTACCGACATACGCCGGGGGAAGCGTGCTTCCGGCGCGCGTCATCGAGACGCTGGCTGAATTCACGCAGCTGCCTGAGACGGATACCGCCGGCAACTCCGCCAGCTCCTTCGATGCCACTACCCCGATCTGAATGTTCTGCCCAGCCGGGCCCAGCACCGGCGTGAGGGTTGTCTCAAGCAATGGCGGTGTGGTGTCGATCTTGACCAGCACGGACTCCGAGGCAATGTTGCCGGCCACACTGCTCGCGCGGCAAGTCAGAGTCGTGCCGGTTGTCTCTGTCGAAAGGGTCGTCGCTGTGCAGCCGGTCGCGGTGTCGATTCCGGATAGCGGATTCGAGACTATCCAGCTAATGGTGACCGGCGAGTTATTCCAGCCCAGCGCATTCGGCGCCGGCGAGAGTACGTGACTGATGGCTGGCGCCGTCATGTCGAGTTGTACGCGCACCGAGTCTGACGCTTCAATGCCCGCGCCGTTTATGGCGTGGCAGACCTGCGAAAACCCGCTCGTCTCGGCTGACACGGTTGTGGGCGTGCAGCCGGATGACACCGAGATCCCGGATTCCGGGTCAGTTGTCGACCAGGTGATCGTGAGCGGTGTGTTGTTCCACCCCTGCGCGTTCGGCGCGGGCGAGATGGTGCGCCTGATGATCGGCGAGGTTGTGTCGGCTGACCCGCCAGATCCACGCGAAACTGTGCGCGTTGGCGCGGCCGCCGGTGTCGCCGAGGCAATTGGGGTCGACGTCGGCGTCGTCGACGGGGTGATTGACCCGTCCGTCGCCGACGCAGTAGCCGCTGGTGTCAGGGTCATCGCGGTGAGCGTCGGGGTGGCGATCGGCGTGACGGCCAACGTGGCGATCAATGTAGGTGTGGGAGTGGACTCCACTGCCACGTCTGATGTCGGCTCCGGACCGGATTCTCCGCCTCCACTTGCCCATGGACTGGCAGTCGCAGTGAGTGTCGCGGCTTCGGTGGCGGTGGCCTCTGGCGCGACAGTACCTTGCGGGCTGGGCGAGGCTTCAACAGATGGCAAAGGCGGAGCGGTGGGCGTGCTCGCCGTCGCGCCCGGGGCCGCCATCGCGGTGCTCTGCGCCGCCCCCCTGGCGGCTAACGCAGTTGGCGGCACGCCCGGCGCACTCGTGGCCGCTGGTGGCGGCGCTGGCGCTAGTGCGGCCGGCGCCCAATCAGGGGGCTGGGCTGTCGGTGTGGGCGACACAGGCGGGGCAGACAGCGCTTTGACCGTGACCGTAAACGCCTGGCTACCAGGCAAATCACTGGCTTCGAACCAGGCGGAGTGGTCGCGCGTCAACCCGGTCCGTGCTGCGAGTCCGCCGCTCACCAGGTCCAGTGATTGCTGGCTCAGGCTCGCTGGCAGGCGCACCTCGACCGTTGCCTGCCAGATTGGTTCACCACGCTCGGGCGACGCGACAGTATGCTCGAAGACTGACGGCCCGTCGGCACCGGCACCAGGCGTCAGGTGGTATTTGATGGTATACGTCCGTTCGGCCGGGCCAACCAGTGTCGGAATGGACCACGTGACGCGTTGCCGGCCCCCAACCCGATTCACGCGCACGTCCTTCGCAGCCGTCACCTCGCTATCCGAGAGCACCTCGACGCTGCTCAGCCGGATGGAGTCGGGGACCCCGAAGTCCCAGGCCAGACTCTGATGCTCGCCGGCGCTGAAAAGGACGCGCTGCGTCTCCACCACATCGCTGCTGAGATCCTCGTTGACCGTCGCTTGAAGGTGCAACCACTCCCAGGACAGGCTGGGTGCGTCGGTCAGCCCCGCGGCGTGGCGGCGTGTCTGGTCTAGCCGCTGCCATTCGTCGCAACCGACATTGGTCAAGCCCAGCGGTCCGGCACTTCCGGCCGGCATCGAACTCCCCAACAGCGGCTCATACACTTCGTGGAACTGGCCGATACTCCGGCCATCCGAACACGACAACGCGAGGTTGTAGGTGGCCTGCTCGGGGAGTGGCGACCAGGGCAACCAGTCATCACGATCAACGATTACCCGCGGCGATACGCGCGCCAGATCGGGCGTGAACGCTGCCGGGCTCAACACGGACGGTCCGGCCACGGCCGCGGGCGCAGCCCCGCCAAGGGCGATGAGCATCGCTGCGGCGGCAAGTGCCGCGACCGTAAACGCGCGGGTCCTGCCTCGCCACTGGGTTCCCCCAGTCTCAACTAGAGTCGACGCCGCGCGGCGCGAGGGCGCCAGAATCAAGCCAAGAGCCGCTAGCAGAACGAACATCAGGACGACACTGCCAAGTGCGGGTTCGTGCGTCATCCGAATCAAGGCGTTGCTGATCGGGACGCCGATGACCCAGTAGGCGATCAGCAGGAAGCAGATGTCTAACAATGCACCGGCGACACCGCCGAGTGCGCTTGCCCGGCGGGCAGATTGCTCCTCAGTGCTGGCGGCACTGGCGCCTAACAGCCCGCGATCGAGCCGCGCACCTAACGCGGTCCGCCCAATCATCTGGGTCGGGCCGCGCAGGACAGCCAGCAGGGCCAAGAGCGCCCCCGCTGCACCCCAGCTGGCGAGGGTGGCAGGCCACGTGGCCTGGAGCAATGCGGTGTCGAGCACGGGCAGCGACACCAGCACCGGGGCCCCCAGGACGATGCCCAGCACCCCACCCACTATTCCGGCGGTCCAGTGTAGTCGAACGATGAGGACGAGCCAGATGGCGCAGGCCGCACCGGTGGCGACGATAGCCGCCGCGAGAGGCGTCGTGAGCGGGCTGAGGAGGTCGACGACCGGTGTGCGCAACAACGCGTAACCCAGGAGCAAATAGCCGAAGTCCAGCACTCCGCAAGCGAGTCGCTCGATCTGGCGAGCGCTCGCCGCCGAGTGCTCCGGGCTAATTCCAGGTCGACCTTCGACGAGCAACCGTCCTACGGTTCCGCTCGCCAGGCGGCCAACGGTCTCACCTGCCGACCGGCGCTGTGCTCCAAGCAACAGCAACAGGCCGGCGGCGACCACCAGCTGGGCCGTCAAAGCGAGTGTTTTCGCCCCTGACAGGTCCACGTCGAACGTTGGCAGCGTGATGGCTGCTGCCCAGGCCAATGCCAGTACGAGCGCAGCTGGAATGGGACCGGCGCCGCGGAAAATGCCGCCGATGATGCCCACCACCACGCCGCCGACGAGGACCAGAACGATCGTCTCAACGAGTGGGAACACGGTCGGATCGAGGAGCGTTCGAGCCACTGCCAGGCCAGGTGCGGCCACAAGGCGGTACGTAGCCAGGACGTACAGCAGGTTGACCATACCTTCGACTGATGCAACCGCCGTGCGTCGCCACGCCTTGACATGCAAGGGTCCGTCGACGCCTGTGCCAAGCATGACCTGTTTGCGGCTCAGGCGATCGAGGATGGCTAGCGATCCACTCACGCCGCGGCCTACCAGGCCGATCAAGTGCCAACGGATCCCGAGCAGCAGCGCGGCGATCGAACCCGACAACAGCAACTGGAAGGGCCAGGCAAGTGGCAGACGCCCCAGCACGTTGCCGACCGGCAGAATGGCCAGCATAAACGGCGCAGCCAGGACGAGCGCCAGAATAGCAAGCAAATTCGGCGCCGTGGCTGCGGCCGCCAGCTTGGCCTCGAGAGAGACACCGCGGGTACGCTCGACTGCTTCGGTGAGCGCCTGACCGAAGTCGGCAATCCTCGGAAACCGATCGTCTGGCTCCTTCGCCAGGCCGCGCAGCAGGACTTCCTCGATTGGCCCCGGCAAGCCAGGATTGATCTGACGCGGCCGGGGGGGCGCCGTTTCGATGTGCTTCTGCAGGAGCGCCTCAGTTGTTTCGGCTTGAAACGGCTGCTGCCCGGTGAGCAGCTCGTAAGCGGTCACCGCGAGCGAATACTGATCGCTGCGCTCGTCGATCGCAGCACCCCGGCACTGCTCCTGCGACATGTACGCTGGCGTGCCTGCCACGCGCGAGAGACCAGCACCCGTGACTTCACGCTGGATTGCGCGCGCAAGGCCGAGATCTGTTACCAACGGCCAATCGGCCCGCCCGAGCAGCACATTGGCGGGTTTGACGTCGAGGTGCACGACACCCTTGTCATGCGCGTGCTGCAAAGCCTCGGCGATCTGGCCTATGGTGCGCGCTGCGTCGGTCAGCCCGAGCGAGCCACCCAGCGCCTGCAGGCGGTCCCTGAGCGTGCCGCCAGGCACCAGGCGCATGACGATGTACACCAACTCGGCTTCCTCGCCATAACACTTGACTTCGACGAGGTTCTTGTGGTGCAGCTTCTCCAGGGTGCGCGCCTCGTCGTGGAACCGCTCTCGGAAATCACTATCGGCCGCGAGGTTTTCGTTGAGCACTTTGACGACTACGTCAGCGTCCAAGTGCCGCGCATACGCGCGGTAGACGGTGGCCTGGCCACCGTGGGCGATGACCTCCCTGAGCTCGTACTCGCCGCCGCGCAACGTGCGGCCGATCAATGCGTCTGTCACGCGACACTCCCTCGCTGCCCACCTGGGCGAGTCACAGCTGACTGCGTCCGGGCAGCCAGGGTTTGCCGAGCAACGGTCTCGGCTGGTGCTTGAACAGTGGCCGGGCCGGTTGCTGCTGGACTCGCGACCCATCTCGCGCGCGGAGCGGGATCTGGTACATCCGATCCGGTGGTGGCAACGATGGCGTCCAGCCCAAACGCGACGAGGCCTTCCACCAGCGGCTTGCCAACCTGGTGCAACAGGGCCAGCACCACCAGCAGTACCAGCAGGGCGATGATCGCGAAGATCGCCTCTACGACCAGTGGCTCGCTTGTTGGCCCAAGTGCCAGGACCAGGGGCCGGCGCATGATCGCCTGGACCAGTACGACGTAGCCCACTGCCAGTAACCGCTGGCTCACCGAGAGGGTCGACGGCCGGGCTCCAACAGGCGGTGGAGGCTGTCCCGGTAACCGGGTCAGCGTACGCGCGAGCTCGCGTGCCAGAACTGGCCCCGGCAGAACCAACCAGGCGCCGACCAGTGCACTGGCGGCGAGCCAGAGCCATGCTGGAGCGCCACGTACGTCGGACCAGCCACTGAATACCAGCGGCAAGGCAATCAGTCCGACCGCCGCGGCGAGCAGCATGTGGCCGATCGCCTGCAGGAGGGATTGAGCAATCGTCGTGCGTTTCATGTACATGCTCCCTTGCTTCACGGCGGACGCCGAACATGGGCTGGCGGTGGGTCTGATGAGCTAAGGTGCGCCGCGGCTGTACGCGTTACGTGCCTGGCTTGCCAGAAGACGCCACCGAGGCTGTACGCTTCACAGGCCGTGGGTTGGGGAGTCCGGCAGACAACGCAAACCAGCGTTTCGTGCGCACGTACGCTGCGCGTCATACAAGGAGATTGCTACTGTGGCTCACAGCCAACCTGGTTCCGGGGTACCGTCGCGGTTTGTGCCAGCCCCGTATGTCGATGAAGGGAATGCCTGCGGTCCGTTTGAGGTCGCCAACCTGCCATACGAGCCCTTGCTGCAGCTCGACGAGATTCAGGGCAACGTTTTGGGCGGATTCAACAAGGATCACCAGACGCTCATCTATGTGAGGCTGGAGAATGAGCTGGAGCCGTTCCGGGCGTGGCTCCGGGGCGCCATTCAGACAATCGCCACAGCTCAGGAGGTCGTGCAGTTCAACCGCCTGTTCAAGGCAATGCTCACACGGCGGAGTGGTCAGCCTGAGCCGTCGCCCCCGCTGCAGGTCACGTGGATCAACATCAGCTTCTCCCACCATGCGCTTAGGCGATTGAGCCGCGGCACCTTGGGCGACCTTCAGGAGCGGGACTTCGACGATCCCGCTTTCCGGGCGGGGATGGCCGAACGGGCCGTTGATGTCCTGGGTGACCCGGCCGACAGACGCAGCGCGGGCAATCCCGCCAACTGGGAGTTCGGCGGCCGGAATGAGGTGGACCTGCTGGTCATCGTGGCCAGCGACAGTCGCGCGGCAATGCGTGCCGAGGTCCACCGGCTACGTGGCGAACTGACAACCGTCGCCGCGGTCCTGGGTATGGACGAAGGCGAGAACGGGCCTCAGCAACGAGATCATTTTGGGTTTCGGGAGGGGATCTCCCAACCCGGTGTGCGCGGGGTGTGCTCGCCCTGGCCTGACGATTTCCTTACGCCCCGCCTGAATCCACACGACGTGGATGAAGGGTTGCCCGGGCAAAAGCTTGTCTGGCCCGGAGAGTTCGTCCTTGGCTATCCCGATGAGCTGCAAGCAGCGCTGTACCTGTCTGGTAAACTCGCACCCCAAGCTGATATTCCTCCCGTTCCGCCCGAGGTTGGACCGGACTGGGCACTCAACGGCTCCTTTCTGGCCTTTCGGCGCCTGCGCCAGGACGTCGCGTCGTTCGACGAGCAGATCGCGACAGAGTCGGAGCGCCTCCAGATCGCACCTGAGGCTCTCAAAGCGCGGCTGCTCGGTCGCTGGCCGAACGGCGCTCCACTTGGCGCCGAATTGCGGGAACCTGACGAAGCCACGGGCGCGGACTCCTGTAGGAACAATTCGTTCGGCTTCCGAAATCGTGTCGCCCAAGAGGTCTGCCCCGCCGACGCACATATTCGGAAGGCATACCCGCGCGACGATGTTCCGAACGAGCAGCGCCTGCACCGAATCCTGCGCCGCGGAATTTCGTACACACGGCCGCCGGACGGGGCTGCCGGCGACGCTGAGCGCGGCTTGCTGTTCCTGGCCTATCAGGCGTCACTCGATCGACAGTTCGAGTACATCACACGGCGGATGGAAAACGGGGATTTGCTCGCTAGCCAGAATCAGGTGGGTGTCCACTACCTGCCTTTACCGGGTGGCGAGACGATGGAGATCAGATGGCCCAAACCATTTGTCGTCCCCACCGGTGGCGGTTACTTTTTCACTCCCTCGATCTGGGCGCTCACCAAGCTGGCCGATCCCGGTGGGTCGTGGACTCCAAAGACCACTGCCGCCATGTTGCACGACCGAGTGAAGTTCGCCTACTACGCGCTGGGTCGATTCATCTATGAGCAAGCACCGTACGCGACCGGACCGGATCTCATTTTATCAGCCGACTTCTATCACACAGCAAAAGGTGGTGAGCTGGAGATCAAATCCGATGGACTGGCGCAGGACTTCGGGATCCACCCCCTCGACAATAAGCCGCAGCAACTGTTCAAGCGGTCCTCCAACCAGTTAGCGGACACGGACCAATTTGACTGTCTGTGGTGGTATTTTCGGGGTGCGGTGCAACGGGTCACCAAAGCGATCCGCATTCCGTATCGCTACCGCCGAGGCGGGCAGCTGAACGAAGTGGAATCCGCGCTGTTGATCGGGTTTTCCGGCCCGGGCAGCGAGTGAGCCCTAGTGGGCGAGCACTGCCGCCTCCGACCGCGTCGGCCGCGCACCGACCTGGACAAAAAGCGCCCGGGCCTGGGTGAACAACTCGTCAGCCTGGGCGCGCTGATCCACTGAGTGACTCAAGGCCTCAGCCCAGGACTCGAGGATTCGCCCGCGTGCGTACGGCGCGCGGGCGGTCTCCGCGGCCCGCAGCGCTCGCTCGTAGTACGGCGCGGCGGAGCTGACGTCGGCCACCCCGATCGCCTCAGCCCGAGCCAGCGAAGCCAGACACAGCAGGACGGGCGCGCCCAATCGCTCGGCGCCGAGCATGGCCTGAGTCGCATGCGCCTCTGCATCAGCCGGGCGGCCCAGGCGCGCTGCAACACTGGCCGCAAAGGCATGGATCTCCACGGCCGTGGAGATCGTTATCCCACTCGACAGCGCACGGTTCGCCAGGTCCAGGGCCAGGTAGAGATCGCCCTGGTCCGCCGCGAGCTCGGCGGCGGCAAACAGCGCTGGACCGTACTCGATACTCTCGGGGATGCGTTCTGCCGTGTCGCGAGCCTGCCGGATGTGCTCGATTGCTTCGGAGTCGCCAACCTGGCGAAGCAGTCGACCTAGATGGCGGTGCGCCGTGATGGTGTGCGGACCGAGCTCGGCCTTGTCTGACACGTCGACGGCCCGCTGATAGTGCTCGCGGGCTTGACGCCAGTCACCCGTTTGTTCGTAGACGTGTCCGCGTCCAACCAACGATTTGACCATTCCCTGGATATAGCCAATCTGCACATGGACCGCTAGCGCTGAGGCGAACTGCACCGCCGCCTCGTCCCAATCCGCATTCGAATCACACACCCGACCAAGCAGCTCATGGCAGTTGGCTTCCCGCCGATCCTGCGTCTCGGACGCGAGACTGCCGGCGTACGCAGCGTACCCCCTGGCCTGCACCGCATCACCCTCCGCCATGCACACGTTACCCAGAAGCTGAAGGGCATTCATGGCCCGTGCCTCACGGGCGAGCTTGCGGAAGAGCGCGATTGCTTCGTCGAGGTGACAACGTGCGGAATCGAAGTCACCCGACTCGAGGCAGAGCATCCCCAGGTTTTCATGGGTTATCGCCACACCGAGACGATGGGACGATTGCTCTGCCGCCAGCAGCGCACGGACATAGTGATCCGCCGCGAGTTGCCGCGCCCCCTGACCCATAAAGCCCCAACCAAGCACTGTATGGGCCCGATAAAGCAAGTCGGGCCGACCCGCCAACTCGGCCCGGCGGACCATCTGTTCGCCAATCTCGAGTACGGCCGTATTGTGGCCCGGAAGAAAGTGCAGAAGTGCTTTGACGTACTCGAGTTGAACGTACGCAGCGACGGCATCCGGATGCTCAGGCGTGTGGAGTTCGCCAAGTCCGGCCTCGACTTCCGCCAGCGCACCGACCGTGTCACCGACATGGTGGCGGGCGGCAGCGATCGCCTCGCGCGCATGTGCGCGCTGGACGGGCGCAGTACAAGCAGCGAGGACCTGCGTGAACGTCGCGGTGCAATCAGCCCACATGGCCAGATGTCGCTGGGCCAGACCACGCCCCTCGAGCGCCTCGATTCGTGTCTCGACGTCACCGACATCGCGGTCCTGAGCCAGCACGTCACACGCCCGCTCGAAATGATTGAGGGCTTCGTAGTCGAAAGACAGTCGCGCCGCGGCACGGGCGGCCTCCATGCTGTATTTGACGGCACGAGCGCGCATTTCAGGAGCTGGGCCGGCCAATCCAAAGTGATAGGACAACTGGGCCGCCCGAATGCCCGCGTCGGCGCCGGCAGCGCCTTGGATCACTTCGGCTGCCCGGCGGTGCAGCTGCATCCGCCGCGGCAGACTCAGCCCCCAGTACACCGTTTCCCTCAGCAGCGCGTGGCCAAACGCGTATCCCGTGGGGGTTTCCTTGAGCAGCTGAGCCGTCAGTCCTTCGTCAAGTGCATCGATGAGGTCGGAGTCACGTTCGGCTCCGAAGGCTGCCAACAACGTGCCGTGTTCGACCGATTGACCAAGCACCGCGGCCATGGCCAACGTTTGCCTGCAGCCTTCGCTCAGCCGATCCAGGCGCTCCTGGATGACCTCCCGCGCGATTGGGGGTACGAGACCGGTGGTATCGGCGACCGGGCGCCAGATACCGCCGCGCAAGTCGATGCGCTGTTGCTCGCGCAGGGCCAGGACGAATTGCTCCACGAAGAAGGGAATACCTTCGGTGGTAGCGTAGACCCGGTCGTTGAGGTCCTCATTCGTGGGTCCGCCGAGGATACTCTCGGCGACGCGCACCGTATCCACACGATTCAACGCCCCTAGCTCGATGTGGTGGGCGCCCTCGCGCTCCAGCAGGCTGACCAGTTGGGCCAGCCGCTGGCCGGGGCGGACCTCATCCCGGCGGTAGGTCCCGATGAGCATTACCGGCAGGCGTCGCGTCTGAACCACCAGGAACTGAATCAGGTCCAGGGTTGCGGCATCCGCGACATGCAGGTCCTCAAAACAGAGCAGTACGGGCGACCTGGCGGCAAGGTAACGCAGAGCGGCATGCAAGGTACCGAACAAATGCGCCTGGTCGCCCACGGGCTGGCCCCCCGGCCGTTCTGGTAGACCAAGGTGTAGCCGAAGCTCTGGTACGAACTCGGCCAGGTCGGCAATCGTGCTTCCGAGCTCGGCACGCACCACGTCGGCCGGGAAGGACAGCACATAGTCCACCAATCCATCCCGAAATGGTCGCAACGGGACCACCGCTCCGGATTCGTAGCACCCGCCGGCCAGGCACGCGAACCCTGCATCGCGCGCGCGGAGCACGATCGCTCCCAGCAGGGCGCTTTTGCCAGTGCCCGCGGCGGCATCGACGAACGCAACCTGGCCGTGGCTCTGACCCCGCGCGAGGATGTCGTCGAAGATTGCCAGCTCAGCATCACGGCCCACCAGGCGGCCGGGCGTCGGGAATGGATAGGCAGGCAGGAATGGGGTTCGACCAAGCTCGGACGGGCTGCTCATCAGCGGCGGAAAACCACCTGGGAGCTCGGGATGGTTGAGCTGGAAAACACGCTCGGGCTCATTCAGGCCTCGCAGGCGATACTCGCCGATATTTTCGAGCGTAGCCATCACCGGCAAATTTCCCTGGACCAGTCTGGTGGTGAGGTCCGAAACGAGAACCTGACCGCCATGAGCCAGGCCGCGCAGTCGCGCACAGCGGTTCACGTCGCTGCCGTAGTAGTCGCCGGCGCGATACTCAGCTTTGCCCGTGTGCAATGCCATCCGAACTCGGAGCGGCGTCGAGGTCGGCCATGGCTCCTGCTGGAAGGAGCGTTGTATCTCGAGAGCCGCTGTGACGGCATCGGAGGCGCGGTCGAACACCGCGAAGCGACTGTCTCCCTCGCCTCGTGGACGGACGATGACTCCTCCTCCGTGCTCCACACTATGCTCGATCAGCACGTCGTGTCGAGCCAGAGCGCGCGTCATCGCGTCCACGCCTTGCTCCCACAGCTGAACACTGTCCTGCACGTCGGTCAGCAGAAAGGTGATCGCCGTTCCGCCCAGCGAGCGTTTTCTGGATTCGGACCTGCCCGCGCCACGTGTGGTGGTGCGACTGCGCTTACGCGGGGAGGGGTGGCTCATCCTGACGGCCGACCGGAACACTGCGGTACGTAGCGCGCGGTCCGCGGCTCGTCACCTTCCGGAGCTTGGATGATAGCCGCGGCACTCGCCGTTGTCACGGCGCCTGGCGTGGCCGGAGTGCTCCTAGAGCACGACTTCCCGCCGAATATTGCCCCTGAGCGACAAGCACCACTCCTCTCTACGGAGTCGATCAGCTATACGGCGGGCGAAAATGAGGCGATTGATGGTGACCTGATCCGAACGGATCAACTGGTGCGCACTGCAGGTGCCGCCAATCACATCGGCGCACGTGCAGTGTCGGCCGACGGCGTTCAAGAATTCGAGGAGTTCCAGGTCCGTTCCAACCCAGGTGGTACTGCGGGACGTTTCGGCCTCTCTCGGCGGGCTGGCCCTGGTTGCCCGCGGTGTAAGAGGTACGCCACGACGCGGATCATTACGGCAGGTAGTGAAAGTGACCTGGTGGTTGGTGAGCGCACGCCGCCACCCGAAGTGATTGTCATGTGGACGCAGGTGTCGGTCAGGCAGACGCGCGCTTGGGCGGTGATTCCTGTGATCGGCCGGTGTTCAGGGCCTGGTGAAGTACGGCTGATGCCGGGGTCAACTCCTCCCGTGGGGTGGGGGCATGGTGTGCCAGGTGGGGGTGGCGCCAGGCCGCTGCTCCCGCATGCGCCACCGCCCGCGCAGCTTGCGGCCCCCCCAGCCTCACCCGTCGCAGCCACGCCCCCCCACCCGGCACCGACCCCAGCTCCACCGGTGGCCCAGCCAGCACACGCCACGCCACCACTCCCCGCCCCGACCCCAGCTCGAACCGTCGCGGAACCAGCGCGCGCCATGCGGCCTCTCCCCGCCGCCCCCCCAGCTCGAACCGTCGCGGAACCAGCGCCCGCCACGCGGCCTCTCCCGGCCCCTCCCTCAGCGCCGCTTCCCTTGCCCCCGCTCCCACCCCAAGCTCCGTCCCCGGCCCAAGCAGCACACACCACGCCACCACTCGTCGCCCCGCCCCCAGGCACAACCGCGGCGGAACCAACGCGCGCCAGGCGGCCTCTCCCCGCCCCGCCATCTAGGCCCGCTCCAGCCGCGCCCGTGGCGCCGCGGCAAGGCGCCGAGAGCGTCCCCGAGGCGCCACCCAGGCCCGAGATCGACAACACTTCGGACGGGCCTGCGCCCGCGAGTGAGATCGACACCGTTTCGGACGCGCCGGGGCCCGCGAGTGAGATCGACACCGTTTCGTACGCGGCGGATACTGCTGAGGTCGAAGGTGCCGCCGAGCCGATGCCCGATGCCGAAGACGCGGGCGTGCCAGAGGTGGCTATGGTAGAGGCGGGAGTTGAGGGCCGGGTTGGTGGCCCGCAGTCGGGTGCGCCAGACGCTGCCGAGATGGCGGTCGGCGCCGAAAAGGGTGTTGCGCAGGCGGGACCGAAACAGCCGAGTACCCCCGCTGACCTCCGTTTTCGATTCCAGGCTCCGCAAGACCCACCAGTCGAGCCCGTGCTGTCTTCAGGTACACCCTTCCGCGCAGGCCCGCGCGCGGCCAGCTCAGAACCCGTGTACGCGACAGCCTTTCTTCCTGCCAGCCTTCCGAGGAGCGCCGAACTGAGTCTGCCCTCCACCACCAACGAGGTCCGCGAGTTCATTCGTCACGCGGCGCTCGACCGCGGCATCGATCCGGACGTAGCCGTGCGCGTCGCCCTCTCGGAAGGCGGCCTAACCCCGGTCACCTGGGCTGGCGACCACGCGTCGAGTTTTGGCCCGTACCAACTGCACTACGGTGGCATTGCGCCCGGCGCAAACGCGGTGCCCGGCCTGGGCGATGCGTTCACCGCCGAGACAGGCCTGCGGGCCAACGAGACGCGCACGTGGCGCCAACAGGTGGAGTGGACGCTTGACCACGCGGTACGCTCGGGTTGGACACCCTGGCACGGTGCCGCGGCGGCCGGAATCAACGCATTCGATGGGCTGTCCGGCACACGCAACCTGGCGGTCCAACCCGCGGGCGTACGCCGTCACGTCGACGTGCCCGATCAATTCGCGGCGCAGCTCTCCGCTCCCGAGGCATACGCCGCATGTGGACCGGTGGCCGCCGTGGCGGTCGCGCGTTGGCTCGGCCGCAACCCGACCGTGGTCGAGGCACTCGAGACAGCCAAGCGCACCGGGTGGACGGTGAAAGGCGGCATGAACGGCATTTCCAATGAAAAGCGGCTGCTCGACGCGATGCGTATTTCTGCCCACCTCGACACCACCGTTGACTGGCGCCACGTCCAGCAGGATGCGTCGAGCGGTAACCCGGTGATCGTGAGCACACCTCAACACTATTGGGTGATTGACGACTTCGATCCCAACAGCGGCAAGTACCACGTCGGACAGAGTGGACTGGTGTACCGAGGCGGTGGAGACTGGATGTCGGCGGCTCAGATTCAGCAGCTGGGCGGCGCGCCGAACGGCGCACTCTTTGTGGATAACCCACTCGTAGCGCGGCCCAGTGTTGCGGCCACGCCGCCCGTAGCCGATGTGACTCTCGATCGCTGGTGGGAGGCCGAGCATGCTTAGCCAGCCGGGGTCACTCGACAAGCCCAACGCGACCTGCAGCCGGTGTAAGACTCCGCGCGGATCCGCGGACGCGGTATGTCGACGGTGCGGGCAGAACCTGGCCCAAGCTGAGCCTGCGCCGGCAGGTCCCGTGCTGCTCCTGCGTCAGCTTCGACCGCGCACTTCAGACCAGGTCTGGCAAGTTTCCGACGTGGCCACGGAAATTGGACGGGTGGGCGCCACCATCACCCTGCCCGACCAGTCTGTTTCGCGGCGCCACGCGCGCATCGCTCCCAGAGGCTGCGGGTTCGTCCTCGACGATCTTGGAAGTGCCAATGGCACCTTCGTCAATGGTCGCCAGATCACGACGGAAGCGGCTATTGCCGACGGCGACGAGCTCGAGTTCGGCGACGTGGTGCTCGTCGCGGAAGTGCGTCCGCCGCCAGTGGCCCCAACGCCGGTCGCGTCCGCGACGATCCTGGACGGGTCCGGGCCGGCGCGAACGAGCCTGCCACTCCGCATTGATCCCGCAATCGAGCTGACCATCTCCGAGGAGTCGGGCGGCGCGCCGAAGCCCAGGGCGATTTCGCCTTCGCCGCGGCCGTCCCACGTGGCGCAGGAGGAGGTCCGCCCATCGGCCCGGGTGCAGCCGATCGTCGTCGAAGCGGCCGCCCGATCGTCTGCGCCGTCTCATCCCGCGCGTGGACTGATTGACCTTATCCAGGCCGCGGGCGATATCACTGCCGGGCTCCGCGACGTCGAGCCATCACTCCAGGGCGCGCTACAGTCCTTCGAGAACTGCGGCGGTCGGGCCGCGGTCCAGGCCGTCATCGCCCAGGTTGAACGCTTCGAAGCGAACCCACGCGATGCCGCCGAGCTTCAGGCGCTGACTGCCTGGCTGCCGACAGTACGGCGGTTGCTGGAAGCTGAGCTGGCGCTCGCCACTGTTCTGGCGGCGCGTGGGTCAAATGCGCACGACTAGCTGCAGGCGGACGCCGCCTATGTCAACCAGGTCGCCGGATCGCACCGCAGCGGTCGTCCCCGTCGCCACAACGACCCGGTCACGCCCGATGACGACCAGCAGATTGCTGCCCAGCTGGGTAACACGCCACTCGCCGTCACGAAGTTCAATTGTGGCGTGGCGTCGGTGGACGGAGCCGCTACCAGGAAGCCGGCTCAGGTCGATGTCCGGAGCTGCAACTCCTGGGGCACTTCGGCCGATCGACGTGGGACCCGCCGGGTGCAGCTTGAACGCGACCGGTCGCCCGTCAGCCCACCCGCACAGCATCGCCAGCGCGTTATCCGAGGGCTCAAGGCGGATCCCGCCACACTCGTCACAGATCTCCGCGTCGGCCGGCAGAAGCGTCGCGCAACGCGGGTCGGCGCACACCCGGCTACCGTCTGCGAAAACTGCTGGGTGGACCGGGAATTCAGTCACTGCTCGCTCACCCATGGACTCGGCAGGCTAGCGCACGCATGCCGAGTCCACGCAAGCTCAACCCCACGGCCTTGCCAGCCGCCGCGGTGCGAGAGGCACGCGACCTCATCCCCTGGACCCGGGCCGAGCTCGGCCAGATCAAAGCGGCGGTCGTCTCGCCAATGTATCGCCGCGCTGTCGAAACGTGCGATGAGCGGATCGTCGCATCGCCGTATCCCTTGCGCGAGACGTTCAAGGCTGCTGCCGCTGCGCTGCGTGTGCGGCTGTACCACGGGGCGACCTCCGCTGCGCCGCCCGTCGAGGACTTTCCGTCTGGGACGATCCGCGGTCGGCGCGCGTTCCTCGAGGGCACGCCGAACGCGACGCGTTTGCTCATGGGCCTCCCACTTGTCGGCCAGATTCTCGGCAACTGGGTCATCGACGTGGAGGTCCGAGTCACCGAGCGCGATGGTCGCGTGCTGGTGGGTGTCCAACTCCGCACGACGCTCCCTCAGAGCCTTGGTCAGAGTATGACGGCCAAAGAGTTCGACGGACTCATTGGCGACCTGGAGCGGCTCCAGCCTGAAATGTACGCCACGCCCGAGCCGCAACATGATCCAATTGTGGCCCCGGGCGAGTCGGTGCCGCACCGGTTTACCGGAGTTCTGCGCGACTACAGTCGGTGTGCTGGGCTGGACGAGCTCGAGGCACTGCGCGCCGGCGAGTTCCCGCTCGGCCGCTACCTGTGGCCAGCCGAAGGCAGCCACGGCAGCGTCCCGCTGTTCCTGGGTACGCCACCCGACCTGTCCGGGAACCCCGCCGAGCCGCTCATCTTCCGCAACGTTTGCGTCACTGCGCCGATCGGCTCGGGCAAGACCTACTCGATCTTCAGACCCTGGGCCCTGGCCGCCGCGAGAGCAGGTTTTTCGACGCTCGTCTTCGATCCCAAGGGCGATCTCGCACCAGCCTTGCGCGAGCCACTGTTCGCCACCGGCAGCCGCGTGGTCGTTCTCGCGACCAGTCCCGAGCAAGGATCGGTCGCCTGGAATTTCATGGATGAAGTCGAGATCGAAGCCGATGGCCGCCTCGCCAGCCGGCGCGCAGTCGAGGCCATCCTCGACGCCTTGCTACCCGAGGAGGAGGCCAACTCCGATCGCAATGCCTTTGCGCATCAATTGCACCGCGGCTGGCTCAGCGGATTCATTCAGATTGCCAAGTACGCGGTTGGCGAAGCGGCCGACCCGGCCCTGCTCTACAGCATGGCGCGTGATGAATCGCGCCTGCATCAGCTGCTCAACCTTGTCCGCGAGCGCTGGTCGGACGCCGTGTACGCCCGCCTGTACTACGAAGTGAACGACCTGTTCGACAAGTTCGAATGGGGCTATACCGCACAGTTGCGCGGCGTGGCCAGCGCACTCGCGCCGTTCGTGCACGAGCCTCTGCGCAGCCGCACCTGCGCCCGCCCCGGTGCGCGCCGTTTCCGGGTGAGCGACCTCGATCGGCGACCTACGACGTTGATTCTCGCCTGCTCATTGCAGGACCTCGAGGTTGGCAAACGGGTCGCGTCCATCGCGACATCACTGCTCCTGGCCCGCATCTTCGAGCGCCGCGCGCCGGCCCCGGGCGAGGCCGACACGCGCATCCCGATGCTGCTCCTGCTGGACGAGACCCGCTTGTTGAGCACGAACCTGGTCGAGTTCTTGGCCGTCGGCCGCGGATTCAAGGCCGGCGTTGTGACCTGCTACCAGGAGCTCGATCAGATCCGCGATGAATCTGTGCGCCGCGAGATCCTCGCCAACTCGAATACCCTGATCGCGCTGCGCGGAGTTAGTGCTGGCTCGCGCAAAGGGTTGGAGGACCGCCTGGCGCGCGCCACGATTCAGGTCCGCAGCTCGGGTGAATCCGACAACGATGACGCCCGACGTGTGCTGACGGCCAATACATCACGCCAGGAGGTGCCGGTCCTGGGCGAGTACGAGATCCGTGCCCTACCTGGCCCCAAACACGTCGCGGTCGTCCATATCCAGGACGGCACTGTGCCTTCCGCTAAACCCTTCCTGGTTGATCTCACGCGTAACGGCGGGACCTGCGGATGACCTGACCAGGCGAAGCTCCGCACGGGAGCAAACGTAGGTGAGGGAGTGAGTATGCGCTGGTTGATGCCCGCCTGGTACGCGATCGCGGCAGTGGCATGTGGATCGGTCGCGACACCAGCGGCATGGGCCGACGGGCCGGGACTCGTGGTTCAGCGGGTTGACGCGGCGCAGTTCCCAACCGTGCGCGTGTCCGTCAGCGTGGCCAATGGCAACGGTGTGCCGATCACCGGGCTGGATACACAAGCTTTCCAGTTGCAAGAGGACGGTCGACCCGTCGAAGACCTGGCGGTGGAGCCTATCGTCAATAGCCAGGAACCGATTGCCATCGCGCTGGTCATCGACACCAGCGGCAGCATGGCCGACGAGTCCAAGATCGACAACGCCAGGAACGCGGCCGCCACGTTCATCGATGCTCTGGGGTCTGCCGATCGGGCTACGATCGTCAGCTTTGCCGACCAGGTAGCACTCGTTCAGGACTACTCCAAGGACAAGGCCGCGCTCAAGGCCGCCATCGCCGGTCTGACGGCCGGCGGAAATACCTTGCTATACGACGCCGTCGCGCAGACGGGCCATCGTCAGGCCGCACAGGTGGAACGGCGTAGGGCGCTCATTCTTCTGACGGATGGCGAAGATACCAGAAGCGCAGCGTCACTCGAGGCCAGCATCGCCGCCGCCACATCCGCGGCCAGTCCGGTGTATGCGATCGGGCTCGGAAGCGACGTGAACAAAGACGTCCTGCGGCAACTCGCCTCTGCCAGTGGCGGCCAGTCCGTGTTCGTAACCGATCCGGGCCAGCTCCAGGCGACGTTCCTGTCCATTGGCGATCAGCTGCGCCGCCAGTACGTGCTCCGCTACACCTCCAAATTGACACCCAACGCCAAACCGCACGGCGTGGCCGTCCAGGTCACGTACAGTGGCCAGTCAGCCACCGGCCTCGGCTCGTTCAGCCCCCCGGCCACGCCAGCTGCGTGGACCGTGTCCGGATTGACCGCATCAGGCCCGGTGACCGGGATACAGCACATTGGGGTGGATGCGCCAGGAGGCGCTCAGCTGGGCCAGCTCCTCGTCGACGACCAGGTGCGCGCGACGACGAGCAACGTGCCATTCCAGTTCGACTGGGATGCGTCACGCGAGTCTGTCGGCACCCACCGCGTGGTGGTGCGGGTGACGGATTCACAGAGCATCCTGTCGGACAAAGCCTACTCCATTACGGTCGCCGCGCCCCCGGCCACGCCCATCGTCGCGCTGACGCCTGCTCCGGTGGCAACACCCGCCCCCACGTCTGTCCCGGCCAGCGTAGCGCAGGGCGCGGACAGTCGATTGCTGTCTGGCATAGCGCTCCTCCTGCTGCTCGTTAGCGCGGGCATCGTACTCCTGGTTATCGGCCGCAAATCCAAGCGGTCCGATCAGCCCACACCACGCCAGGCCGCGCCGCCGCCGCCGACCGACATGACAGAAGAGGTCGGCAGCGCTACGGGAGTTGCAGACATGACCTTCGTCCGACCCCGTGCCGATGGCCGAGCGCCCAGAGCTCGGCTGCGGATTACCCGTCGCGGCGAGGAGCACGAGGTCCAGCTCGATGAAACGGAGGCTACCGTGGGCCGCGACGACTCAGTGAAAGTCCCGATCAAAGACCCGCAAGCCTCACGCAAGCACGCCCGCATTTTCCGCAAAGACAGCACCTTCTGGGTCGAAGACCTGGAAAGCCTCAACGGTACGCAGGTGAACGGCGAAAACGTGAAATGCCGGCAACTCGCCAGCAAAGACCGTATCGGTATCGGCGAGACGGTCCTCACGCTCGTCATCGACCCGCCCACCACGTGAAACAAGCTGTCGTCGTAGTGGACCACTCATCCATGCCATTGCAGGGTAGGCAGGAGAAGCACTCGTGAGCACTCTTCGAATCAGACTCTTCGGCTCCTTCGAACTCGAGCGCGGCGGCCAGCCGTTTGGCCGATTTCCGAGCCGTAAGGTCCGAGACCTGTTCGCCTATCTGGCTTTGAATCGCCACACGACGCATTCGCGCGAACATCTCGCGAGTCTGTTCTGGGGCGACTCCGATGACGAGAAGGCGCGTCACTCGCTCAACACGGCACTCTGGCGTCTCAACGGTGTGCTCGAGACGCACGCCGGGCAGCGCGGACGCGGGTACCTGCGTGTGACGCCTCAAGAGATCGGCTTCAACTCCACAGCCGATCTCTGTCTGGACGTAGCGGAGTTCGAGTCTCGCTGCGCCCTTGCCAAGCATGCGGACACGCCAGAAGCGCGCGCGACGCTCCACGGTCAGGCCGTCGCGTTTTACAGTGGCGACCTGCTTCCCGATTGCTACGAGGACTGGTGCGACCTGGAGCGTGAACGTCTGCAGGTCACGTACCTGGGCGCTTTGGCGGGGTTGGTGAGCTACCACGCCAAACACAAGGAGCACGATGCCGCGATTCAGTATGCCCGTCGCATTCTCGCCTGCGACAGTCTGCGCGAGGAGATCCACCGCAACCTCATCCAGCTCTACCTGGCGGACGGTCAACCAGCCGCCGCGCTGCGTCAGTATCGACAGTGCGAGGAGGTCCTCCGGCGTGAGCTGGCGGTCGCACCGATGCGCGAAACGCAGGCGCTGCTGGCCAGAATTCTCAGCGGCGAGCAGACGCGCTCCCCCAGAACGACGCACATCGCCGGTACGGCACGTGGCGAAGCCTCCTTGCTCGACGACATAACGCGCGAACTGGCCGCAACGGTCGCCCTGGTCCGGGAGGCGGCCGCGGCATGCAACCAGATGCAGGCCAGACTCCAGGAGCTGGCAGCCGCGTAATGCCTTCGACCACTCTCCTCGAAGAGCACAGCCTCGCAGTCTTGAGCTGGCTGGACCTGTTGATCCGAAGGGAAGTGGCTCGTGCTCGCCTCCGGCGGGGCGAGAACACGGACGAGAAGTATCGCGGCCTGTACGTGTCCGACGACGAGGTCGACAGGATTCAGGACCTGCCCGGACCGGCCGCGCCAGAGCGTATGGACTTTCGGGACTTTGACGCCGCCCTGGGGCTCGCGGAGGGGCGGATCGCGGCTCTGGATGGGCGCTGCCGCGCGGCTTCCCAGGTTCCTCCGCTGGAGCGACTGGCCGGTTTGTTTGGCCTGTCCTCGTTCGAGAAACAGGTTGTGATTGTTTGCCTGGCGGCCGAGGTGGATCTCAAGTACGAGCGCCTGTTTGCGTACTTGCAGGACGATGTGACCAAGAAACGGCCCACGGTCGATCTCGTCTTTCGATTGCTCGGCACAGCCACTGCTGAGCGGTTGGCGGCACGAAGCTCGTTCGACGCCGGCGCTCCGCTTCTCCGCTGGGAGCTCGTCAGCTTGCACGACGATCCGGCTGCCCGCCGTCCGGTATTGCTCGCTCGTTATCTCAAGCTCGACGACCGCATCGTGGGCAACCTGCTCGGCTCCCCGACACCCGACGCCCGCCTGGGCGCACTTCCGGCCGATCCTACGGATGCGTCTGCCCACCTGCCCGAGCGCGTTCGTGACCATCTCGACGGCTGGTGCCGCACGTGGCCATGGCATACAGCTGCACGGCGTCCGGTGGTCATGCTGCACGGGCGCTACGGCAATGGCCAAACGGCTGCGGCTGCCCAGCTCGCCGAGTCGCTGGGACATCCGCTCCTGCTTCTGGACGCACGAACCACGGTATCGCCCGATCTGCCATTGGCGCGTCGGCTGATGCTCGCGGAGCGGGATGCACTGCTGTCCGACGCGCTCCTGTGCTGGTCAGGGGTTGATGGCTTGCTGCACCCGGACCGAGGCGAAGGCGCGGACTACACAACGTTCACGCGAGCGCTGGCCCAGGGCCGAACACCGACCGTGCTGCTGGCGGATCGAGCGTGGGAGCCTGGCCGCGCACTCCAGCAGCGACCGTTCGTACGGCTGGAGCTTCCAGATGCGACGTACGCCGAACGCCGTGATGTGTGGACCGCGGGCCTGAATGGGGCAAGCACCCTGAGTGTTGAAGATGTCACCGCACTGGCTAGCCGCTTTCGGCTGAGCCCCGGTCAGATTCACGACGCCATCGCCCGAGCCCGCACCCTGGCCTGGACTCGGGATGCGGCCAATGGCCACATCTCAGCGGACGACCTCGATGTTGCCTGTCGCGTGCAGGCCCAACATCAACTCGGCACGCTCGCGCGCAAGCTGGTGCCGCGTTATAGCTGGCGAGATATCGTCCTGCCCCCCGCTCAGCTGACCACGTTGCGCCTGATCGCAACGATGATCCGACAACGACCGGTCGTGTATGGCGAATGGGGTTTCGATCGCAAGCTGGCGATGGGGAAGGGCGTCATGGCGTTGTTCGCCGGACCGTCCGGCACGGGCAAGACGATGGCGGCCGAAATCCTGGCCCACGAGCTGGGTCTTGACCTGTACCGCATCGATCTTTCATCGGTAGTCAACAAGTACATCGGGGAAACCGAGAAGAATCTGGAGCGCCTGTTCAGTGAAGCGCAGGACAGCGACGCAATACTGTTCTTCGACGAGGCCGACGCCTTGTTTGGCAAGCGCTCCGGCGTTTCCGACGCCCACGATCGCTACGCCAATATCGAAACCGCCTATCTGCTCCAGCGAACGGAGGAATACAACGGACTCGTCATTCTGGCGAGCAACCTGCCTAAGAATATGGACGACGCGTTCGTTCGTCGCATTCATTTCACGATCAACTTTCCAGCACCAGAAGAAGGCGAGCGCCTGGAGTTGTGGAAGCGAACGTTCCCGCAAGAGGCGCCGCGCGCCAATGACCTCGACCTGCAATTCCTTGCCCGCCAGCTCAAAGTAACCGGCGGCAACATCCGCAATATCGTGCTTGCGTCAGCCTTTCTCGCCGCCGAGGAAGGCAAGCCGATCTGCATGCGCCACCTGATCCGCGCGTCCACCTACGAGTTTCAGAAGATGGGCAGGATGTTGCTTGAAAGCGACTTCGGCGAATATCTCGAACTGGCTCGCTGACATGTCTGATCTGCTCATCAAGACGGGCGACATGCTTCAGGTGACAGTCCCACCACCGGCTATCGTTCCGCAGCTCATAGCCCCTGTTCCCCTGCTGGGGAGTGGCATGACCGTCCTGGTCAACAACCAGCCAGTCTGCCTGCAGGGTGACGAGCTCCCCATAGCGTTGAGTGGGCCGCTGATGTACACGGCGCCGCCCTTCGTCACACCGGGTATGGGCACGCTGATGGTCACATTGATGCCCAACAATCTCACGTTGCGCACTACTGCCAGCGCCAAGCCCGCGCTGCTGAAAGGAGCGACGTTCATGGCGACATTCAACGTGACAGCGCCAGCCATGCAGCCAACCCCAGCCGGCCCCATCCCCGATCCGGTGGTCGTAAAGCCGTGCCAGGCACAGTTCATCACGACTACCGTCAACGCGATGGCCGGTTGATCCTTGTGACGCGCCAGTGAAGTCCCTCTGCTCAACTGGCGAGGCCAGCATGAGTCAAACCGTCCTGTACCTGACCCCTGACGCTGACCGATTGTTCCTCGTACCCGCTCAGCAGGAGTTGCCCGCTGGCGACTTCACGGTGGCGACGCTGGACGGCCGCCAACGGCTCGTGGACGCCCTGGCTATCATGCGGTTCGAGGTAAGCCAGGCGCAAGCCCAGACGCATTTTCGTACCGTGGCCGAGTCGGTGATGGATCTGCTGAGCGGAACCGTCAGTGACTCTTTAGCCACCAGCCACCCGTCGGCAACGGTGAGCGCGCTGGAGCGCCTCGCGGGTGAGGTCCGCGCGGTAGCGGCAGGACTGTCCACGGGCGATGCCGAAAACGTGCGGAAAGCACGTGAAACGCTGTCGCGTCGCGGTATCGAGCTGGGCGACGGACTGGACGAGCTGACGCGCTATCTGCAGCGAGCTCGACAGAGCGACGAGCCGGGCATCTCACTCGCACCCAAGAGCGCCCAGCAAACCGCGCGCGATGAAGTCCAACACGCTGAGGCGGGGCTGGGCCGACGCGTGGACGCCTCGATCGAGCGACTGGAGCGGACGTTGGGTCCGCTCACCGGGCTCGACGCAGCCAGAGAGCAGCAGCGGCAGCAGCGGCAGGAGGTGCACGAGCGCTCGGCGAGGTCGGCAATCGCCGAAGCCTTGCGCATGGCAGGCATTGCCCCACTGAGCTCAGCCGATGAGCCGCTCACACGTCCGGATTGAGAGAGCGCATGCCCTGGATGCCACGTGCCCAAGTCTGACCTGCTGGAAACTTCGCGTACCGAGCGGCGGCCGGAGGATGAGAGCACGGCCCCAAATGGTCCCGAGTCCGGCAGCACTGGGTTGCTTGGAGCTGTGCCGCCCGCTGTTGTCGGGGGTGCGTCTCGCGAGGAAGCACTCCTGCAGCTCCAACAGATGTACGGCAACGCCTATGTGCAGCGGCTGGTGGCCGAGCAAGTCGCCACCCGGGAGGGCACAGCAGCGGCGCAGCCGGGCGCACAGATCGCAGTTGGGGAGCTGTCGGAGGCGGATACAGGTGCACCACCGCCGGCGGACGCCCAGGTCGAGGTTGCCCAAGAACAACCCCAGGTCCAGGCGCCCACGAGCGCCGACGTCCAGGACCAGCCACCTGCTCAGATGCTCGAGCAGGCCGGCGCAGGCGCGCTCCAGTCACTCAAGTCGTCCGCGGCGCAGGCCGCTCCCGCGAGCGTCGCCGGCGCACCACCCGCCTCACCGGCGGCCAGCGCTGTCCCGCCGACACTCGGAACCAGCGGGCCGGTTGACCTGGGCCTGGCGCCGCCCCAGGGCTCCGCTCCCGTCGCACCGCAGGCCGCGGCCGAGCTGCAATCCGCGCGCAATGGAGCAGCTCAGCTCGGCTCGGCCGCGGTCGCCTTCGCGCCCGCCCCCGAAGAAGCAGAGGCCGAAGGTGCTGCGACATCCGCGGATCCAGCTGCCGCCAACGACATGCTCGCCAACTTCATGGCTATCGTTGCCGACCGCGCCCAGCAGATCGCCGATGTCTCTTCGGGCGTACCGGAAACAGTCCAGGCTGCAAGCGACGCCGCTACTCAATCCATCTCCGCTCACGTCGACGAGCAGACCCAGGCCATTTCCGCGCACATCGAGACGCTTCGAGCCCAGGCCGGCACCGAGGCACAGTCCGCCCGCGACGCCGTCCTGCAGGAATTCACCACCACTAGTGCAGTCGTCACCCAGGCCACCACCGTGGCTCGTCAGGCGGTCGAGTCTGAGTACAACGCCGCGCTCCAGGCTGTCGACACCCGCGAGGCTGCCCAGCTGCAAGTGATCGACGATCGTTACCGCGCCGGTGACCAGCGCTTCCGCGAGGCCGGCCGCGTGGTCGGCGACGAAGCCGTGCAACGCGGCAAGCAGATGGCCGAACACTACATGGACGGACTGGTCGACGAGGATGACAGCTTCCTCGATGGACCACTGACCTACAACCGCGGCAAAGCGCGCGCTGAGACCGCGACGCAGATGGGCGAGGGCTATCAGAAGGGGCTCCAGGACGAGGCCAACAAGCAGGCTGACCAGGCCCAGCAAGGCAAGGCCCACGACGTCGGCGTAGCGCAAACCACGGCTGGCCACGCGCGCGAAGCCATGGCCAGTCAGTATGACGCCGTGCTCAAGACACTCGCCGATGCCGAGGCGGCGGCCCTGCAGCAGGCGGAGCAGGCTCGGGCCGGTTTGTTCGACGGCATCGATCAGGCACTGCAAGGCGCCAGCCAGGCACTGGAGCAACAGCAAGCCGCACTGCTGCAGGGCGTGCGCGATTCCGCTCAGGCCCAGTCAGCCGCTATCGCCCAGCAATCCGACCAGCTGATCGGCGCGGTCCACGGCCAGCTCGCGCAGGCCGCGAGTGGTGTCGTCGATTCCGGGTCCGCAGTCGCTGCTCAGCTGCAGGGCCAGGCCGCGCCGCAGCTGGACGTGCTCGGCGCCGCATTGGCCGACGCGACAGCCAAGCTCGACGCTGGTCTGGCGCAGGTGCAATCGGACGTTGGCGACGCGGTAGCCTCAGGCCAGCAGCAGCTTGCGCAGGCTGCCGACGCGGTCGGCGACGGCCTGGCCTCCTCCAGCCAGACCGGCATGGATGGCGCCACTCAGGCCGCTGCTGAGATAACCGCCACGCTGCAGGCCCTCGGCGCTTCGGCCGTCGAGACCCTGGGCAACGTGCAGCAGTCACACGACAGCGTGCTGGCCAGCACCTCGACCGCAGCGAGCGGCGGATTCGGTCGGGCCGTGGACGGCGTCCAGCAGGCCTACGACGCCATGAGCGCTGGTCTCGAGCGCGGCTTCGCCGAAAACGCGGCCGGCCTCGAACAAGGTCTCCGGGGTGCGCTGCCCAAGATGGAGGACGAGCTTCGTATCAAGGCCGAAGAGAACGCATCGCACGTCCCGCCACGTTGGAAGAGTGTCGTCAAGTGGGTGCTGATCATCGCCGTCATGGTTGTCGTGGCGCTCGTCGTCGGGCCGTTTGTCATCGGTGCTGTCGGCGCCATGTTGGGCACCGGCGCGGTGATGACCGGCATCATTGCGGGGGCCATTGTCGGTGGCATCGCCAGCGCGACCATCCAGGTCATCAACAACTGGGCCGAGAACAAACCACTCGGCGAGGGCGTGCTCAAGGCAGCGGTGATCGGAGCGATAGGCGGCGCCGTGGGCGGCGGTTTCGGCGCGTGGGTCGGTCAACTGGGTCAGCAAGGCGTGTCGATCGCCAACACCGCGTTCCGCCAGTTTGCGCTCAACACCGTGGCCAACATCGTCACCGAAAACAGCATCAACATTGCCACCGGCAACTTCTCGTGGGCCTCGTTCGGTATGTCCATCGTGTCGGCCGTGGCCGTCGGCGGCGCGATGCACGCTCTTTCGGGCCTGAAGCCGATCTCGAATTTGCAGCAGTCTTCGATGGCCACCGGCGAAGGCGTCGGCGGTGCGGCCCTGACCGGGCTGGGCGGCACCGTCGAGATCAACTATCGGCCAACGCAAGCTGCCCCCAAAATCGCACCGGAGGACACGGCAGTGCCGTCAAGCACGGCCAAACCGGAACCTGCCGATGCGGCCGCAGGGGGTGGTTCACCCACGCAAATGGTCGCCGACGACTCGGCTCACAGCGCGGCTGCGTTCGAGCGGCTCAAAGCTCAGTATGCGATGGAAGAGATCACGGGGGCCGAGCCCACCGGCAGCGCGCTCAAGGGTGGCTCGGGTGACGTTCGAAGCAACCAGGTTGTGCAGCAGGTAGAGATTACTCTGCCTGACGGGTCCACAAAGATGGTCCCGAAGCGCGTAGACGGTGTCCGAAACGTGAGTATGGATGTGGACGTCAACCACAGCGCTCCAATTTTCGAGCAACCCCGCATTGCCGAGGACGGGCGCATCTTCCCGCTGCAAGGCAGTGACGGGAAGTGGAAGAACCTGACCCAGATGCCAGGCGAAGTAAACGGGCGGCCAGGAATCCACGAATACATCGTCGACGAGCACGGCAACCTGACACACCAGCAATTCGTCCCAGGCGGCGAGGTTACGGGTGTACCTGGCGGCGGCCCACCGAAGGCGTCAGCTGCTCCAAACATTGAACCCGAGGGCACTGCGCCGCCGCCTCCCGCGTCGACGACGCAGCCGGCCGATCCACCCGCCCGGCCTGGCTCACCCACCCAAACGGTCCCGCTAGACGAAATCCCGGGTGGACCAAGGCGCGCAGCAAACGACAACGCCGAACCCCCGCCCAGCGGTCCCGATCGCCCGAGCGGCGGAGCCGGCCACCCACTCCCTGTTGAGGAACCGCCTGACCGGCCGCGCAGTCCGGCAGCCAACGACAACAATGAACCAGAGGCACTGGCGCGCACGGGCACCGATGATGCTCGTCCACCCGCTTCCCCCGACCGGCGAAAATTCGAGGTCCTTGACGGTGGCGGTGGCCGAGACGGTGCTCCCCGCGCCATTGCAGGAGACCCGCCAACGGGCGAAGCGCCAACTGGGACCAAGCCCCCGACTCTGCAGACTGGCGAGCCGACAAGCAGTCAAGCCGTCGGATCTGCCTCCGAAAAGATCAGCTCGCCCATACTCGTCGAAGAGGAGGCCGGAGGCGGGCCAATACGCCCGGCAACGGAGGACCCGGCAGCCAAACCTACTCTCAGTAAAGTGAGGGCGCTGCGTGACGCCGGCATCCCACAAGCGGAGAGGCGTTCGATGTTCGAGAAGTCTCGCGGCGTCTATGACATCGACGCGGTCAAGCCTTTACCTGATGGCGACAATGTTGCACTCACTCCATACCGAGCCGGTGCTGTCAAACCACAGGGTCAGGAGATCCAGTTCGGCTTCGCCCCGTTCGAGGATTTCGACCAAATTCACCTCCAGGCAAAGCAGCTCAACGCGCGACTCCTCAACGAGCCGCGATTTGCCAACCTCGCTGAAGCCATCCCGGAGCTCGAAGGCGCATCAGGCATCATCTTCTTTGCCAAGCCGGGCATGATGTCAGGCAATCCTCTCACGGCAGCCGAAATGCAGTTTGTCCTCTCAAGCCCGGCGATCCTGGCCAAGACTACATTCGTCACCGGTTTCTTTCCCTAACTGGACTGACACACTGAATTTGCATCTGGAGAAGCCATGCCCGCGTACATGCTGCGTATCAATGATTCAGCACTAGGCCTCGTTCACATCGCTGCGCGTTGGCTAGACGAGGCCGATATGCGGCAACCAACAGATCTCGTCGCCAGGCTGGTAAACGAATCCGTAGCATCGGGTCCTGAATCAGGCTGCACGAACGTCGTAACTCAGCTACATCATTTCTTGTTGAGTAAAGGGGATGATCAAAAGCTGCGCGAAGAGTTCAGGGCGGAGCAGTATCAGTGGTACCTGGCCCAGAGTGAGTTACTCGTTACCTCGCTTGAACAGACTGTCATCAGTGCTTGCAATGTCGGCACCATGAAAGCTTTCCTGTTCCGCCGCCGCGCTATGGCGATGCTACCACTCAATGCTTCACACACTCTGGCCTCGGAAGTAAGCGCCGGGACTATAGAGGAATCCTGCATCGCGCCGTTTGCGACGCGTACGAACGGAGAGATTGCCACGCAGTTGTTGGCCGCCTCGCCCGAGATGATCGCACGTCTGATTCCGATGGACCGCGGCGAGTTCGTGGCAACGCTGGGCACTGCCGCAACGCGGCTGATAGGTTACTTTCCCGACGCGCGTCGCGCGGGGTTCTACCGCCGCCAGCCTCCGAATCCACAATTCGCGCAGTTGCCCACCGAGATAGGCGATGCAGTCCTTTTCTACCGACCAACAAGGAAATACTTGAAGTTGGAGCATGAGCCAGACCTGCTCAGCCAATTGAAACACCTGTTGATCGGCAATCCGTCAACTCCCGCGAGCTCCTCGGTTCCAATCAACCGGGGATGGGTGGTCGGAGCGGAAATCACTCAGAAGAACCAGTTTGGCGAGCTACGTACGTACGGCGAGCTCGCCTGACGATTGGATCTCCAGTACCGAGTACCGACCCCCGCATCGGCGCGCGACGGTGTGGTGATCCCCGTGATCGCCTCGTGTTGCAGTTCGGCTCTTATGAGCAGCACATCCCATGCTGCCGGAACTCCACCAGGTCATTCAGGACTTGATTTACCGTGAGGGGCGGATTGATCGCTCCGAGGTTGACATCGATTTCGACATCCCCACGAAAGAGTTCGTGGATAGACTGACCCGACCGACAATCAACCTGTACCTGGTCGAGCTGCAGGAAAACATAGACCTGCGCCAGGCACAATTCCAGGCCAGCAAGAGCAATGGCAGAGCCCAGTTTCAGGCGCCGCCGCGGCGAATAGACCTGCGCTACGTCGTCAGCGTACTGACCGCCAGCGCTGACGACGCGTTTCGTTTACTGTGGCGGGTTCTGGGCGTGTTGATGCGGTCGCCCGAGTTGCCGACGCAGGACTTGCCGACGGAGCTGACCCTGGAGTTCCCGATTCTCGCCCGCGTCGCCCATCCGGATAGTGGCCTGAAGCTGCTGGACATCTGGAGTGCCGTCGGGGGAGAGCCGCGCGCCGCGTTCGCCTACGTGCTGACTGTCCCAATGGACATGGCCCTGACGGTACATGCCCCGCTTGTGCTGTCGCGCAGTCTCCAATACCGCAGCCTCAACAGCTCCGGTGGGAGTGAGGAACCGTCCCTCATCCGCCGGGAACTGCGCAGCGATGGACCCACATCGTGATTCTTGTGACGCACCAGTGAAATGCGTCTGTTGAACTGACGATACCAAGCAGAGGAGCGAGGTATGCCAGAGTATCTGACGCCGGGCGTCTACGTTCAAGAGGTCGACACTGGTCCCCGACCGATCGAGGGCGTTGGGACCGCCTGCGCGGGATTCGTCGGCTTGGCCCCCAACGGGCCTGCCAATTCGCCGGTGCTGGTGACCAACTGGTCGCAGTACGTGAACATCTTCGGAAGTCTGGACGACAGTGGCAAGCGGAACCCGCACATGCCGGGAACCTACATGTCCCACTCTGTCTATGGCTACTTCCTCAACGGTGGTGGCCGCTGCTACGTCACACGCGTAGTACCCAAAAACGGGCACGCTGGCAACGGCAAACTTGCACCGCCCACAGTCCAACTGCCAAGCAAGTCGTCGAGGGCTCTGCCGTCGCTTACCCTGCGCAGCAAGGAGGCTGCCCCTACCGAGGACATCGAAGTGACTGTTACGGCGGCCGTCGGCGACGGCCAACCCGAAGGCGCATTCACCTTGCGCATCAAGATGGGGGCCGCAGAGGAGCTATTCGAGAACGTCAGCCTAGGCAAGCGCAGTCCACGCCCGGTGACGGAGACCGTGAACCAGACCAGCAAGCTGGTCATGGTCATCGAGGAGCAGGCGCAAGGCACGCTCGCGGAGCGGATGCCCGAAGCCGGCAGCTATTTCATACGTTCTCAGCAAACGGTTTCTCAGCCAATGGTGAAGGTCGAGGATTTCGCGGGCGACATCGTCCAGCGCAGCGGCATGGAAGGTATGCAGATTGCCGAGGACGTCACGATGGTGTGCTGCCCCGATCTCATGGCTGCCTATCAGGCCGGTGCGCTGGACCGCGACGGCGTGAAATCCGTCCAGCTCAAGATGATCGCCCACTGCGAGCTGATGGGTGATCGGGTCGCCATTCTCGACCCACTTCCGGACCTGAACCCCCAGGAGGTGGGTGCGTGGCGGTTGAAGGAGACGAACTACGACTCCAAGTATGCCGCGCTGTACTACCCCTGGATCACGGTGCCCGGCCCCGACAACCGGCCCATGGCCATGCCGCCGTCCGGCCACATGGCGGGCATCTGGGCGCGCAATGACAACGAGCGCGGCGTCCACAAAGCCCCAGCCAACGAGGTCATCCGGGGTGTGCTGGAGTCGGCGACGCCGATCACAAAGGGCGAACAGGACACGCTCAACCCGGTTGGTGTGAACTGCATCCGCACATTCTCCGGGCGCGGTGTTCGGGTGTGGGGTGCGCGTACGCTCAGCAGTGATCCGGCGTGGAGGTACATCAACGTCCGCCGGCTGTTCAATTACATCGAGAAGTCGATCGAGCTGGGTACACAATGGATCGTCTTCGAGCCCAACACGCCGGACCTGCGGGCGCGGGTGCGCCGGGACGTGGGCGCCTTTCTCAACCGGTCGTGGCGCGAGGGGATGCTCTTCGGCCTGACCGCGGGCGAAGCCTTCTTCGTCAAGTGCGACGCTGAGATCAACCCGCCCGAAGTTCGGGATGTTGGCCAGCTGATCATCGATGTCGGGCTGGCCCCGGTCAAGCCGGCCGAGTTCGTGATCTTCCGCTTGAGCCAGATCGCTGGCGGGGGCGCCTGAGTCTACACATCTAGCTAAGGAGTAAATATGGCAGAGCTATCTACCAACGCTAAAGACCCGTTGATAGCAGCATTCTTCACGATCGAAATGCAAGGTGCTGTCGCGGGTGTGTTCAAGTCCCTGGAGGGCGTCGGCAGCGAGAACGAGCTGACCGAGTACAAAGCCAGCGGCCCAAACGGCGAGCAGGTCGTGAAGTACCAGCCCGGACTGCTGAAGTGGAACCCGGTGAAGCTCAAGCAGGGCGTCACGGCGGACCTCTACTTCTGGAAATGGCGCGAGCTCGTCGAGAAGGGCGACATGACCGAGGCGCGCAAGAACGGCGCGTTTGTCATGCACAACACCAAAGGCGAGCCCGCGGCGCGATGGGAGTTCGTCAATGCTTGGCCGCGGTCCATCACCGGCCCCGGCGCAGACGCCGGCGCAAGCGAGGTAGCCATCGAAGAGATGGAAATTGTCTGCGAAGGGTATAAGCGGACACTGTGATGGGCCACAACGGTGCGTTGCAGACTGAGCATCTGTTCACGCTACCGTGCGGCTACGTCGACGAGCGGGGCGATCTGCATCGCCAGGGTGTGATGCGACTCGCCACCGCGCTCGACGAAGTGCAGCCCTTGCGCGATACGCGCGTGCAGGCCAACCAGGCGTACGTGGCCATTCTGCTCCTGAGCCGTGTCGTGACGCGGCTCGGGAGCATCACTCAGGTCACCCCGATGGTGGTGGAGCATCTGTTCGCGGCCGACTTCGCCTATCTCCAGGATCTTTACATGCAAATGAACCAGGCAGTGGGGGCGTTGGCTGAAACCCAGTGTCCCGACTGCGGCTCGCGCTTCGCCGTCGACATGCTGGCAAGCTGAGAGGACGACACCTGTGGCCTCCAACGATACCCCGGCCGGCGACACGGGCGGGGTCGAGCCATCGTCAAACGGCGTTGACGTGGAGCGGCTCGCCGAGAAGGTCTACCGCCTCATGCAGGCTGAGATACGTCTCGGTGTGGCACGTGGGGAGGCTCTGCCGCGACGCTCCAATTGCACGAGGTCAGGCGCATGAATACCGACGTCCATACCGCGCGGCGGTTCTACGTCGAAATCGAAGGCAACCCTCAGGCAGTCTTCACCGAAGTGGGCGGCCTGCAGGTAGAGATGCAAGTGTTCGACTATCAGGAAGGCGGCAACAATGGCTTCGTCCACCGTCTGCCGGGACCGGTAAAGATCGGTAATGTTACTCTCAAGCGCGGTCTCACCGCATCGAACGAGTTCTTCAAATGGTGCATCGAGGTCGCTTCGCGCAGTGTCACCCGCCGCCACGTATCGGTGCTGCTGTACGACACCCGGGGTCAGGAGGTGGTGCGCTGGAATTTCCTCAACGCGTACCCCGTCAAGTGGGTCGGCCCCCAGTTCACGTCGACGAGCCAGGCTACCGCGATCGAGACGCTCGAGCTGGCGCACGATGGCTTGGAGCTCGGCTAGACCGATGCGGCTCGACTCGTGGATCGCGGCCCGCCAGCCGCTCGCCAACCGTCTCATGCGCGTACCGCTGGTGGACCGACTTCACGCCGCACCTTCGCGAGACGGCCTGCGCACGCTAGCCGCCCACCATTTGGCGGCCCACGACGCACCCACGGTCGACCCGCGCGGGCCAGGAGCACTCCTGCCCGCGAGCAGCCCGGAACCACCCCCACCGCCGACCGAGCCGCACGAGCTGGCGACCCCCGCTCCGCCAACCGACCCCCGCTTGGACGCCGCCCCGTCTGCCGCGCCGCGCGCGCAGGTCACCGGCCGACCGCACGTCGCGCAACAACCAGATTCCGGCCCAGACGGAACGGACCCCGCCGCGCAGTTTCGGCATCCAACTCTTGGCGACGCGGGGCCAGGAGTGGTTCCCCCCGCGGCCCCATACCCAGGTCCATCCCGCGAGCCCGCCGCCGTTCCTGGAACAGCGCACACGTTCTCACCTGAGCCAAAGCCCGACAACTTCCACAGCCGCCCGACACAAGCTGCCCGATTCCAAAGCCCGACAACCGCCGCCACAACGCCCGTAGCCGGCAACACGAATGACGCGTACTCCGCGCAGGCCACCGTCCGTTCGGAAGATGCGGGACTGCCACCCAGCACCACCGCCATAGTCACTCCGGCATCAAAGCCCGCCATTCTCAGCCAACCCGCCGCCGACAGCCCATCATCATCCCTGGTCAACCGCAATATCCCCCCGCCTCCAGGTTCGACTACAGACTCCGCGACTGCGGCGGCAACCGACCTACCCCACTCCCCGAACGCCCCGTCGCACTCGACGACACACCCTGCCCCACCCAGGCCGGCAGAGCCGCCACTCGCGGCGCGCACTCCGTCGCCAGGCGACAGCAGCACGAATGTCCTCGCGAGGCCCCACTCGCCCGAGCCGGACGTCCGAACCCCCAGAGGTGAAGCAGCTGGACTCAGCAACCCGCCGCCCCCCACCTCCACACAAACCGCCCCGCGGCACCTCGCGCCCACCCCGCCGGCCGTATTCGAGGACTCTTCCGCCACGACTGAATCGCCCGAACCGGCCGCGGACACGCCTGCGTCTGAGCAGAACCTCGTCCCCGACATCCCTCATGTGCCGGTGAGCACGCCCGCGCACGCTACCCGCCCGGACCAAACTGGTGGCCTCGGCGAAGCGCCCGGGATCCCTGTACGAACACGTCCGGCTCGAATTGTGCCTGCGACGGCGACCGGGCCTGCGGAGTCTACCGATGCGGGCAGGTCCGCAGGGCGCTTCGATCTACCTGCCGCCCAACCCGCTCTGAAAGAGTCCGCGCCGCATGCCGGCCGCGAAACCCACCCACTATTCGGGTCCAGCGATTCCTCGCCGAGCCGCGCCACCAACGCCCAACCAGCGCCCAGTGGCAGCCCGGCACCTCCACCAGTGATTGACGCGGATCCGGCTCCTGGCAATCCCAGTCCAAGACACGCTGCGGACTCACCACGTCCCCTGCAACCGGAGCGCAGCATCGAGCACCAGCCACAAGCTGAACACGCCAGCCCGCGAGAAGCCGCGGGACCTGCCCCATCGGAGGCAGATCAAGCGTCAAGCCCGAAGCCGTCGATTGCTTCTGGTCCCACGGGCGCCCCCGCGCCCTCAGAAACGGTTGGCAGCTTGGCCACCATGGCTCCAGAACCACGCACGCAAGCGGTGAGCGATGCCAACGCCGAGCCAGCAGGGGCGATTGGGCCAGGCGCGCGCCTCGCGGCGACCGCCGAAGAATCAAACGCCGAAGCCATTGATGGGGTACGACGGCCGGGCCTCGGCTCGGCTCAGAGTGCGGCCGTGCCATCGGCCCCCGAGTCGCCAGGCCGCCCGATTGTTCAAACCGCTGAAGCGGGCCGCATGGAGACGATCCGCAGCCATGGCACGACGCCTGCCGCCTACGTACCGCCCGCCGAAGTACGGATCGGCGGAGCCAGACGCGCGGCTCGCCTTGCTGCTGCGCGCGCCGTCAACGCCGAGCCACCCTTGCCGTCCGCTGATCCGGCTACCCAGCTCGACCAGTCTACTGCCACCCCGGCGGACGGCCCGCCGGCGCCTGTACGCACGCCTATGGAGTGGGCGGCGCTGCTTGGCCTGTTGCGCGAGCCCACGCCAGCAATCGCCACCCCTCCCCGAGATGAAGCTGTCAGTGAACGCGTGCCCGCTGCCAGCGACTCGGCCACCGAGCTGCTGGCTCCGTCCACGCTGCCGCCCGGACCACCGGCCAGCCAGGACTTTGAGACGAGGACTCTCCATCTGCGAGACGCTGACGGACCGGCCCACGCGGCAGGCGTGACTCCACTCGCCGTCCATTCGCCCGCCCCGACCAGCCCCCAAAGGCGAAGCCCACGGCTGGCTGAAGACACAACACCCCATACAGACTCTCATCGGTTGCCTCCCGCTTGGCAGCAGCCAGAGCTTGACGCTGATTCGCCATCAGCGGGGCGCGTGCTCCGCCCGTCGGTGCCCGAGGCGGAGCTGGCGGCAGTGCCTCGCGCGGTGCACCAGCCAGAACCCCAGGCGGAGGTGCTTCAAGAGACGACGCGGCAGTTCCTGCGGCCGCTGATTGGCTTCGATCCGGCGACGGTGAAGATCTTCCGCGGCGAGGCTGCTGCCAGGCTGACCGCCGCTGAAGGCGCCGACGCGCTGACGATCGACGAGCACGTCCTGTTAGCTGATGGCCAACCCATCGACGGACCGCGCGGCGTGGCGTTGCTGGCCCACGAGCTCGCCCACGTCGCTCGCGTGCGCGAGCCCCGCTTTGTCCCGCCCGTCGCCCGCCTCGGCAGTTCTTCATCACCTGCATCCCAGGCTGCCGGAGAAGAAGCTGCGGCCGACAACGACAACGACGACGAAGTGGTGGCAGGGCGTGTCGAACGCGCAGTGAGGCGAGCGGCAAGGTCCAGCATCGACGCCGGTTCAGCATTCGACGCCAGCCCAGCGTCCGTCGAAAGCCAGGCGAACTCGAGCAAGGCGCCTGAGCAAACCGCCTGGGGCGGCCTACCCGCGCCGTGGGAGCCGCTCCCTGGCTGGCTAACCAGCCCGTCACCAGAACCAACTCCGACCGGCGGACCAGCCGCCTCGGCTGCCGTCGGCCACTCAAGCGCGCACGCCACGGCCGACGCTGCCGGACCACAGGCCTACGCGGCCGGCGACGGGAGTAGCGCTGGCGGACCCCAGGTCTACGCCGCCGAACACGGACGCGATCTTCATGCAAACGACGCCGGCGAAACCGTAACGAGCGAGACCCAGCCGCACCATGATGAGCGAGCTGTCGAGCCCGACCTTGATGCGCTGGCGCGCCAGGTCTACACCGTGCTCAGGCGCCGGTTGGCATCCGAGCAGCGGCGGTTCGGTTGAACCTGCAGGAGTCCAGATGCAGAACACAAACCACATGCCGATGCCCGCGTCTCCGAACGGGGCCAGCCTGCCGTTGCCCAAGGCCCAGATCATCAATCTCGACCGGCCGGGAGATGGCCACATCGAGTGCATGTTCAATCCCAAGGAGTACTCGATCGCCAAGAAGAACAATTGGAACGCTGGCAAGTCGACTGGCACCAACATCCCGAAGCAGCAGTTTGGCGGTGGTCAGCCCGCGACGCTGACGATGCAGTTGTTCTTCGACACCTACGTCGGTTCGCAGGGGTCGCGCGACGTCCGCACCGAGTACACCCAGAAAATCTGGCACCTGGCGGAGGTGGATGACGACCTCAGCGACAACACCACCACCCGCGGCCGACCACCCAAGGTCCGCTTCCAGTGGGGCCCGGCGTGGTCGTTCGAAGCGGTCATTACCAGCATCACCCAGAAGTTCACACTGTTCAGCTCCGATGGCACCCCGGTGCGCGCCACGCTGGACGTGACGTTCCAGCAAGTGGTGGATGAGGGACACCATCCGCCCCAGAATCCGACTTCGGGCGGCATCGGTGGTGAGCGTCAGTGGACTGTCAAGGATGGTGACAGTCTGGCGTCGATTGCGTACGAGGTCTACGGAGACAGTAGCCGATGGCGTGCTGTTGCGGAGGTCAACCGCCTGACGCGGGTCCGGGATCTCCGCCCCGGCGCGATCCTTGGGCTAGCCCCGCGTGCCTGACAACTCGGGTCTGCTCAGCCAGGTCTACGTCGAGATCGACGGTCAGCCTGCGCCTGAGGAGTTCGTGCGCGACTTTCTAAGCGTAACAGTCGAGACCAGTCTGCACCTACCTGACGTGGCGACCATGATCATCAACGACCGGCGCGGGCGATGGGTGGACGACGAGCGGCTGGCCCCGGGCAAGGCGCTGCTCATCTCGGCCAAAGTAACGCAGCAGCGGCACACGTTGTTTGACGGCGAGATCGTGGAGCTTGAGCCAGAGTACATCCCCGGTAAACAGCATCTCACCGTGCGCGCCTTCGATCGGCTGCACCGCCTGGCTCGCGGCCGCCACGTCCGATCGTTTCAGAATGTCACGGACGGTGACCTGGTCGCCCGTATCGCCAAGGAAGCCAACCTCCAGTCGAAAGTCGCGCGGACCAGTCGCGTGCACGAATATGTCTTGCAGGACAACCAGACCAACCTGCAGTTCCTGGCCGACCGGGCCGCGGCTCTGGGCTACTTGCTGTACGTGCGCGAACAGACCCTGCACTGCGAGCCGCCAGGAAGTGAAGCAAGCGCAGTCGAGCTCCACTGGGGCAAGACCCTGGGCGAGTTTCGCCCGCGTCTGACCACCGTCGGTCAAGCAGACTCCGCGACCGTCCGCGGTTGGGATCCGACCACTCGGCAGGAGATCGTCGGGCACGCCCAGAACGGAAAGGGCGCACCCCTGACAACCGACGACCGCAGCGGCAGCAGCCTCGCCAAAAACGCGTTCAACATGTCTGCCGAAGCGCTCGTGACCGACCGCGTCGTGCGCTCGCAGACGGAGGCCGACCGGCTCGCTCAGACCGTGATGGATCGCGTCGCGAGCAACTTCATCGTTGCCGAGGGTGTCGGCTCCGGTAATCCTGCGGTAACTGCCGGGGCTTCAGTCCAGCTGGTGGGTTTGGGCAAGCGCTTCGACGGCACGTACTTCGTGACTGGTGCAACCCACACCTACGGCCACGACGCGGGCTACACCACCCACTTCTCCGTGTCCGGCCATCGACCGGCGACACTCCTGAGCTGCTTGCGACCCGAGGACGGAGATGAAGAACGCCGCATGCCAGGCCTCACCATCGGCATTGTGACTGACAACCAGGACGCCAGCGACCTTGGGCGCGTCAAGCTGCGCTACCCGAGCCTCTCGGCTGACCACGCCAGCGACTGGGCACGCGTGGCCGCGCCCGGCGGTGGCCCCGACCGCGGTCTGCAGTTCCTGCCCGAGGTGAACGACGAGGTGCTGGTCGGCTTCGAGCATGGCGACGTGCATCACCCGTACGTACTCGGCGGACTGTGGAATGGCAAGGACGCTCCGCCAGGCAAGAGCAGTCAGGTCATCTCCAGCGGCAATGTCCAGCAGCGGGTCATCCGCTCGCGACTCGGCCACACCATCACCCTTGACGACTCAACCGACAGGCCCGGGATCACCATCGTCGACAAGACAGGCGACAACACAATCCACATCGATTCCTCGAGCAACAAACTGACTCTGTCGGTCAAGGGCGACCTAACCCTGGAAGCTCAAGGAACCGTATCCATTCAGGGCAAAAGCGTCCAGGTGCAGGCGACCAATGATGTGCAGCTCAGTGGCGCCTCGGCCGCTGTCCAGGCCAAGCAAAGCCTCACACTGAAGGGGGCTACCGCTGACCTGGAGGGTAGTACTTCGACCACCGTCAAGGGTGGCTCCGTCAGCATCAACTAAGGAGTGCGCTGTGGGTGATGTCCTCGGTACCGGTTGGGCTTTTCCGCCGCGGGTTGACGCCCGAGGCCGAATCGCACTGGCTCGCCAGGAGCGGGATGTTGAGGAGGCGATCCAGATGATCCTGCTCACACCGAAGGGTCACCGGGTGATGCGACCTGAGTTCGGCTGCCGAATCCACGACCTCGCGTTCGCACCCAACAATGCGACGCTGATGGGCCTCGCCACGTACTACGTCGAGGAAGCACTCGGCATGTGGGAGCCGCGCATCCGTGTCGAGGACGTCCGCGCCAGGGTCGACAAGGACGCTCCCGAGCGCCTGCTGATCGACATCAGCTACCGCATCAAGGCAACCCATGATCGGCGTGCGCTCGTCTTTCCGTTCTATCGGATTCCAGGCGACGAGCCGTCTGTCACTGAACCAGGAGAACGTCATCCATGAGCCTGCCTGTTCCGAAACTGGACGACCGCCGCTTTCAGGACATTGTCGACGAAGCCAAGGGTCGTATCCAGCGCTATTGCCCGGAGTGGACCGACCACAATGTGAGCGATCCGGGCGTCGCGCTGATCGAACTGTTCGCCTGGATGACAGACCTGCTCCTGTATCGCGTCAACCAGGTGCCCGACAAGATGTACGTCAAGTTTCTGGAGCTCATTGGCATGCGGCTCGATCCACCCCGCGCCGCGCGGGCGCCGGTGACATTCTACCTCTCCGCGCCGCAGCCAACTGATCTCACCATTCCCGAAGGCACGGAGGTGGCGACCGTGCGCACCGAAACCTCAGCGGCGATTGTCTTCACCACCGAAGCGCACCTGACCGTGCGCACCGTCGCCTTGCGGGCGGTCTTGACTCGCCCGGGCAACCCGGACGCTGCGTGGGTTCCGCACGACGTCCGTCACCTGGAGTTCGGAGACCAGCCCATTGCCGTGTTCTCGCCCGAACCGGCACAAGACGATGCCGTTTACCTGGCATTCGAGCGAGATCACAGCCGGCATGTGCTCGCCGTGCGGATGGTGTGCGATATCGCCGCGGGCGCTGGCGTCGACCCGGTCGATCCACCCCTTGCCTGGCAGGTCTGGCAGGGTGATGACATCGGCTGGGCGCCGTGCGAGGTGGAGTACGACGGGACGCGAGCTCTGAATGTGCCCGGCGAAGTCGTGCTGCACACACCGGTCATGGCCGAGGGGGTCCTGGCCGAGCAACGCGGCTGGTGGCTGCGCTGCGTGTTGACCCCTCTTCGGCCCGGTCAGCGGACATACTACAAGTCGCCGTTCCTGAGTCAAGTGCATGTCGAAGCGCGCGGAGGAACCGTCGATGCGCGCCACGCGGTGACTGTTCGAGACGAAATGCTCGGGCGTAGCGCCGGTACACCCGGCCAGACGTTCACGCTGCTGAATACGCCTGTCCTGGCGCGCGACCCCCGTCGCGACCACCTCCTGGTCGAGCCGCCTTCTGGGCCGCCAGAAGTCTGGCACGAGGTGGCCGACTTCGCCGAGTCTGGTGAAGAGGACCGCCACTATACGCTCGACGAGCTGACGGGCGAGTTGACCTTCGGTCCGTCGCTTCTGCAGCCGGATGGGAGCGTGTACCGGTTTGGCGCTGTAGCGGCTAAAGGCAGCAAGTTGCGCATGGCTCGCTATCAACACGGTGGCGGCGTCACTGGCAATGCTCCGGGTGGGGCTCTGAGCGTGCTCAAATCTTCGATCCCGTATGTGGCGCGGGTCATCAATCGCGGGTCGGCCGAGGGCGGCCGCAACGCCCAGAGCCTGGAAGACGCCAAGCTGCGCGCGCCACACACGTTGCGCAGTCGAACGCGTGCGGTGACCGACGAAGACTACGAATACATCGCGTCGCAGGTCGATCGCGTGTGCCGCGCCTATTGTCTAGCGCCTGGCGCGCAACCGAGCCGCCCGCACGATCCATCGCCCGGGCACGTGGTCGTGCTCGTTCTGCCGCAGGTGGACTCGCCAGATGGACCGATCGCACCGGCACAGTTGGCATTACCCACTGACCTGGCCCAAGCGGTGCGGTCGCGCCTGGATTCGCACCGCTTGCTGGGTACGACCCTGGAAGTCCGCGAGCCGCGCTACCTCTGGGTCACGGTGGGCGTGACGCTGCGGTTTGCCGAGCGGACTGAGCCCGCGGCCATGGAAGATGCACGCGCGCAGGCCGAACAGGCCCTGTACCGCTACCTGAACCCGTACGTCGGCGGACCGCAGGCGGACGGCTGGCCGCTCGGTCGCGATCTCAATCGATCGGAGCTATTTGGCTTGCTCCAACAGATTCCGCTGGTGGAGTACGCCGACGACCTGCGCCTGACAGTCGCCGAGTCGGAGGGCGCCGTAGTGCCGGCGATGACTGCGCAACACATTGTGATTCCGTTTGATGGGCTGGTGTGCTCCGGGCGGCATCTCGTGGGCGTTGACCTCGCCGTCAACGAAGGGTAGTTTCCACATGACGGCTGCACACCCGATAGAGAGCGTCCTGGTCGTCGAGTTCCAGGGCGACGTCATCCGGACGCTACCGGTCACGTTTTCGACGTTGAAGATCGGACGCGCACCGGACAACGATCTGTCGCTGCAGCATCCCGGCGTGTCCCGCCATCACGTCGAGTTGAGCGCGGCGGGCGATGGCATGCTGGTAACCGACCTCGGCAGCGCAAACGGAACCTACGTCGACGGTGTACGCATTTTGCCCTTTCAGCCAACCCGCCTCGAGAGTGGGCGGGCACTTCGGCTTGGGCCCTTCTTCCTCGAGGCCCGGCGATCGCCCGGAGATCCGATCGGCTGGACGGAACCACTTGCGCCGAACGGCCACTCGAGCAAGCGGGCTGCCAGCCGAGCGCTGGATCTCGCGGAATACGAGCAAGCGTTGGCCACTCGCGCGGCAGCTCGACGGCCGATGTTGCCAGCCCCAAACCCGATTGCGGCGTCGAGCAAGTACCTGCAGTACCTGCCCTCGATCTTCGCCGAAAACGACTTCCTGGGTCGGTACCTGCTCATCTTCGAGTCCATCTGGGAGCCGTCGGAGCAGCGCCAGGACCACATGTCCATGTATTTCGACCCGGCCACCTGCCCTGCGGGCTTCTTGACCTGGCTGGCTGGTTGGTTTGATATGGCCGTCGGAGCCCACTGGCCCGAGCGACGCATGCGCGATCTGCTCGGTCAGGCGATGGACCTGTACCGCTGGCGCGGAACCCGATACGGGATGATGCAAATGATTGAGCTGTGGACTGGCTTCACGCCAGAGATTCAGGAGAGCCCGGCAGATCCATTCGTATTCCACGTCCGGCTCAAGGTGCCCAAGGGTGCTCAGGTCGACGCGCGACTTGTCGAGGACCTACTGCGGGCCCACAAGCCGGCCCACGCTGGTTTTGTGCTGGAGATTGCTTCACATGCCTGAGTTGGTGGCTAATGATGGGTCCCGCTTTGCATTGGCCGAACCTGACGTTGTGGTTGGTCGCCACAGCGAGGACGGCAGATTCCGGCCGGATGTAGATCTCGGCGAACTTCAAGGCGGACGCACCGTTTCGCGTCGCCACGCGCGCATCATGCGAACTGACGATGGCTGGATTTTGAAAGTCGAGTCAGCTGCACGCAATGCGACCGCGGTCGCGGGCCGTGCCCCCGTCCCTGCCCAC
>JBPCIO010000238.1:0-7267 GCA_051006215.1 Chloroflexota bacterium
ACCCTTCACTCAATCCGGACAATCGGCCCGGAATGAGCCGCAGCGGCAGGCGAATTAGTGAGGGCTACGCATGGGCGAACCTTCCGCCCACGCTTCAGCAGTTACTTCTTGTCGGCCTTGGTGGCCCCGGCTTTGCCGCCACCCTTGGGCTTTTTGGCGCCACCTTTGCTCCCGGGTCCTTTATCAGGCATGGCTGAAACCTGCTCCTTTCTGATCGGCTTAAGCGCACATCTTGCCCCGTTGGCCGGAGGCCGTCAAGCGGGTGGCACCCCCGCCTGTATGGCGGCTAGACTATCGACGCGCACCGCGCCATCGCATGTCTTCCGAACCTCCGAGTACCCAGATCCGAAACCCGCATCCCACGGTGTTCCCTCGTCTGCGAGGACCCGCTTAGTCGTCACGTCGTTTCGCTGACGCTGCACGGCTCTCGACGGGCGGCCCCCGCAACCTCGGGCCGCCCGTTCCATTCCCAAAGGGGGCCGCCAATGGAGTACGTCAGCGAGCTCATCGGTGCACGCGTGCGTGATCCGGGCGGCCGCGTCATCGCCAGAGTGTCCGACGTGCTGGTGCCGGCGGACGCGGACTATCCAGCCGTCGAAGCGCTGTCCCTCAAGCTCGCCAAGGGCGAGCGGCGCACCGTGCCGTGGTCGGCCGTGCGCATGCTTGCCGATGGCGGATTGAGTCTATCCACCGGGTTGGCCGAGGCAGCCGTTTTTGATCCGCCGCCACACTTTCTCTCCCTGGCGCGGCAGGTCATGGACCACCAGATCATCGACGTCAACGGCGTGCGTGTGGTGCGGGTCAATGACCTTCAGCTCGTACCCTCTGACGGCAGCTATCGCTTGGTTGGCGTTGACATCTCGACCGCCGGCCTGGTGCGCCGCATGGGCGCAGGGCGGATGCTCGGCGCTCTGGGCCTACGGCTGACGCCGACGTCGATCGCCTGGGAAGCCATCGAGCCAGTCGAGTCGGGAACGGCTGGCGTGAAGCTCAAGGTGTCGCACGAGGATCTCGCCAAGCTGCACCCCTCGGACATCGCCCAGATCATTTCCCAGCTCGACCAGCACCACGTGCACGAAGTGCTGGACACCCTGGACGACGAAGCTGCTGCCGACACGCTCCAGGAGGTGAGTCCCGATCTGCAACTGTCGCTCATCCGGGGTATGGAGCCGGAACGCGCGGCTGACATCCTAGAAGAGATGGAGCCCGACGACGCCGCCGACATTCTGGGCGACCTCGAGCCCGAGCGAGCGCGGGATCTCCTGAGCCGCATGGAGGCTGCCGAAGCCGAAGACGTGCGGGAGTTGTTGACCTACGCCGACGATTCGGCTGGCGGTCTGATGACCACCGACGTCGTCACGGTCCCGCCAACGGTCACGGCCGAAGACGCCATTCGGCTGGTGCGCCAGCAAGCCGCGGCCATGGACAACGTCTACTACGTCTACGTTGTGGACGACAACGAGGTTTTGTTGGGTGTGCTCTCGCTGCGCGAGCTGATCGTGGCCGATCCAAGCATGCCCATCGGACGCGTCATGCACCGCGAGCTGGTCAGGGGCCGACTCGACGATTCTCAGGAGGAGGTGGCACGTATGATCGCCAAGTACAACCACCTGGCACTGCCGATCGTCGACGACGTCGGCCGTCTACGCGGCATCGTGACCGTGGACGACGCGATGGACGTCATCCTCCCCGAAGACTGGAAATCGCGCCTGCCGCGCATTTACTCGCGCGCATAACCGGGCGGAGCCGTTGTTTCGCCTGGGACATTGGCGAAGGCTGCGCGCCCTCGCCGTGGTGCTTTCGTTCCTCGGGCCGGGGCTGATCACTGGCGCTGCCGGAGACGATGCCGGCGGCGTTGCAACGTACGCCTCGATCGGTGCCCAGTATGGCTACGGCCTGCTATGGCTCATGGGGCCGATCACTCTCGTGCTGATCGTGGTGCAGGTCCAGGTAGCGCGCATGGGGGTGGTCACGGGCAAAGGCTTCGCCGAGTTGATCCGGGAAGAATTCGGCGTCAAGTGGACGGCCTTCGCGATGGTCGTCCTGCTCGTCGCCAACGGAACGGTGACCATCGCCGAGTTCGCCGGCATCGCCGCCGCCACCGAATTGTTCGTGCCTTCTTCGCGGATAGTCGTGGTGCCCATCATGGCGGTGGTGGTGTGGCTGATCGTGGTACGCGCCTCGTATACCGTGGCCGAGAAGATCTTTATTCTGCTCTCAGCCGTCTTGCTGACGTACGTCGGCGCGGCCTTCCTGGCGGGGCCAGATTGGAGCCAGGTGGCGCTGAACCTGGTCATCCCGTCTTCGCCTCCGACGGATATGTCGGAGCGGGTTACCTATCTCGTCACGCTCGTCGCGGTCGTGGGTACAACCATTACCCCGTACATGCTGTTCTACCTGCAGTCCTCTATCAGCGACAAGGGCGTGAGTATCGAGGACTATCCGGCCGAGCGCACCGATGTCGTTCTGGGCTCGTTGCTCACGACGGTGATCGCGGTGTTCATCATCGTTTCCACTGCCGCCACCCTCCACAAGGCTGGGTTGCTGGTGACCACGGCCGAGGGCGCAGCGCGGGCTCTGGAGCCCCTGGCGGGCGCGAATGCTGAACTCCTGTTCGGCGTTGGACTCTTTGGCGCCAGCATGCTAGCCGCGAGCGTCGTCCCCCTGAGCACTGCATACGCGGTGTGCGGAGCGTTCGGCTGGGAGCGAGGCGTTTCGCGGTCGTGGTCGGAAGCACCCATCTTCAACAGTCTGTACACAGCCCTGATCGCCGTCGCCGCTGCGTTCGTGCTCCTACCAGGACTGCCGCTGTTTCAGGTAATTGTGGCGACCCAATTCCTCAACGGACTGCTCCTGCCTATCGTGCTCATCTTCGTCCTCAAGCTGGTCAACGACCGCGAGTTGATGGGCCAGCACACGAACAACGTGGCGTTCAACATCCTGTCCTACGGCAGCACCGCCATCCTGGTGCTGCTCGCCATCGCCTTACTCGTGTTCACGGTTCTTGGAGTGAGCTAGCCTCGAACCTACGCTGGTAGCCTGACCGACCGACCAGCGGTTCTGGCCTCTCTAGAGTCTCATCGCGTGAGGGGGTATGCCACATCGATGATCTCACGGCCGACCGGCGCCGCCACGGTTCCGCCATGTTGCCCGCCCTCAACCATGACCAGCACCAGCAGGCTGGCTGCCTCGGGGGGCGTAAAACCCACGAACCACGCGTGGGCGTCCGGATTTTCGTTTTCGGCCGAGCCTGTTTTGGCGGCGATGGGCAACCGCTCGTCGCGGAAGGCGTAGTTGGCCGTGCCCTGGGGTGTGCTGGTCACGCGCTGCATGCCGTCCAAAATCGCGGCCCGGGTGCCCGGACGCAGATTGAGCGATCGGAGCGTTTGCCGAGGCTCGTCAGCCGTCACGTGTGGCGCCAGCAGTTCCCCGCCGCGAGCGAGCGCCGCATACGCATTTGCCATTTGCAGCGGCGTCGCCAACAGGTAGCCCTGGCCGATGGCCAGGTTGACGCTGTCGCCCGACGTCCAGGGTTCTCCAAGCTGCATCCGTTTCCAATCCGGGTCCGGAAGGGTGCCAGGCACCTCGTGAATGCCGGTCGCGCGAGTTGGTTGCCCGAGCCCAAACGTGCGCGCCTCGGTCGGCAAAATTGTCGGATCGAGCGTATCCAGCTTCAGGCCAATCGCGTAGAACGCGGGGTTACATGACTCTGTCAAGGCCTGAGTAAGACTGAGCGTGCCCTGCGCCTGCCAGTTGTGGAGCGTGACTCCAGACAGCCCGTTCCAGTCCAGGCCGCAATCGAACGTATTCGACGGCTTGAAGCCACCCTGCTCGAGTCCCGCGGCCATGGTAATGACTTTGAAAATAGATCCGGTGGGGTACGCCGACTCGGCCGCCCGCAGCAGCAGCGGATGTTGTGCGCCGTTGAGTTGCTGCCACTCGGAGTCGCTCAGGCCGATCACGAGCTGATTCGGATCGAAGCTCGGCTCACTCACCAGGGCCAGCAGGCTGTTGTCGCGGGGGTCGAGGACGACGACGCTGCCGGTCTTGTCGCCAAGGGCAGTGGCTGCGGCCATTTGAATAACCCCATCCAGGTTGAGCTTGACGTCTTGCCCAGGCTCGGCCGCTGTGTGCGCCACGTTGCGCAGGACACGCCCGCTATGGTCGACAATTTGAATGCTGCCGCCCCGAGTACCAGCCAGGAGATGCTCTCCCCACGCCTCGATTCCCGCGCGACCGATCCAGTCCGACTCGTCGTACCCGACTGACGACAGCGTGCGCAGCTCGTCTGCTGTTGGGTGGCCAACATACCCGATCAGGTGCGCCGCGGCCTGGCCGAGCGGATATACGCGCGCCGGACGATCCTGGAGCGAGACGCCGGCTATCGAGCCGATGCTCTGGCTGAGATCGTCGCGGTCTGCTTCAGAGCGCTCGGCGACGGGCATGAACCAGTTCGGCTGGCCGCCTTGCATGCGCTGCTTGATGGCTTCTGGCGTCAGGTCGAGCGCAACTGCAAGTGACTGCACGAGCGCTGGTTCGTCTTTGACGTCGCCTGGCACGACGCCCACCACGAGGATAGAGCCATTGTCCGCCAGGGATTTACCTGAGCGGTCCAGGATGCGGCCACGCACTGGGACATCCGGGGTGACGCGGATCGTCGAGGCAGCCGTCAGGCTGGTGAATATCAGACTCGGCTGCCACTCGACCTTCCACAGGTTGTCTTCCAGCACCAGCGGCAGAGCATTGAGCTCGGTGATGTCGCCAAACACAGCCAGGCTGCGGGTCACCTGAAACGGGACTCTGGTCACCAACGGGTCAGCCGCGCTCGGGGGGCCGGCGGGCTCGGCGGTGAGCTTCGTCTCGCCGATGCCGTCGTGGATGTTGGTGTAGCGCCGCACGAACACATCGCGCGGAGTAGCGGCCTGCGCCGCCGTCGAGAGCATGTCATACATGGCCGAGTACTGGCCGTGCTGCCAGGCGCCGAGGAACGCGATGGCGGCGTCGTCAGGTCTGGGGGGCACCGGCGTGGGTGGAATCGGCGGCTGCGTGGGACTAGACGTAGGCGCAGCCGGGGCTGGCTGCGATCCGCCGCACGCCGCCAAGAACAGGACCAAGCCCGCAAGAGCATGGCGCCAAGCCATGCTTTGGCAGGCTACCACCGCCGCGAGCGAAGGGAGGCGGGCGACTGTCTCAGGGCCGCCGTGTTGGAGTCGTGAGACGGTTCCAAGAGCCCGGATAGTAGATTCAGGTATGGTGGCCAGGATGCGCCTGGTCGTTTGCATTGCGCTGCTCTCGTTGTTGTTGGGTCGGTACCCCACCGCCCTCCTCGAGACGGCGAGCGCTCACGAGTCCGTCGCCGCGGCGCCGGTGACCGTTCGTTTGTGGGCGACCCGGGAGGGACTGGTCGGTCGGACCACCGCGGCTGGCCACCTGATCACTGCCGACGACCACTTCGTAGCGTTGCCTTCTCGGAAAGCTTTGAACCGAACCGTCATCGTGAGCTACGAGGGCAGAAACCAAACCGCGCCTGTCCTGGATATCGGGCCCTGGAATCGGGACGACGCGTGGTGGGAGGCGGGCCCGGCTCGCGGGCAATTCGCCGACTTGCCGCGCTGGACGCCAGAGGTCTGGGCCGCGTACGAAAATGGCTACAACGCCGGCCGCGACGGAACCGGGCGCTTCGTGACGTTTCCAGCCATGATCGACCTGGCCGATGGCGTGTACGCGGACCTGGGAATGCAGCACGCTGATTGGGTCGAAGTCACGCTCACCTGGCTGGACGGTCCGTCACCCCCACCTCTGGCGCCAGCCGACCGCAAGATCGTCAAGCGAGCGGACCCACTCGCAGCTAGTCCATCGTCAGCTCCTCCCCTAGCTCACGACGACCGCTACTTCACTGAGACCAGCTACCGCATCGACAACGACGCCATTTGGTCCTACTTCGTTGCCCGAGGACGGGTGCCGGTCTTCGGCTTTCCTGTCTCGCGGACATTCGTCCTGCTTGGCTGCCAGGTCCAGATTTTCCAACGCCAGGTCGCCCAGAGCTGCTCCGGAGGCGGCGTCACGCTGATGAACCTGCTCGATCCCGACATGTTTCCGTACGATCGCGTCAATGGCAGCAGTCTGCCGCCGGTCGACATGGGCCTGAAATCCGAAACGCCGAATGCCGGCGCGCCGGGGTACGCCGCGGCCATCGTCGACTTCATCCACTCCAATGCCCCGGACAGCTTCGAGAGCCAGGCAGTGGCATTCAGTCGGACGTTCTTCGGGCTGATTCCTGTGGCCGTGTCCGGGAGCGACAACCCACTGATCGACCTCGAAGTATGGGGCGCCCCAATTTCACGTCCACGCCGCGACCCCGGCAACGGCAACTTCGTGTATCAGCGGTTTCAGCGCGGCGTCATGCACTACGATGCGACCACCGGCCACACCCAGGCCCTGCTGCTAGCCGACTACCTCAAGGCTATCCTCCGCGCCCGAGACCTGCCGGCCGACCTGGCCCAGGCCGCGCGCGGCAGCAAGTACTACGGCCAGTACTGCGTGACCTCGGAACGCTGGTTGTGCCGCCCCAACGATCTGCCGGCTACCGACCTCACCTTCGCCTTCGAACCCGGCTAGCCCTCGGTGTCGAGGTCACTGCCACACATCGCCCTCGCGGCGTCAGCCGTCCACCAGTCAGCGCCCACAGGCATATCGCTGCAGACCAGCCCATCGCCCTAGCGGCTGCGCCATCGTCGGTCGCTGGTCGCAGGAGCGGCTCAAGCTTGCGAAACGATCCCGCGCTCGCTCAGGGAGCGAATCTCATCCGGGCTGAGGCCAAGCTCGCCCAGGATCTCGGCAGTGTGCTCGCCAAGATCGGGCGGCGGACGTCTGGCAGCCGCTGGCGTCATGGAAAATGTGAATGGCGGGCTGATCTGCGGCAACCGTCCTAGTCGGGGGTGCTCGACGGAGGTAAACAACCCGAGCGCCTTAACCTGCGGGTCGCGCAGGGCTTCCTCGAGCGTATTCACGGGCGCAAAGCACGTGTCGACGTCCGCCAAATAGTCGGTCCAGGCATCCCGTGTCCGAGCAGCAAAGATGGCCGCCAACTCCTCGCGCAGTCGCTGTTGCTGGGCTCGGCCGCCAGCCGCCAATGCGGCTAGCTCGGGCCGGCCGACACGGTCCAAGAAGTTCTGCAGGAATTTCGGCTCCACCGCGCCGAGCGTGACATGGCAGCCGTCAGCTGTGGCATAGACGCCGTATTGGGCCAGACCACCGGCCAGTGGCG
>JBPCIO010000239.1:0-5733 GCA_051006215.1 Chloroflexota bacterium
ATCACGCCCTGGCGCTGGGATTAGCGCCGGATCGCAAGACGCTGTCATTCCCGGAGCTTCCGCGCGCAGCGCGCCCGGTCGCCGACACCGCACCCACGACAGTGCGGACAGCGAGACGGCTCGCCGCCGCGGACGAGGCTGGGCATGTGCCGCTCACCCTGGTCCCATCTGCGCCCGTAGCCGCCTCTGTTTTCGTTGCGGCTCCGGCTGGCCCGCTGGTAACCACCTCCGATCGATGGGAGGACGAGCCTACTATCCAGCCCCCGGATGAGCCAGGCGCTCCGATGGGCCTGAACATGGAGCAAACCGACCAGCCAGACCTGGAGCCCAGGCCAGGGCCTGGCGCGCTATTCCCCAAACTGCTCAGCGTGGTTCTGCCAATCTGGCTGCTGTGGGCCGTGTGGTCGTTCAGCGGCCGGCTTGCAAAGAGAATTACCCGAAGCGCCTAGTCCTGTGGAAGTGGGATAGGAACCTCGTATGAACGTCTCGTGAGATTGAAGAATCGAGTGGCGCTCATTACTGGGAGCGCGCATGGTATCGGGCGCGGCATTGCCCTGGCGTACGCCCGAGAGGGCGCCAAGATCGTCCTCAACGACCTGCAGCTCGAGCCGAGCATCGGGCACGCAGCGGAAGTTGCGCGCCTGGTCGGGCAGGCCGGCGCCGACGTTGAGGTTTGCCTGGGTGACGCCAGCCAGACCTCCGACATGGAGCGCGTCGTTGCGGCGACGGTCGAGCGATTTGGTCGGCTGGACATCCTGGTCAACAACGCCAACCCTGGCCGTCGCGAGCCGAACGCGTCTCGGGCGTACATTGACGTCACGGAGGAGCAGCTTTACCAGGGCTATTTTCTGCCCTTCAAGGCCGCGTACGTGAACACCCAGCTTGCGGCTCGACGGATGATCGCCCAGGGTGGTGGTGGTCAAGTCATCACGATCACCTCGGTACACCAGGAGCGACCCTGGCCGTCGGATTCGGTGTACGGTTCGATGAAGGCTGGGCTGCGGCGCCTGGTCATGAGCCAGGCTCGCGAGCTAGCGCCCCACCGGATTCGCGTGAACGCCATCGCCCCAGGTTTCATCGATATTCGCCTGCAACCGGGTGAACGTGGAGAGCGATACGACGAGTTCAACCTGCGAGCCGAGAGCGAGATCCTGCTGGGACCCGGTCGGCCGTCCGATATCGCTGGGGCAGCCGTGTATTTGGCCTCGGACGACGCGCGCTACGTGACTGGCACGTGCATCCTGGTCGACGGTGGCTTATTGCTGCCCCCGGCGACGGAAATCTGAATGCGGATCAATAGCTGACGGCGCTGGCCATACGGCCGTTATCTGTTCTAATAGCCACATGCGTTTCGGTCTTGATATCGGCCAGCAGCGTCTTGAATTCGACGAGATCGTGGATCGAGCACGCTTTGCCGAGGCTGTTGGCTTCGATGGCGCCTGGGGTTTCGACCACTTCGTACCGATGTACGGCGAAGGCCCTGGCAACTGCTTTGAGGGTATGACCACCCTTGCCGCTCTGGCCCTGGCTACCACCCGGCTGCGCCTGTTCCTGCTGGTGACGGGCGTAACGTATCGTCATCCTTCGCTTCTGGCTGCACAGGCGATTACGGTTGACCACGCGAGTCATGGCCGCCTCGAGCTCGCGATGGGCGCGGCCTGGTACGAAGCCGAACACCGCCAGCTTGGAATGGAGTTCCCGCCGACCGGCGCACGCTTCGATCGGTTAGAGGACCAACTCGAGATTTTCAAGCGGTTGTTCACTGGCGAGCTGGTCTCCTATCAGGGTCATCACTTCAGCCTTGACAACGCACAAATGCGACCGGTGCCAGTGCAGAGGCCACATCCGCCAATCTGGATCGGGGGCAGTGGGCGCCGTCGCACGCTCCCTCTGGCGGCACGCTACGCAGACGTGTGGCACACAGGCCCGCGTCCTGAATACGCCGCCCTGTCTGCTGAGCTTGATCGCCAGTGCGAGCTGATCGGTCGTGATCCGGCTGACATTCTCAGGGCGTCCTCGCTGTCTCTTTCACCCGAATCGTTCGACGACATCGAGCCGAGCCTGGACAAGCTACGTGAGTTGGGCGTGGGCTACGTCACTTGCGGTTGGCCTGGCCAAGGGCGAGCGCGTGTGGAGGAGTTCGCCACGCGCATCATGACTTAGACGTTGAACAGGACGTGCAAGACATCTCCATCCTGGACCAGGTACACCTTGCCCTCCTGGCGAACCCAGCCCCGTTTTTTGGCGGCGGCTTCGCTGCCGGCTTCCAGGAGCTGATCCCAGCGGATCACTTCGGCGCGGATGAAACCCCGCGCGAGATCGGAGTGGATCGACCCGGCCGCGTCCTGGGCGCTGGTGCCGCTGCCGATGGTCCATGCACGACACTCGTCGTCGCCGGCGGTGAAGAAGGACACCAGCTCGGCCAGCGCATACGCCGTGCTGGTGACCTCACCCAGCTGGCTGCCGCTCACGTTCAGGGCCTGCATGAACTCGGCGGCGTCCTCTGGACTCAACTCGCCAAGCTCCATTTCGAGCTTGCCAGGTAGTCCCAGTACCGCCGTGTGCGGAACAGGGTGCGTCAACTCTCGAAATTCAGCCAGGAGCTCCGCCGCGTCCTGCTCGTCGGCGAGGTTCAACACGACCAACGTTGGCTTCTGGGTAAGGAAACCAAAACTCGAAATGGCCTTGTGCTCGTCCGCGGAAAACTCGAGGGATCTGACTGGTTCGCCCGCCTCCAGGACCGGCTGGAGCCGTTCCAGTACCGCGAGCTCGCGTTCTTTCGCCGCCCGCTCGCCAGGCGTGCCTTTGCTGCCGAGCCGCAGCTCTTTTTCGAGTCGGTCCACTCGCTTCTGAATCTGTTCAAGGTCCGCAAGTTGGAGCTCGAGGCTGAATTCCTCGAAATCCGAGCGCGGATTGCGCTCGGACTGAAACGCGCCCACTACCTGCAGCAGGACGTCGACGGTTCTCAGGTTGGCAAGTACGGCTGCACTGCTTTCGTGGCCCATGCCTCTGGCCAGTCCGGCGACGTCGATAAAGCGAACTTCGGCCGGCGTGTGTTTCTTGGGCTGGAACAGCGCCGACAACCTGTCGAGGCGCTCGTCGGGCACCTTGACGACGGCCAGGTTTGGCTCCACGCCGGCGTAGCCGCCCACGAGCGCATGCTGATGCGCCAGCGCGTTGAACAGCGTCGTCTTACCGGAGCCCGGCAGACCCGCGATACCTATCTGCATGTGAGCGTTCGGTGCGCAGACCTCAATTGCCAGTAGCCTCCAGCAGTAGCGCTACTTTCGCGCGCTCCTGGAGATACTTGTGCTGGCCGACGAAGAATCCCATCCGCGCAGTCGCCAGCTTGATGCTGTCACGCAGAGTGAGGTCGAGCTGATCAGTCTCGAAGATAACCCGCTGCAGCGGCGTCAGCCCGGGCGGGGCCTCAGTAGGCGTCATAGGCTAAGGTGCACTTTATTCTAACGATGAGCCCGGCGTTACCCATGCTGTTGCTGTTCATGGAGTCCTGACCAGGCTGTGGAGCGACTCTGGACACCCTGGCGGCGCGCTTTCGTCGAGGGCGCGGCCGGCGACGCGCCGGCCGGATGCTTCCTGTGCATCAAGCCAGACGAGGTGGACGACGCCGCGAACTTGATCCTCTGGCGAGGCGAACGCGCCTATGCGCTCCTGAACTTGTATCCGTACAACAACGGGCACCTGCTGGTTGCGCCCTACGCCCACACTGGTGATCTGGCGCATCTGGACAGCGGCAGCGCCAACGACATCATGGCCTTAACTCAACGTTGCGTCGGTGTGCTGCAGCAGGCGTACAGACCGGACGCCTTTAACATCGGGATGAACCTCGGTAAGCCAGCCGGCGCTGGGGTGCCGGACCACCTGCACATGCACGTGGTGCCGCGGTGGAACGGCGATACCAACTTCATGCCGATCGTGTCTGGAACCAAGGTGCTGCCTGAGACGCTGGACCAGACGTACGCCAGACTCGCCCCGCTGTTCCGCGACTGACACACGCTATGCTCCTCGGACACCGATGCCATTCTCTCTTGAACCATACGCCCGTCGCATCGACAAACCGTGGGGGTACGAGATCCTGCTGTCGCCGTCGGATGCGCCGTATACGTCAAAACTCATCCACGTGCTCGCCGGCAAACGCCTGAGCTTGCAGGTCCACGACATAAAGGTCGAGACCCAGACACTCGTCGCCGGACAAGGCCTCCTGATTCTCGAAGGAGCCGACGGCCAACTGCACAAGCTCCCGATGGAGCCCGGTGTTGGCTACCACGTGGCGGTTGGTCAGCGACATCGTCTGTGCGCGGCGCCTGACCAGGACGCAACCGTCTTCGAAGCGTCCACGCCCGAGATCGGGACCACGCTGCGGCTAGAAGACGACTACGCGCGCCCGGATGAAACAGAGCAGCTGCGCCAGGCCGAGCGCGCTTCGCAGTAGCTCCATCTGACGCGGTGCAGGCCCTCCCGCAGGCGACATTCCTGCTGCTTCTCGAAGCCGCGATGGGCGGCACGATCGCCCTGTTCTGGGTGCATCTGCGACGGGAGGTGGATCGGGGTTTCACGCTGTTCACGGGCATCTGCTGCCTCATCCTCGGCGGCCTGGCTATCTGGCTCCGAACCGGCTTCCCGCCCCTCGTTTCGCCGGCGCTCGATCCGACGCCCGCTCTCTGGTTCGCCGTTGAACGCACGCTCAGCATTGCGTTCGAGGTGTTGCTGACGGTGTACCTCATCGGACTGGGGTCGAAATCGTGGCACCCCGTAACCCGTTTGTTGGGCCCGCTCGTACCACTGCTCGGGCTGGGCGCAGTGTGGGCGGCTGGACTGGTCGCTCCAAGCTCCCAGCTGCTGGGCGTGGGGACGCCCCTGGCGGTTCTGGCTGGCGCGCTTGCGCTCGGCTCGGCGCTGGCAGCGCTCTCGCTGGGCCACTGGTACCTGGTCGCTCCGACGCTGTCCGTACGACCGCTCGTTCAGCTGACACTTTTTTGTCTGGGGTCACTGGTCGGCCAGAGCGTGCTGCTGGCGTTGCTCCTGGTGCTGCCTGGACCACGACCGGAACGCGTCCAACTGTTGTTGTCCGAGTACGCGATCTTTTTCGGAGTGCGCGTGGTGTTCGGACTTGTGGTGCCGCTCGCGTTGACGGTCATGGCGTGGCGAACGGCGCGCATTCGGTCGCTCGACTCGGCGACTGGGCTGCTGTACGTCGTCGCGGCACTGATCCTGGCGGGTGAAATAGCCGCCCGCACACTGTTCTTCCTGACCGATATCGCTACCTGAGTCCTCAGCTGTCGACCCTATACTTGGGACTGTGGCAGACCCCGAACAGCTCTTGAGCTATTTGCCAGACGCCGATGCGCTGTTGCTGCGCGCCCCGCACGCCCTGGTAGCGTTCGGGGGTTGGGTCGACGCCGGGGCTGGAGGAACGGGTGCTGTGCGCCACCTCATCGCGAACCTCAAGACACGCAAGCTCGCCGAAATGGACCCGGAGGAGTTCTACAACTTCACCGACAGTCGCCCGCTGGTGTCGATCGTCTGCGCTGGCGAGCGCGCCATCCACTGGCCGCGCGGGGAGTTCCATGGCGCTATCCTCGACCACGACAGTGACCTGCTCCGGTTCGTCGCGCCCGAGCCAAACCTTAAGTGGCGGACATTCGCGTCGGTCATGCTCGATGGCATGCAGCGCTTTGGTGTGCAATCGATGGTGTGCATCGGTTCGATTTT
>JBPCIO010000240.1:0-15777 GCA_051006215.1 Chloroflexota bacterium
GGCATTACGTGTCTGGCGATGTATCACCCGGCCGCAATTCTGCGGACGCCGACCGTCGAGATGCGGCGCATCTATGCCGAAGACTTTCAAAAGATTCCCCGCCTGCTGGCCGAGATGCCCAACCGGCCTGACCCGCAGGTGGCGAGTGCCGCGCCGGCTGCTGCCGCGCACACGACACGGCTCGACCAGTTGCCGCTGTTTTAGACCATTGGCCCTCTCGCCGATCCCCACTTCCGCTCCGCACCGACCTGGAACCGCAGACCCCGAGCAGGCAGCTCACATTCATCAAGTGCTGGCATTGGCGGTACTCAGCCTGGCTGCGTTTTTCGGCGTGATCATCTTCCTGCCCCCTGAAGGCCGCATCGGCGTGCCGCTTCACGAGGGCCTGGCGGCGGCGTTTGGCAACGCCACCTTTCTGTTGCCACTGGCGCTACTGTTCGGTGGCGTGCTGCTGGTAATGCGCGCGGTGCGGCCGTCCACGCCTATCCCCCGCCGCAGACTGGCGGGGATAGGCCTGATGACGCTGGCCGTGCTGCCGAGCGAACACCTGCTCGGAAACCGGTCCAGCACTGGGCTGGTCGGCCAGTGGCTCAGCACCTCGTTGCGCGATCTTCTCGGCGGCCCGGCCACGCTTGTGGTGCTCGTGGCCGTGCTCGGACTTGGCGCGTTGCTGGCGCTCGACGTGAGGGTACTGCGGATCGCGCCGGCCAAAGCTGAGGTACCCGGCGCGGGCCAGTGGAAAGATGCAGAGAGCTAGGCACGCCCCGCCGACGCGGTTCGGGCTGGTGCGGATCACCGGGTCCGTGTGGCAAGCCCAGCTAGCGCCGGGGGCGCGATATGCGTTTGAGGTGTGGCCGGCGTTGTTGCTGCTGCTCGTGTACGCGGGCCTGTATGTGCAGTTCGCCGCCCAATTGGCTGCGTTCCCGTTCGATCTGGATCAGGGCGAGGGATACGACGCCTGGAGTGCGTGGATGATCAACCTCGGCCAACTGCCGTATACGAGCAACGCTGATTTTCCTTACTACTCCTCCAACTACCCGCCGCTGTGGAGTTATCTGGTTTCTATCCCAATGGCCTGGCTTGGGCCCGGGCTCGTGGCTGCTCGAGTTGTGTCCACCATCGCGGCGGTCGTCACCGCGGGTGTCCTCGGGATAGCCGCGCAGCGCCCGTCTGGACGTGCGCTGGCTGGCGCGTTGGCGGCCGGCTTTTTTCTGGCCTCGCCGTACGTGTTTCATACCACACCCCTGGCTCGAGTTAACAGCTTGGCGTTATTGGCGGCGGTGGTTGGGGTGACCCTGTTGGAGCAACCCACCCGCCGCCGCGTCGTGTTGGGCAGTTTGGCTTTGCTGGCGGCGCTGTTCACCAAGCCGACCACCGTGGATGCGGTGGTGGCTGGCGTAGTAGCAGTGCTCATGCGACAGCCACGCCTGGGCGTGCTGTCTATGAGCTTGATCAGCGGGCTCGGCCTGGCCGGGCTGGGTACGTTCATGGTGATGACCCACGGCGCCTTTTGGCTGGACGTGGTCGCTGGCAATACCAATCCTCTGGACGTGGCGCAGCTCGAGTCATACCTGACGAACTTCTCCGTACTCCACTGCGTCCTTCTGGCTATGGCTGCCGCCGAATGCGTGTGGCTGTTGCGACGGCGAGTGTGGTCGCCATGGCCGCTGTACGCGCTGAGCGCAAGCCTGGGGGCGCTGACCGTAGCCAAATGGGGGGCTGGCGAGTCGTATTTCCTGGGTGCGATCGCCTCAATCAGCGTGCTTTCGGCAGTGTGGGTGGGGCGTTTTCTTGATTCGATGCCTCCTGTTCGCTTGCGCTGGGGACTCGGCACCGCGCTGTTCATCCAGACCCTGTTGTTCTCGCATGCTGGTCTCAGCGAAGCGTTCGCGTGGCTCCCCGACCGAGGCCCGCAGAGCGCGTTCCTGGGCCGCGCGCCAACAGCCCAGGACACCCAGGCCGGTCAGTTGCTGGTCGCCGACATTCGAAGCGCGCCCGGACCGGTACTGTCCGAAGACCCGAGTTTCGCAGTCACCGCCGGCCGCCCTCTGCTCGCCAATGCGACGCACCTGCGCAACCTGTACCTGTCTGGCCTCTGGGATCCGGCCCCCATGGTGAGTGATTTACGAGCCCACCGGTACGCTATGGTGATCCTGCACGCCGAGCTGTATCCAGAACCTGTTCTGGATGCCATTGGCCACTTTTACTTCTTGGATCGCAGCCTCCTGGTAAAGGGCGCCACCTACCACGTCTTTCTGCCTGGCACTCAGTGAGCACCTCCTCAACGCCACAGCCGCACGGATCGTCACCGATCACGCTCCGAGCTTCGGTAGTCATTCCTTGTTTCAACGAGCGTGACACGGGCGATGAGCTCATCGACCGCGTCCTGCGCGTGCCGATCGACAAGGAGGTGATCGTGGTCGACGATTGTTCGACCGACGGCACCCGCGAGGTGCTGGAGAAACGAGCTCGCGAGCGCGGCGACATCGTGCTTCGGCTGCGCCGCCGCAACGGTGGCAAAGGTGCCGCGGTTCAGGAGGGGCTCAAGTCGGCTACGGGTGACGTAGTCATCATTCAGGACGCCGACCTGGAGTACGACCCGGCCGACTATCCGTTGCTTTTGCGTCCAATCCAGACCGGCAAAGCCAAAGTCGTCTACGGGTCCCGCTTTCTTGGTGAGCACAAAGCGATGTACTTCTGGCACGCGGTTGGCAACCAGATGCTGACCCTCCTGTGCAACGTCCTTTTCGATACGACGTTGACGGATATGGAGACCTGTTACAAGGTCTTCACCATCGACATTGCCCGACGGCTGCGGCTGCGCGAGCCTCGCTGGGGGTTCGATCCTGAGATCACCGCCTGCATCTTGAAAATGGGCAATCGTATCTACGAGGTGCCTATCTCGTATGCCGGTCGCGAGTTCAACGAGGGCAAGAAGATTTCGTGGCAGGATGGCTTCGTCGTCCTCCTGACACTGCTGAGACACCGATTGCTGCCGTGACCCGCGGCCGCGTGTCGGCGCCCACCCGCCGGCTATGAGCGACCTCGAAGTGACCCTGGTCGCGCCGGCGCCCCCAGTCGAGCACCACGTACACAGACGCCGCCTTGCGCTTCGGTGGCCACTGGCAGCCGATGCCTCGGCCGCACTCGGCTTGCTCGCCGCGGCGCTCGCCTTTTACTACCCGCTCGTGTTTCTGGGGCGGGCCCTCGTGGACTACGACGCATTCGTGTATTTCTATCCCCAGCGAGTATTCCTGGCGCGTTCGCTGCTGGCCGGCCGGTTGCCCCTCTGGGACCCGTATCTCTTCCTGGGCGTGCCGTTTCTGGCAAATCCGCAGACCGCAGTGCTGTATCCACCCTCGTGGCTATTCATGCTCGGGCCAGTCCAATCCGTGTATGCAGCCCAACTCGTGCTGCACGCCTTTCTGGCCGCATCTTTCACGTATTTGTTGGCTCGCTACGCCTTCGGGGTGCTCCCGGCCGCGGCCGCCATCGGGGGCCTGGCGTACGCATTCGGCGGCTTTGCCGTGGGTCAGGCTGGGCATTTGAACCAGATCAGCGCCGCGGCCTGGCTGCCTGCGCTGCTGCTGGCGTACGACCGCTTCGTCGACACGCGCCACACCCATTGGCTCGCGCTCGGTGCGCTCGCCCTTGGAATGCAGCTCCTGGCGGGACACCCGCAGGAGACCTACATGTCCGTCATCGTGCTGGGTATTTTCGGCGTGCTGCGCGCACCCTGGCGCAACCTGCGTCGCCTGGCAAGGTGTGTCACCGGGGGGGCTGTCATGTGCCTGCTGGGCGCGGGTGTGGCAGCCGCCCAGCTGCTGCCGACCCTTGAGCTCACCCCTCTTTCGATACGTGGCGCAGGCGTCAATTGGTCTGACGCGGTAGCAGGATCGCTGCCCCCGTATCTGTCGGTGCGGGCGCTGCTGCCGCCTTTCTGGGTGCCAGTGGTGAGCACCGAATACCTGGGCTACGTCGGGGTGGTACCGGTTGTCCTGGCTTTCATGGGGGTGGTGCTTGGACGCGCGCGCCCAGTGCTGTTCGGCGTTGCCATCTGCTTCATCGGGTTGTTCCTGGCCCTCGGCGAAAACAACGGCTTGTATTCGCTCGTCTTTTCGACCGTGCCCGGATTTGACACATTCCGAGTCCCAGCCCGCTGGTTGTTGTTGTGGCAGTTCGGCGCAGCGGTGCTTGCAGCCCTGGGGGCGGACTGGATCGGTCGCGGGGCGGCAGTGCATCTGCGACAGCCGCGGGTGTGGGCGCGCGGACTGGCAGTTGCCTTCATCCTGATCGCCGCGCTGGCCTGGCAGCGGGATGAGGGCCAGCCCTTTGCCCAACGCCGAACTCCGTTCGCGTTCGCTGGCCTGGCCGCGGCGACCCTGGCGCTGGGTGCGCTGCCGCACTTCGGCCAGGCAACGCTGGCACTGGGGGTGCTGCTCGGCATGACCGGTGCTGAGCTCGGGGCGGTGGCTCAAGCCTCACCGGCACGCCAGGCGCCACCGCCAGCGTTCGCGCCAGGAGAAACGGTCGATTGGCTGCGCGCCCACGGCGTTACCGACCAGGAACGCATGCTGAGCCTGGCGCGCCCAGAGTATGTGCCATCCGCTGAAAACGCCGTGCGCGCCGACCTGGGCAGCCTACCAGAGCCGGTCATCCAGTCCGTGCTCGTTGCCCAGAAGTGGAATGACACGCTCACTCCCAATCTGCCACTCCAGTTCGGCTTCAACACCGCCGACGGCTACGACGGGGGTGTGCTGCCGCTTCTGCGTTGGCTGGACCTGAGCCGGTTGCTGGTGGCTTCGCCTCGTCCCGATGGCGTGTTGCTGACACGGCTCGAAGACGTTCCGAGCGACCGGCTCCTCGACGTACTGGGGGTGCGCTACGTGGTTGCCAACGCATCGCAGTCCGATAGACCCGGGATGCAAGCGGTCAACTTCGGCGACCTGAGGCTGTTTGTGCGGGCGAACCCGGTGCCCCGCTCGCTGGTCGTGTTCAGCGCCGCGACCGCTGCAAGCGACGCTGCAGCTCTCGATCGGATGCAGCAATCGACCTTCGACTCGAACCGCCTCGTTGTCCTCGGGCCCCAGTCCGCTGACGTGAGCCTATCCGCTTCGCAGGAGCCTCTGCCTGTTCTGCCAGATCTTGTCGACTCTGAGCGCTGGCACGCTCGGGTGTCGCTAGCGCAGCCTGGTTATTTGCTCCAGCGCGAGGCGTGGTATCCGGGCTGGCGAGCTCGTGTGGATGGCATCGACACGCCCGTCGTGCGTGCGGATCTTCTCTTCAGAGCCGTCCCGCTGGCTGCCGGCGACCACGACGTCGAGATCTTCTTCGACGGCGCGACCTTCGCTCAGGGAGTCCTGATCAGCCTCGCAGCCCTCTTGGCCACAACCGTGCTGCTAGTGTGGCGGTGGCTGCCTGGAAGGACTGCCTTCATTCGGCCGCGTGCGGGTCGTCGGGAGCCTGTGGCTCCTGGCGCGAACTTCTAGAGATGCCCGGCGGAGCTGCGGATGGTGAGCTGTCAGCACATCTCGTGGCGGTGTTGTTCGCCGCGGCTGGACCGCTGAGCCTCGCGGATGCGGCACGCTGCCTGGATATCTCGACGGAGTCTCTGGAAGCCGTTTGCGCTGGGCTCACGCGCGAGCCGCCGCCCGGCCTTGCAGTGCAGCGCTTTGATGGTCGCCTGCAGATGGTTACGGCGCCCTCCTCGGCTGCGGTCGTCGAGCGATTTCTGGGCTCGCCGGTTCCGGTCCGTCTCTCGCGGGCTGCGCTCGAAGCTCTGGCGGTTACGGCGTACCGTCAACCGGTGACCCGCGGGGAGATCGATACGGTGCGAGGAGTCAACTCCGATAGCGCTGTAGCAACCCTGCTAGCACGCGGCCTTGTGAGCGAGATTGGGCGGCGCGAAACGGTTGGCCGGCCAGCCTTGCTGGCAGTCACGCCCGAGTGCCTGCAGTACCTTGGGCTGGCTTCGCTTGACGAACTCCCGCCGCTGCCGGGCTGAGCCCGAGGAGAATTTGTATACTGTCCAGGCCGCGTGGCTCGTGTGTGCCCGCGGCATCTGTTTGCTACCGCTTTGCGCGGCGTCGTGACGCTGTGAGCCTCGGGAGTCGGAGTCAAAAAGCCATGTACGCCATTGTCGAGACGGGCGGTAAACAATACCGCGTCAAGCCCGGCGACACGGTCGCCGTCGAAAAGCTCTCAGGAGAACCCGGCGAGATGCTCGATCTCGACCGCGTGCTGCTGATCGCTGGCAACGGCGAAGGCGAGCAGCGTATTGGCGGCCCTGGCGTCGCCGGCGCTGTCGTGCGGGCCGAGGTGCTCGCCCACTTCCGTGCCGAAAAGATCATAGTGTTTCGCTACAAGTCCAAGGTTCGGTATCGGCGCAAGACCGGACATCGCCAGTCGCTGACCCGCCTGCGAATTACCGACATCCTGCTCGATGGCGCTTCGAGCCTGCATACGCTGGACTCGTACATTCCGCCTCTGGGCGAGGCCGCTACGTCGGGCGCCTCAGAGCCGGTTGATTCCGAACCAGAGGTGAGCAGCATTGAGGACGAAGCCGCCTCAGCGGTTCACCATACCGAAACCACCACAACCCCGTTGGACGCACACACTACCGAAACCCAGCCCTGAGAACGGACGGAGACTAGCAACGACATGGCACATAAAAAAGGCATGGGTAGCTCGCGTAACGGCCGCGACAGCCATGGACAACGTCTGGGCGTCAAGCGCGGTGATGGATCCGTCGTGCGCGCAGGCTCCATTCTGATCCGCCAGCGCGGCACCGTCATGAAACCCGGACGGAATGTCGGAATAGGACGCGACCACACCCTGTTTGCCTTAATTGACGGGCAGGTTCGGTTCGAACAGGCCACCAAGGAACGTAAGCGAATCAGCGTCTACGCGCTCGCGGCATAAGAGGACTGAGAAATGAAGGCGGGTATTCACCCCACATACAAAATGACCACCATCACGTGTGGTTGCGGCAGCTCGTGGCAGACCCGCTCGACCAAGGAAAATCTGCACGTCGACGTCTGCTCTCAGTGTCACCCATTCTTTACGGGTGAGCAGCGCCTCGTCGATACCGCGGGTCAGGTAGAGCGGTTCCAACGGCGCCTCCAACACGCCAAAAAACCATAACTCGCGAGGGGTATGACGGCTGCCGCGGTGGGTAAGCCACTCGATCGCCTACAGCGGACGCCCAAAATTGGGTACGGCGGCCAGGCCGTCCTGGAAGGCGTCATGATGCGCGGCCGCACATACATGGCGGTTGCCGTGCGCGCCCCAGACAAGTCGATCGTGGTGACCTCCCAACCCCTGCCGATGCGGTTGTACGGCGGGATTGTGCAGAAGATCCCCCTGGTGCGGGGTATGACCATGCTGTGGGACGCGCTTGGCCTTGGCATGCAAGCGCTCATGTTCTCGGCCGACATCCAGATGGCCGAAGAGGCCGCCGCCGGGCAGCCCACCACTGAGGTTAAATCTTCGGCGCCAGCCAGCTTGAGCAAGCCGTTGGCCTGGACTACGGTTGCCGTCGCGATGATCTTCGGGATTGGGATCTTTTTCGTCACGCCGCTGGCGATCGTCGGTTTCGCCGAGCAGTTCGTGGGGGCGCACACATTGTGGAGCAATCTGGCCGAGGGCCTCATCCGGCTGCTGCTGCTGGTCGGCTATGTGGCGCTGATTGGGCTCATGCCCGACGTCAAGCGCGTGTATGCCTACCACGGCGCCGAACACATGACCATCCACGCGCTCGAGCACAACGATCCACTCGATCCAGCGCACGTGTCCCAGTATTCTCCGGCTCACCCACGCTGTGGCACGGCGTTCCTGTTGGAGGTGGTCGCTATTTCGGTAGTGTTATTCGCCTTGCTCGGAACTCCGGACCTGTGGCTACGTGTCCTCTCGCGCATTGCACTCATTCCGGTCATCGCTGGCATTGCCTACGAACTCTTGCGGCTCGGCGGTAAGTATCCCGACAGCCCATTGATGAAGGCCATCGTGGCGCCCGGGCTCCTGCTGCAGGCACTCACCACTCGCTACCCCGACGTATCACAAATGGAGGTAGCCATAGCCTCCATGGACGAGCTTCTCAAGCGCGAGGGCGAATCTCCGACGCCCTTAGTGGCGTCTACGGCTGCGTAGCTCCTGCCAGACGTCCTCGGGCGACATGCCTTGCTGCGCCAGCAGCACGTAGGTGTGGAACCACAGGTCCGCTATCTCGTGGGCCAATTCGCTGGGGTTGGCATTCTTGGCCGCGATCACCACTTCGGTAGCTTCCTCGCCGATTTTCTTGGCGATCCGATCGACGCCCTCGTGCAGCAGGCTCGCCACGTATGAAGTACCCGGATCGGGGTGCTGCTGGCGATGGGTGATTGTCTCGAAGAGGACGGCGGCTGCTTCGCCGCTGGTCTCGCCTTTGGGAAGTGGCTCCAGCCCATTGAAAAAGCAGGTCGGTTCGCCCGTATGGCAAGTTGGGCCGTGGGGTTCGCACAGGTATATCAGCGTGTCCGCGTCGCAGTCGACCCGGACCGCCTTGAGATCCAGGAAGTTACCGCTGGTTTCGCCCTTCTCCCAGAGTCGCTCACGGCTACGCGAGAAGAACCAGGCGTGTCCGGTCGTCAGGCTTTTTTCCACAGCTTCGCGATTGGCAAACCCGACCATCAGGATTTTGCCCGAGCGGTGATCCTGCACAACGGCCGGCAGCAGGCCGTCACGAGAAAAATTCAAGTCGTCGACGATCATGTTTTGGCGGGTGGACGCACGGGTACGCCGCGCTCGGAAAGATAGTCCTTCGCTTCGGCAACCGTGAAGTCGCCGAAATGAAAGATGCTGGCCGCCAGAGCGGCGTCGGCCCGGCCCTCCGAAAGCACCTGAAACAGGTGCTCGAGGTTGCCCGCACCGCCGCTGGCCACGACCGGCACACTAACCGCCTCGGACACCAGACGGGTAAGCTTCAGCTCGTAGCCGTCCCGCGTTCCATCAGCGTCGATGCTGTTGACGACGATCTCGCCGGCACCCAGCTCGACTCCGCGGCTGGCCCAGTCTAGCGCGTCCAGGCCGGTCCGATTCCGACCGCCGTGCGTCACGACTTCGTAGAAGTCGCGCTCCGTATTCCACAGCACGTCCATCGACAGCACGATGCACTGGGTGCCAAATCGGTCCGCACCCCGAGCGATCAAGTCAGGATTGAGCACCGCCTGGGAGTTGATGCTGACTTTGTCTGCGCCCGCGCGCAGCAGGTCACGCATTTCGTCAGTCGTGCGCACGCCGCCGCCCACGGTGAGCGGAATGAAGACTTCGTCCGCCGTGCGGTGCAGCACGTCGATGATGAGCCCACGCGCTTCAGCCGAGGCGGTGATGTCGTAGAAGACCAGTTCGTCTGCGCCCTGGCGGTTATATTCTGCAGCCAGTTCGACCGGGTCGCCGACGATTCTGTCCGCAGAAAATTTCACGCCCCGGATGACCTTGCCATTGGCCACGTCCAGACATGGAATGATGCGTCGGGTCAGCACGCCGATACACCCAGCGCTTCGCTGAGCGATAGTCGACCCGTATACAGGGCGGTGCCGATGATGGCGCCCTCCGCCCCGGCGTCGGCAAGCGCGCGGAGGTGGTCCACACTCGAGATGCCACCACTGCCCAGCACACCGATGATCTTCGCTACGGCACGCGTGCCCTCGACGTCGGGTCCGCCTAACATGCCGTCACGGCCGACGTCGGTGTACAGCACCCGTCGGACACCAGCTTCGCGTAACACCTGACAGAATTCCTGGACACCAACATCGGTCAGCTTTTGCCAGGCATGCGTTGCGACGCGCGCATCGCGTCCATCGACGCCGACGATCAACCGCTCCACGCCGAGGGCTTGGATCCACTCCGCCAGAGCATCCGGCTGCTCAGCCGCGGCGGTGCCCACAACCACGCGGTCCGCTCCCTGGTCGAGCAGCGCTCTGGCAACCTCGAGGGAACGCACTCCGCCGCCGACCTGCACTGGAATCTCGACCGCTTTGAGCAGTTTCGAGATCGCCGCCGCGTTGCCGCGCACTCCGTCGCGGGCCCCGTCCAGATCAACCACATGCAGTCGTTGCGCCCCGCCTGCCTGCCAGTGGCGAGCCATTTCGGCCGGGTCGTCGCCGTAAGCCGTTTCGCGGGAGAAATCACCTTGGACGAGCTGGACACACCGGCCGCCACGGATGTCAACCGCGGGTATGGGCTGGAAGCCGGTCACCTTGCTCGGCGCGCGCTGAAATGCGTCCGAAGTTTCTATACAGCCTGAGACCCACGTCAGCGCTCTTTTCGGGGTGAAACTGCGTCGCGACCACGTTCTGGCGAGCGACGATGGCTGCGAAGTCGATCCCGTACTCGGCCTGGCCCAGGGTGATGTGGGTCTCTGACGGTTCGACGTAATACGAATGTACGAAGTAGAAGTAGCTCCCGCCCGGAATGCCCTCGAGAAGCGGATGGTCGAACGTCTTCCAGACCTGGTTCCAACCGATTTGCGGCACCTTCACCTGCTCACTCTTGAAGAGGCGTACCGTGCCCGGCAGGATGCCCAAACATTTGACGCCGCCGCCTTCTTCGCTCCAGTCGAACAGCAGCTGCATGCCCACGCATACGCTCAGGAATGGACGCCCGGATGCGGCGTAGGCCCGCAGCGGCTCCACCAGTCCGAGCCGACGAAGCTTGCGCATGCTGTCCTGCGCCGAACCAACGCCAGGCAACACGAGCGCGTGGGCTCGCTCGACCTCGCGCGCATCGCTGGTGACGCGTGCCTGTTGGCCGACGGCTTCGAGCGCTCGCTGCACGCTGCGCAGGTTGCCGGCATCGAAGTCGACGACGATGATTTCAGGCGGCGGATTCAGCACGCCCCACGCTCCAGGCCAGGTAGGCTTCGACGAACTCGTCCAGGTCACCGTCCAGGACGCCACCAACATCGCTGGTCTCATGCTCGGTGCGCAAGTCTTTGACCATCGTGTACGGGTGCAAGACGTAGCTGCGGATCTGTGTGCCGAAGCTAGCGTCGATGTGTTCACCGCGCAGTGTTGCCATCTCGCCCTCTCGCTTCTCGAGGTCCATCTCGACCAGACGGCCTTTTAGCAGACGCATCGCATTTTCACGATTTTGCATTTGCGAGCGCTCTGTCTGGCAGGTGACCACGATACCCGTCGGCTTGTGCCGCAGCCGCACGGCGGTGCTGACCTTGTTGACGTTCTGGCCGCCGGGCCCGCCGGCGCGGTACGCCTCGAACTCAACGTCCTCGTCGCGTACCTCGACAGGCGCCGCCTCACCCACATCCGGCATGACCTCCACGCGCGCAAAGGATGTTTGTCGGCGATGCGCCTGATCGAACGGCGACAAGCGCACCAGGCGGTGGTTGCCACGCTCACCTCTGAGATAGCCGTAGGCGTACAGCCCGCGCAGGGTGATCGTGGCGCTCTTATAACCAGCCTCTTCGCCCTCGGCGAGGTCCAGAATCTCGGGCTTGTATTTGCGCCGCTCACCCCAGCGCATGTACATGCGCATCAGCATCTCGGTCCAATCCTGAGCGTCGACGCCGCCGAGCCCGACGGTGATCGTCATGATCGCGTCGACACGATCGTACGGCCCGTTCAGACGCAGCTTGAACTCGAGTTGATCGACTTCCTTCGCCAGCGCGGGCATCTCACGTTCAGCCTCCCCGAGTATCTCATGATCATGCTCGACGGCAGCCAATTCCACCAGCTCGAGTGTGTCCCGCACGCGGCGCTCCACAGCCTGCCAGGGTTCAAGCTCCTCGCGCAGCGCGGCCAGGTCACGCATGACCTGCTGGGCAGCAGTTTGGTCGGCCCACAGGTCCTCTGCGGCTGCCTGGGTCTCGAGTTCGTTCAGACGAGCCTGTTTGCCTGGCGCGTCAAAGACGCACCAGAAGCGTACAGATACGGGCGTGAAGGACCTGGAGCGAAGTACGCAGCTCGTCCGTGGGCTCAGGCATATGTTCTGGTCTAGTTTACCAAAGCTCGCTTGCCATCTGTCGCACTCAGCGCTCGTGCGTGGTGTGCGGGCAGCGTCGAACGCGATGGCCCGACCTGGCCTGCTCCGGTCGGGCCACATGGACCTTGTCGTTTACGGCAACCGCCGTTTAATGTGCGGCTGATGATCTACTGGGTGCATGTCGCGGCCACGTTGGCGATGCGCGTCGTGCCGGTGCGGGTCGTGTATCGGCTAGTAGGGTGGGCCACCCCGCTGGCAGTGCTGATGTTCGCGCGTGGCCATCTGAAGCGCGCCACAGACAACATGGCGCAGGTGCTCGGCCCACACGTCTCGCGGCGTGAGACCCGCCGCATGACCCGGGCTGCGTTTGCCAACTACGCACGCTACATGGTCGACGTCGTTCGCTTACCGCTTCTTGAACGACACGAGTTGATCGAAATCGTGGCGGTCGATGGCTGGGAGCACATAGAGAGGGCCTACGCCTACGGTCAGGGCGTGGTCTTCGCGTCTGCTCACATCGGCAACTGGGATATGGCAGCCGCCACGTTCGCCGCGCGCGGGCGGCCGGTGAGTGCGCTCGTGGAGACGCTCAAGCCAGCGCGCTGGAATCAGCGTGTGCAGAGCACCCGCACGGCGACCGGGGTCAAAGCCATTCCGATTGAGTCCGGGCTGCGGGACATGCTCGCGGCGCTGCGTAAGCGTGAAGCCCTGGCAGTTCTGGTCGACCGGCCCGTGCAACAGGACGGAGTCGCGGTGACGTTCTTTGGGCGATCCACGCGAATCCCTGGCGGCGCAGCGACGCTTGCCATACGGACCGGTTCACCCGTGGTGCCGATGGCTGTGGTTCGTGATCCGCACGGGCACGGCTTCCTCGGCCACGTCGGCGCCCCGATTGTCGGCGAAAAGGGTGACGATGCCTCCCTGGTCATGCAGCGCATCATGACCTGGCTCGAGGGCATTATTCGACGCTACCCGGACCAGTGGTTCATGTTCCGCCAGATGTGGCCAGCGAGCGAGCCATTACGCTGAGGGTCCGCATGCAACTCGCGCTCCTGACCGTGGTTGCCGCGGCGGCGAGCGTGGTGCCACGTCATCGGGTGGCCGAGCCCCTGTGTCGACTGGCTGGACTGGTGTGGTACCTGGGCGCGCCAACCGCCCGAGCAGCTGTTGGCGACAACTTGCGTCACGTGCTGGGCCGCCAGCCGAACCCGCGCCGGGTCGCGGCTGTCTTTCAAAATGGCGTCCTCAATTACTGGGATATTTTTGCCATTCCGCACATGCAGCGGGACGAAGTGCTCAGCCTGATGGAAATTCGAGGCTTCGAGCACGTGGAGGCGGCCCTCGCTCTCGGGCGGGGAGTCCTGGCGGCCACCGCGCATCTGGGCAGCGTCTCGCTGGTCGGCCAATTGTTTCCGTTGCTGGGCTACGAGACGCTGGGCCTGCTGGAGCCAATCCAGCCACCCGAGCTGTACGAGTTTTTTTCCCGCCACCGCACCGCCCTCGGCGCGCGTTTGTTGAAAGTTGGCCCGTCGGCGCTCCGCGAGTTGATTCTGGCGCTGCGGCGCAACGCGATCCTCGGCCTCGTGACCGACCGAGACATCGACGGCAGCGGGCCCATGGTGCCATTCTTCGACGAGCCCACGCGCTTCCCGGACGGGGTGGCGTCACTTTCGCTGCGCACGGGTGCACCAATCGTGATCGCGGTGCCAATCCGCCGAGCAGACGGTGGCTTCGACGCGCTGTTCGAGCCGCTGGCGCCCGTTCCGCTGACGGGTGACCGAAAGCAGGACGTGCTGGCGCTAACCAAGGCTGTGGCGAAACGCCTGGAGTACCATATCGCGAGCCACCCGGAGCAATGGACCGTCTTCCAGAAACGCTGGCCAGACGCGCAGCCCCGGTGAGGAGAAGCGAGTGGTGAAGCTCGCCCTCGTCTCCCCCTACGACTTCGCGTACCCCGGCGGCGTCACAGAGCACGTGGCCAACCTGGCCGAACAGTTCCTCGCCCGCGGGCACGAGGTTCACGTTGTCGCGCCTTCGTCAGACGACGAGGCGGAACCGATCTCTTCGTTTGACGCACCCGTGCATCGCATCGGGCGCGTCGTGTCGATTCCTGCCAATGGCTCGGTCGCGCGCATCACCTTGTCGCTGCGGTCGTATCTGCAAACCAAGCGTTTGCTGCAGGAGCAGCAGTTTGATCTGATCCACCTGCACGAGCCGATGATGCCGGCCTTGCCGCTGACCGTGCTGCGGCATTCGAACACGACTAACGTAGGCACGTTCCACGCCTTTCGGAACACCCCGCTGACGTACTTCTACAGCAAGCCGATCCTGCGGCCATTCTTCCGCAAGCTGCACGGCCACATCACGGTGTCGAGCGCTGCGCAAGAGTTCGTCGGCGAATACTTCCCGGCGAATTACCGCGTTATTCCCAACGGCATCGATTTCGCGCGGTTTTTCACCCGCGTGGCGCCCGTGCCGCAGCTAGCCGACAGCCGGCCCACGGTGCTGTTCGTCGGCCGTCTCGAAAAGCGAAAGGGCCTCAAGTTCCTGTTGCGCGCCTGGCCGAAGGTTCTCGAGCGCCAGCCCGAAGCGCGCCTGGTGGTGGTCGGGCGAGGCCGGCCGCTCGAGGGCTACCGTCGATTCGCGGCCCGCCAGGGCTGGTCTCCCGAGGACGTGGTATTCGCTGGCTACGTCCCCAGCGAAGACCTGCCCCGCTACTACCAGAGCTGCGACGTGTTCTGCGCACCGAATACCGGCCAGGAGAGCTTCGGAATTGTGCTCCTGGAAGCTATGGCCGCCGGAGCTCCGATCGTGGCATCTGACATTCCCGGGTACCGCGACGTGTTTTCGGATGGCGTCCAGGGGCTGCTCGTCGAGCCCAGCAATGCCGGCGCGCTCGCCGATGCGGTGTGTCGCCTGCTGGGCAATCCGGAGCTGCGCTCGAGCATGCGGCGCGCTGGCCAGGATACCGCAAAGCACTATGACTGGCCCCGCGTCGCGACGCAGGTGCTGGACTATTACTTCGAGGTGCTCGAGCATCGTGAGGCTCAGCCGGTGGCCGAGCGAGTCCGCTTCGCGCGCGTCAAGCGCGTGGCAGGCATGCTCATGCGTGTGTGATGTGAACGTTGCAGGACCTTAAACGCCGCTCGCGAGCGGCTGCCGAGGCGCCAGCTCGGTTCCTGGGCAGGCTGGGCTTTAGCCCGAATGCGTTGACGATTCTGGGCTCGATATTGACCGCCTGTGTGGGTTTGCTCGTGGCCCAGGGATGGTTCCTGGCTGCTGGCATCTGCCTGTGGCTGTTCAGCCTTACCGATACGCTAGACGGTGCGCTAGCCCGCGCGACTGACCGGGTGAGCGTCTTCGGCGCCTTCCTGGATTCGGTGTGCGATCGGTATGCCGAGGCGGCTGTGTTCTTCGGCCTGGTGTGGCGATTTCAGACGACTGGCGACTTCCTGGGCGTGGTCCTGGCGTACCTGGCGCTGGTTGGCTCGCTGATGGTGAGCTACGCCCGAGCGCGAGCGGAGGGAGTTGGCCTCCAGGCTGCCGATGTGGGTTGGTTTCAACGGCCAGAACGCATCATCCTGCTCGGCCTCGGCCTGATGCTGGTGCCCTTCGTACCCGGTGCGTTGCTCGTCGTGCTGGCATTGCTAGCTGTGCTGACCACCCTCACTGTCCTCCAGCGCGTACGCCATGTAGCCCGTGCGTCGGGTTACAATTCCCCCCACACGACTCCGTAGCTCAACGGATAGAGCGCTACCCTCCGAAGGTAGAGGCTGTGAGTTCGAATCTCACCGGGGTCAC
>JBPCIO010000241.1:0-5712 GCA_051006215.1 Chloroflexota bacterium
TGCATGCAAGCGCGGCCCCCGTTTTGCTCGTTCGGCCTCCACGGCACCGCGGATTGGAAGTTGGAGCCAGCAACGGCACCGTTGTTGCGGCGACGGCGATGGCTTAGCTGATACTCGACTGGGCGGCAACAATTCGGGTCGACTCCGTCGCGTCTGACGGCTTGCCGCTCATGCGCGCGGGATCACGTGCCATGATCGGCATCCGATGACGATTCGACGACTCTCTTGATCGTGGATGACGAGAGCGACATCCGCGAAGTCGCTCAAGTGAGACTTTGATTCAGGCAGCAGCCGCGGTCCGGTCAGCCAGAATCATGGAGCCCGCATGACCGCGCCGCACCGCACCCACGCGCGAGGCAATCACCCCAGGGAATCAACACCTACGACAGTCCAGCGGCAAGAGTGCGCGCCTGATTGATGGCGAGTGGCCCGCCCAGGGTCACGGCCCAGAAAAGTACGAGCCAAGCGAGCCGATCCAAGCGCGTGGGAGCAGCAGCAGGCGTGGGTAGCAGGTCCAGCGGGTGACCAACGCCAAGCGATTGGATCAAAGCCGAGCTCCAGATCGCCACGGACGGTAGTGTGGCGAGCAGCGCGAACGACAGCAGGAGCGGTAGGGCGCGCGACCGCAGGTACACCCGCATGTATGCATCCTGCGAGGTCGACGTTCGCGCGCGCAATTGCAACCTGACATCGCGCGGCTACGGGGGCTTGATCGACATCGTTCGACTGCGCTTGCGGGCGGCTACTCGACTTCCCACCCTTAGGGGTGAGGCAAGACTACCCGAGGGTGGCTGGTTGCGCACGTCCAGGCGGCGCATGCTTCCGAGCAGGAAGAAGGCTTTCGATATGCGCACCATCCTGATCGCGAAGGAAAACCCTTGTATCCGGCATGGCCCGGGTGGAGCTGCTCTCGGCGGCAGGCTACAACGTCATCACCTGTCCCGGTCCTTGGCCGCCCGAGCGCTGCAGCCCAGTCGCGAGCGCCTAGTGCCGTGCGCATTCATCTTGCGGGCCCAAAACGGCCCGTGCTGATTGGAGGGCATCAGAATGTCCAAGCCCGGATCCAGCGACGAACTGGAAGAAATGTCGGAAGCCGAGTGCTTGCGGACGCTCGCACATCATCAGTTCGGACGTATCGCCTTCGTCGTCGACGGCCAGCCGCTGATCCTGCCTGTCAACTATGGACTGAGCGGTCGAATCATCACGTTTCGCACCGGACCAGGCGCGAAGCTGGCTCACGCCCCAGGATCAAACGTCGCATTCGAGATCGATGGCTATGAGGCCTCGTCAGGCGTTGGCTGGAGTGTGCTGGTGCAGGGAATCGCTGTCGACGCTACCACCGCGCTCGACGACGTCTCCTGGACCGCCCGCGGCGCGACGCCGTACCCGGCGGCACCCGGTGCACGGATTCATCGATTGGCAATTGATCCCAAGATAATTACCGGGCGCAGGTTCGCTTTGCGGGTCCCACCGACTTCGACTCAGACAACCTGATGATCACCGCAGAAGCTACGCCGAAGCTACGTCACTGAGTCCGGCTCGCGCCGTTCCGCTGGTTCGGCTCGAACATCCGTGTGACTTGCTATGCGCCGAGGCGCCCATGGCGTCCCGAGCAACGGCAGCAGCCAGCGGTCCAGTCCCCACCAGCCAGCGACGCGCCATGCCAGCACCAGCCAGGTGCCGAGGATGAACAGCAGCGGATTGGTGCTTACGGTGCCTGCCAGCAGGTAGTTGGCGTTCATCAGCGTGCCGGCAAAGGCCGCAACACCAGTCAGCGCGCCGACGAGCAGTCCAAATCCAACTAGCAGCTCGCCAAGACTGACGAGGTTGGCCCAGAGCGTGGCGTTCGGCAGTACGAACGCCTGCAGGAACGACGCGTACCAGCCTGCGACGTCCGGATGATCGCCGCCCGTCTTCTGCAGGGCGCCGTTGACGAAGCCGCTCAGCGCGCCGCCCGCGCTCGACCCGAACCAGGCCGGGCTCTGAAGTTTCTGCCAGCCCGCCTCGATCCACTGCCCCGCGCAGTACAGGCGCACCACCAGCCAGAACCACGCTATTCGGGTGTCGGCAAAGAGGAATCGCGCCAGCGGCGGCTCGGGAATATGCGTCGCCGCGGTATCGCGCGTCAGATCATGGAGCGCCATGGCACTCACCTCCTTTCGCGGAGCCGGCAATGCACGTGCCATCGAAAGGGCGAGGGCCGTACAGGCGCGGCACCTGTCACTCCTGTGTTTCGCTCACAGATCGCGCACACGTGGCGTCGGGTGTGCCTTCAGTGGCCACCACCTCCCCCACTGCCGGGCTGGACGACCTGCAAGATGCCAGGGTTATCAGGGCCGTCAACGATGAGTTGTGCAGCGGCGCCCTTTTCCATGCGCTCGATGCTGTGATCTACCAGCGTATAGGTGCCAGGTAAGACCGGCGTGAATTCCACCATGGTGGCACCCCCGGCGGGCACATGCGTGGTTTGGATATTGGAAATGGGTTCGGTGGTCAACGAGCCTTCGGGGTACACCCGATCGAAAATTTCACCGATGAGGTGGAAGCTACTGGTCAGGTTGGGGCCGCCGACACCAAAGAAGATGCGCACTGCCTCGCCGACGTTCGCGTGCATGGCGTTGTCGCCGGTCAATGCCCCCATGTGGCCGTTGAAGACCACGTAGTCTGGCTGCTCGCTCATCAGCTTGGTCATGTCGAACTGCCGCCACCCCAGCAATGCGCGATCGCCCTGCATGTAGAAGTCGCCCTGCATGACGTAGAACTCACGATCCACGCGCGGCAAGCCGGCTGGCGGTTCGACGACGATCAGGCCGTACATACCGCTGGCGATGTGCATGGAGACCATCGGCGTCGCGCAGTGATAGATGTATACGCCCGGCCGCATCGCCTGAAAGCGGAACGTCGCGCTCTCGCCAGGCGGTACCTGGGTGAACTTGGCACCACCGCCTGGACCGAGCACCGCATGCAAATCGATGCTGTGGGTGAGTCCGCTGTCGGGCGCGTTCTTCAGCGTCAACTCGACCGTGTCGCCTTGCCGCACGCGAATCATCGGTCCTGGGACCGTGCCGTTGAAGGTCCAGTAGTCGTACGCCACGCCGTCGTTCATGAGCGCGGTGACCTTGCGCGTCTCGAGCTCAACCTGGACGGTAGCTGGCTCCGACCGATCGATCGGCGGCGCGATCTGCGGCGGCGGCAGCGCCTGGACGCCATCGGGCACCGGCCGTGGCAATGGCGTGGCTTGCGCGGCCGCCATGCCCTGCGCCTGGACGGCTGGACTGACCGGGTAGGCGGCCTGGGCCGCGGGCCCGGGCACGACCGCGCTGGCGCCGCTGGCGACCAGCGACAGGGTGCCGTGCATGCCCGCATCCTTGTGGCCAGGGATCGAGCAGTAGAAGTCGTAGGTGCCTGGCTTGTCCAGCGTGAACTCGGCTGTTGCGGCCTTACCGGCTGATGCGGACACCTTGACTCCGAGCGCGTCGACGGTGAGATCGTGCTCCACTGTGCCGCTGTTCAGCAGGGTGATCGTCACCTTCTTCCCGACGGGGAGTTGCAGACTCGTCGGGTTGAACTTGAACTCGGAAGCCTCAACCGTGACGGCCGTTGGCAAGTTGGCTGCCGCCACCGCTTGTCCCGATACGCTGCCCCGGCTGTTCTGACTCGGACTGATGATCAGGAATGCCGCGGCCATAAGGAGCGTGAGCCAGGCAAGAACGACAAGCGTCAATCTGGTCCAGAGGCGTTCGTTGGATGAATGTGAACCGTGCATCGCGTGCGGGATCCTTTCTGTGAGGAGCTCGCCAAGCCGAAGACCTCATCCGGCAATGGGCCTTTGCCGGATGAGGCCACACCTGCGAGCGCATCCTCAGCGCACCTCCTGTCGATGGCAGTATTCAACCCAGTCCGGCAGCCAACCCCACCCTATGGGGTGGTCGCAGGCGTTGTCCGAGCTCGTTCAACAGTCCGCCCCAGCGGCGTGCGTCGGGTTGTGGAGTGAGATCATCTGCGATGCGCAGCACCAGGGAAGCGTGCAGCAAGCCCGAGATGCACGTGCAAGCGGCGTTGGAACGGCACGCCAACGCCGCTGATGGCCGGCACGATGGTCGGCGCGTGGCCGAAGATCATCGAGAAGGCGAAGCCCAGGAATACGGTGTGCAGCATGGCGTCGTACCAGAAGCCGTCCACGTGCTCTGGTCCGAGCATCCACAGGACCGCGGCCACCGCCAGCCAGGCATAGCCGAGCAGAAGCGCCACACTGGCGAAGCGGGGCAGCCCAGGCCGGCCGAGCCGACAAGCAGGGCCAAGCCGCCGAGGCCGGCTAACGCTGGTGCGCCGTACGCCCAGCCTCGACCACGTGCCACCGCCCGTTCGAGCGCGATGACCAGCCCAAGAAAAACGCCCACCATCAGCGGCCCGTGCAGCAACGCCAGGTCCGGTTCGAGCGGCGGCAACGACCAGCCGATACGCACCAACCCGGCCCACAGGCCCGCGAACAGGGCCAGGCCTGCGAGGGCCATGAGCCCTCGGCGACCAGCCGCGACGGGGCGGGTGTTGTTCAGCGCCACGCGCCCTGGTGCAGGCCTGCCTGAACTTTCGCGTGGTCGAACTCAGTCGGCGGTGGCGATACGACATGAACTGCCACCAGGCGGGTGATGGCCCTGACGCCCCTGGTCTGACCAGCGGGTACGACCACGATCGCGCCCGGTCCAACCTGGCCCTCCTCCTGCCCCGCCACCACGTGGCCGTCGCCTTCAAGGATCACCAGCGCCATGTCCACGCCCGGCGCGTGCACGGGAATGAACTGGCCCGCTTCGAAGCACGTCAGCACGACCTTCATGCGCTCCGTCTGGGTGACGGCCACGGGTGAGAACCGCTCGGCCGCAAACTGCACCGCGTCGCGGTAATTCGCCAGGACTGTGGCTTCCATGCTCAGCCTCCTTGACTGAACTATGACTCAGGCGCGCGAACCGAGGCGCTGTCGAGCGATGCGCTCCCCCGTGCTGGGTCGCTCGTCTGCGGTCAGTTCGAGCCGATCAACCCACTTCACGCTGGAGAAGCACTGGCCCCCAGGTACGAGCAGCCGCCAGGGTCCGCCGTGCTCGATAGGCAGCCGTAGACCATTCAGTGTGTCGCACAGCAGGACTCCAACTGTATGACTCAGCGGGAGCGAGATCGTGTAGGCGCCCGAGCACACGCGCACGAACCGCGCCGCCTCCTTCGGCTCTGCGGTGGCAAGCACGTCGGCGAGGGCGACTCCCTCCCAGCGCAGGCCGGGCACGGTCCAGCCTTCCGCGCACGCGAAGGGCTCCTCGATGCACCTACGTGGAAGCTCCGCGAGTTCGCTCAAGTCGACGAGCTTCGCGTGGGCAACCAGCCCCTGGATGCGAATCGTGGCCGGCGTTGGCCTGCCGTGAATGTCTTGGGGCAGCGGATGCTCGGGTAATTGGTCGCGTACGCTCATGAGGCTGGGATTAAAAATAGAACACCTGTGCAGACTCTGAGATCAAAAAAATGAGTGGCGGGGGTGCATGGGAGTCGAACCCACCCTCGACCAGGAAGCTGGCCGAGCAACCGTTTTGAAGACGGCGAGGCCCACCGGGACCCGTCCACCCCCAGGAAGTTCGGCCTTTCCGGCTGAACTTGGCGAGACAGCTGCGCAGTCCGTTTTGTACCAGAGTTGGTGGTTTGACGAGCCGGACGGTAGAACCTAACACC